>JACCUI010000225.1 GCA_013811945.1 Pyrinomonadaceae bacterium | reverse complement strand
AGAACTACAGGAGCGTAAAACCACTTTCACTTTGTCCCCGGCGACGTTCTCCATTGGCCGGTTTTGACCCGACCACGTATGGCCGCTTTTGAGGTGACCACCGAGGCCAATAGGCCCGACTCGTAAGAACAAGCCGTTACTGAGGGTGAAAACCTCCACCTGCCGCCTGAGATCTTTTGCCCGACTCTTATTCTCAGTCTCGACGCCGGGAAGCATCTCATCGAAATAGAAACCAGCCGCCATTTCTTAAATTCCTTTCAAAAACTGGGGTGCGCTTTTATGTGTCTAAAGAAAAAGAGGCCACCAGTAACGATGGCCCCTTTCTATTTCTTGTTTAAGGGTTAGGGTGCGCTAACTAAGAATACATCCCATGCCCATCTGCCCACGCTCGCGCCGCGCCTGTCGTAAACCTTGGCGCGATACTTAAACTGGTTGCCGAACTGGTCAATTCTGCGCGATTCCCGGTAATCAAGATCAATTGCCTTGACATCGAAGGACAAGAGTGTGTGCAACTCACCTGGCTCAGAGATGCCGTTATGGTTTGTATCCTGCCACAAGCGTAGTGAGGAGAAGATGACGTCTCGCCGATCGATCCTACCTTTACCATTGCCGCCATTTGCTGAATTGTCGTACTCAGCGAGTGCTAGGAAGCCGTTTCTAAACTCACCTTGCGGTGGATCTGGCTGAGGCGTTCTATCCCCAAACAACTCCGTACCGTTATCTATTACACCATTGCCATTACGGTCGAGTGCGAGCCAAGCATCATCCGAGTCAGCCGTCGTCCATGACAGTCTGTCCCTCACCCCATCACCGTTGATATCAAATTCCACTCCTCCTGCACCATCTGTAAGCCTGAAGCCATTTCCGCTCGTATCAACGACGACGGGAGAGCTCCAGCAGCAGCATCCAGAAGAGTAATTAGGCCATGTACCGCTAGGACATCCACTACCTGGATATAGGCAGGTGTTTATACCGGTACTACAATAGAGTCCGCTGGGAACATAACCACATGATCCACTTGGAGGACAAGGTGTGGGTGTGGGTGTTGGTCCCGGCGTCGGTGTTGGCGTCGGAGTTGGCGTCGGTGTAATACAGCCAGGTCCGTCGTTGGTTGTGAACGGATCACAATCGTTATCGACTCCGTCGTTACAAATCTCATCAGCGCCAGGATGAGTATTGAAAGCGTTAACATTGTTTGCTTCGTCCCAGCAATCGCCTTCGCAGTCAAACCAGCCATCGCCATCCAGATCTCTGCATTGGGCGCATTCATACATGTTACAATAACAGGCTTCTGGTTCTTGCGGGTTGCAGTTTTCCCTTCGGCAGAGGAAGCCAGGAAACGGATCCTGTTCGCAATACCTTTGGTTGTTTTCGTTAAACGGACCACATCTTTCGTTTGGACAAGTGATTTGTGCCCCTGTTGGTCGAGCGTGCGAGTAAGATCGCTTCCCTAACGCGACGAATTTATCTTCTCTCTACGCCGAACCATCGCTGAAATATACTTCACTTACTCTAACTCTAAGATAGAAGCTTCCGTTCAGCGCTCCAGCTCGAAGCAATGGTTTCGCTGGTTTCACAGCATCAATAAGCACAGATTTCAGTTTCCTGAAACGTTTGGAGGACGATTCAAAGGTGAAGGAATTAGTATGGCCCTGTATCAGAGCCGCTTCTCGATTCTTACCTGCGTTGCGGTCTTGCTCAGTCATAATGATCCACCCAAGCTTCACCCGTTCGACTGGCTTGGCCGTACGGTTATTTAAGATCACACTCTCGATCATTAGTTGCCTTAGCCAGGCGCCCTTACCTGTATAGCTCCGGATCCCCGACAAAACCACGGGCACATCGGGATTATTCGACTGGAAGACATCAAAATCAGCTCGAACAACCCAGTCTCCGGAAGGGCTACGCTCAGAAAACCCATAGTTATTTGCTGCACTCGGTTTCTCGGTCTGCTCCAAGCCCTGATCCGACTGGGCTTTCACAAAATTTTGGCTTTGTGGCTTGAGCATGAGAGAAAGACTCTCGTTGCGGTCTAATTGGCCCGGTCTATTTTGATCCCGCGCTTCCGGCCCGCGTTTTCGCTTCGTTGATTCTCTCAGTAAGCGAGCCGGCAACTTCTGAATTTGCTGGTACTCTCTCTAGTAATCTTTGCCAGTATTCGATGGCTCGTTTGTAATCGCGGGCCTCAAATGCAGCACTGCCGGCGAGTTCAAGGGCCTTGGAGTTTTCCGGATCGAGATGTAAGGCCTTATTTATTAGTTCGACGGGTTTGCCGCGGAGCGTTTGTTCGCTGGCCATCGCCAAAGCAAACGCATAGTCGGCCCAAAGGTCTGCGTCGTCAGACTTCAGTGTGGTCGCCTTCGCGTACGCTGCGCTTGCTTCTCGATACTTTCCCATCGATGTGTAGGATCGAGCAAGCATGGTCCATCCCGGTGAGTCGTCAGGATTCTGCTCAAGTCGTTTCGCGAGCGAGGCGACGTTTGCTTCGATGCGTTGTTGAGAGACATCCCCGTTTGCAGTCGGGGCCTTGACTGGAACCGGAACGGAGGCGGTCACCGGCGTCGGAGCGGCAGAGGGATTTCCGATACGGAGATAGAAAGCCACTGCCAGGATGGGTAAACCCAACGCGATGGCATACACAGCGCCGCGACCCTCCTTCGCTGACTTCAGAGTTCTGACAGTGGCGGCGTCGGAAGAAGTCACATCCTCTAGCAGTCGTCGCTCGATCTCGTCCCGGTCCTGATCGAACTGTTCCCGACTGACAATCCCATTGGTAAGATCCGCCTCGAGTTCGGAAATCTGATCGCGATAGACGGCGACGTTGGCTTCCTTCTGGCCATTGGCATCCGCTTTGGTGCCGGAGCCCTGCATCAGCGGGGGAAGTACGAAGGCCAGCGCAATGGCCACAAAAATCGCGCAGACGAGCCAGAATATAATCATACCGCTTCCTTTGCCGGGGCGACCTTCAAGAGTTCTTCAGCCCGGCGGCGCTCCTCCGGCGAGAGCGGTTGCTGACTAATCAATTCGCGTCGCTGCTTCAGATATCGATGGAGAAACCCCAATCCGATGACCAGCAAAACGAAGGGACCAAACCAGAGCAGGCAGGTGGTGGGTCCTATGGGAGGGCGGTACAGTATGAATTGTCCGTAGCGAGCGGTTAGAAAGGCAATAATCTCTTTGTCGCTCTGGCCGGCTTTCATTTGTTCTCGAATCTCACGCCGGAGATCCACGGCGAGGTCCGCTCGCGAGTCCGCCAGCGTTTCATTTTGGCAGACTAAACAGCGAAGCTCCTGCGACAAGTTCACGACGCGCTTTTCGAGTTCCGGATCATCCGCGACGGGCTTGGCCTCTTGAGCGGCTGCTTGAGCGGAGAGGGCCATGAACCCAAGGCAGAGCAGCAGCAGTTGGAACGCGACGCGCTTCATTTGCTCAAGTCCTTCACGAGGGGCAGAATCTTGTCCTGGAGTATCCCGGGTGTTATGGGCCCGAGTTGTTTATAGCGGATCACACCATCGCGATCGATCAGATAAGTTTCCGGCACGCCGTAGACGCCATAATTAATTCCGATCCGGCCATCCGTATCAGTTGCGCTTAACAGATAAGGGTTGCCAAATTCCGTCAGCCATGCGAGGGCATCCTCGCGTTTGTCTTTGTAATTCAGTCCGTAAACAGGAACGGCCCGCGAGCGTGCCAGTTCAACGAGCAACGGATGTTCGTCGCGGCACGATACGCACCAGGAGGCCCAGACGTTCAGCAGCCAAACCTGTCCGCGCATCTCCTGGACTGTGAAACTCTTGGTCGGTTCGTGCAGTTGGGTGAGACGAAAGTCCGGTGCCGGCTTGTTTATCAGTGGCGAAGGAACCGTGCGGGGATCGTGTCCCAGGCCGATTGCCAGGAAGGCAACGAGGACGACGAACAGCAACAGGGGCAGCCAGATTCGCATATACAATTAACCTCGAAACTCTTTGGCCCGACTCTCGCACAAGAATCGGACGCGAGCCAAATGGGGGAGCGGTGCTACTTGGAGCAAGACTTGTCCCGTTAGGGACTGAATGTATATAGCCGAGAATCGATTTTTGGCATACAGCCGCAGCGGGGCGACATTGCGCTCCTGACGGAGCGAATCAATAAACTGGGTCTCGGTACTATAAACATGCGGCTCCTATGGAGCTAAAAACTCTGTTGCAGCTAACTGCTCTGCTCAACCTTGAGTGATGCTGCGGCAAGATTTGGCACCGTTTCATCTTCCCGATCGACGGTCTTAGCCTCACGTTGTTTGCGTGCGGCCAGCGCGTAGCGACGATCGGTAACGGCCAGACCGCCCCCCATGGCCATCAACAGCGCGCCTCCCCAGATCCAACTCACGAAAGGTTTATAGTGAACGCGTACGCTCCAGGCCCCACCCGGTAATGGTTCACCAAGGGAGATATAGAGATCGCGAAACAGCCCGGTATCAATCGCCGTCTCCGTCATCGCATTCTCGGAAACCAAATAAGAACGCTTCTCCGGATACATCGTGCGAAAATACTCACCACCCCTGGTGATCTCAATCTCAGCACGCGCTGCACGGTAGTTTGGACCCATGACGTCGGATACTCCTTTCATCCGAAAGTCGTAACCACCTACGTTTACTGCATCGCCTGTCTTCATCCGCACATCTTTCTCCGCTTGATAACCGGTGACCAAAGTCACTCCTATAATGAACACAGCCACTCCCAGATGGGCCAACTGCATTCCGTAGTAACTTCGACTCTGCATTCGCAGTTTCTGCCAGACACTCAATTGGCCGGCGGTAGTCTTGACTCGATCCCAAAGGTTCACCGCCGCGGTTGCGATGACCCAGGTCGCCAGCAGCAGCCCGAGACTGACCAGTGCTTTCCATTCGCCGAACACGAACGGGAGCAACAACGCTGTGGCGACGCTTGCCAGAAATGCCCAGCGCAAGCGTACCGCCAATTCGGGAACGCTAGCCTTCTTCCAACGTGCGATTGGACCAACGCCCATGAGGAAAATTGCCGGCACCATCAGCGGGACAAAAACGGTGTTGAAGTACGGTGGACCTACGGAAAGCTTGCCCTTGCCGAGCGCGTCGATTATTAGTGGATAGAGTGTGCCCAGCAGAACTGAGCCGGCGGCTACTGCGAGCAGAACATTATTTGATAGCAGAAGGGACTCGCGCGAGACCACCTCAAACCTACCGCCTAGTCCGACTTGTTTGGCGCGCCACGCGTAAAGCAGTAATGAACCGCCAATCACCAGGGTGAGAAAAGCCAATATGAAGATGCCGCGTTTCGGGTCAGTGGCAAAGGCATGGACCGAAGTCAGGACACCGGAACGTACCAGAAATGTTCCGAGCAGACTCAGTGAGAAAGCAGCTATAGCCAGCAGCACCGTCCAACTCTTGAACCCGCCGCGCTTCTCGGTGACGGCCAATGAGTGAATCAAAGCAGTGCCCACCAGCCATGGCATGAACGAAGCATTCTCCACCGGATCCCAGAACCACCAGCCGCCCCAGCCCAGCTCGTAGTAGGCCCACCAACTGCCGAGAGCAATACCGCAAGTTAGAAACATCCAGGCCACCGTCGTCCACGGTCGCGACCAGCGAGCCCAGGTCGCATCTAATCTGCCCCCAATCAAGGCGGCGATGGCAAAAGCGAAAGCCACGGAAAAGCCCACGTAGCCCATGTAAAGCATCGGTGGGTGGACCACCATCGCCGGATCCTGGAGCAGGGGATTAAGGTCCCGACCGTCCGGCGCTGCAGGGATCAAGCGGTCAAACGGATTCGAGGTGAGCAACATAAACAAGAGGAAGCCCACGCTGATTACGCCCATCACGCTCAAGACGCGCGCCACCATATCGTCGGGAAGGTGACGACTGAAGAGCGTTACCGCCGCAGTCCAAAGACCGAGCATTAAAGACCAAAGCAGGAGGGAACCCTCGTGAGATCCCCACGTGGCCGCGAGCCGATAATGAAGTGGCAACCGGGAGTTGGAATTGGTCGCAACGTTGAGAACAGAGAAATCATTGATGATGAAAGAATATCCGAGACAACAGAAGGCGATTGCAACGAAGATGAACTGGGCTTGACCGGCAGGAGCAGCAACGGCCACCCAGGATGGCTTGCCTCGGCTGGCTCCGATCATCGGAAGGATTGCCTGCGTCAACGCCAGCAGGAGTGCAGTGATTAAGGCGAATTGTCCGATTTCGGGGACCATGATGTAGTCGACGTCGCTCGCTACAGAACCGCGAGCGGTGGCGACCGGATCCTAGACTCAATTCATCTGAATGCGGTTATTGTATATTGAGTGCTTGGATCCGGTCGCTACCGCTCGCGGTTCTGCATTGGAGCAGAACATGCTCCATATGATTTCGTCGGTGAAATATCCTTCCATTCTAATTTGATCAGTCTCTAGTGCTTTCCTTGCAGGCCATAAATGACAAGCTTAACTCACCATCCTAACGGCGAAGAGCAGTCATCCTATTTATCGACCACAGTTTTGCCAGCTTCGCGCGCATGCTTAGCCTTGTCGATCGCCTGTCCCGCTTCCGGTGGCATGTAATTTTCGTCGTGCTTAGCCAACACCTGGTCGGCATAGAACACACCATCAGCACCGACTCTTCCCTGGGCAACGCAACCTTTTCCTTCTTTGAAAAGGTCCGGAAGGATCCCCTTGTAGACCACAGGAATGCTTTGTGCGGTGTCCGTCACCGTGAATCTGACGGTCAGTCCATCGGTATCGCGCTTAACGGTACCTTCGTGAACCAGCCCTCCAACTCTAAAAGTCCTCCCTGTCGGTGCTTCTTTCGCAGCTACCTGAGAGGGACTAAAGAAAAACACTAGATTGTTCTGAAAAGCGCTAAGAGCCAGCGCCGCGGCGATCCCCAAACCCGTGAGCCCTGCAACGATAAAGCCAATTCGTTTGTGACGTCGTTTCATTAGTTTACTGCTTTCCTCTAGTTTCCAACCCACTGCGCTTTTGATGCCGCAACAATTTCCGGCGGCGCAGCAGAACCACAACCTCGCCGCCCATCAATATCAGAGTCACCAGATAGGAACCCCAAACGTAAAAGGCGTAACCGCCCATGGAGAAGAATTCTGACCAGTCCATGCTCAGGCTCTCAAGTACCCCAGCGGGGCTGCCCTACTGGAGACCCCGCGGCTTCAGCCGCCCACGCGGCGTTCTGTTCTCGCTCGAGTATGATGTAACGCAGACGAATGAGCACCACGGCTATGGAGTAAAGCCAGCACGCCGCCAACATGATTAACATCGCCCTCAACATAGGTGGAGCCATTGTAGGCTTGCCCATCAGCCTGATTGTTGCACCCTGGTGCAAAGTGTTCCACCACTGCACCGAAAAATAGATGATGGGGACATTTATCACGCCCACGATCGCCAAAACCGCGCCCGCCCTATCAGCCCGTCTGGGATCATCAATCGATGCCTGAAGGGAGATGAAGCCGATATAGAGAAAGAGCAGTATGAGTGTAGATGTCAGACGGGCATCCCAAACCCACCATGTGCCCCAGGTGGGCTTTCCCCATAACGAACCTGTTACAAGCGAGAGAAATGTGAACATCGCTCCCGTGATGGATATGGCGGATGCCATCATGGATGACAACCGCGCATTAAATGCCCAACCGATAGCCGCATAAATCGCCATAAGCACATAGAGTAGCATTCCCATCCAAGCGGCTGGAACGTGGATGAATATTATGCGATAGGCATCGCCCTGCTGAGAATCAGTGGGTGCCACAAAAAGACCCTGATAGAGTCCAAGTACAAACAGTATCGCCGCGGGGATGGCAAACCACGGAATCATCTTCCCCGCAAACGGGTAAAAGTTTGGCGGTGAGGCGTATTTGTACCAGTTCATCTTTGACTCATTTCAAAATTAGCAAAAAGAGAGAGACTACTCCAAAGATATGCGCAGAGCTGCTGCGGTTGCCCAGGGAGCAAAGACCAAAGAAAGGACCAGTAGCGCCCCCAGAAGCGAGAGGCTCCCTTGCACACCTGAATCCATGATACTCGCGTCTACTGCGCCGGCCCCGAATATCAACACCGGAATATAAAGAGGCAGCACGAGTATGGAAACTAGAAGTCCGCCGCCTCGCAATCCCAGCGTCAGCGCTGCACCAATCGATCCTATTAGAGCGAGTACCGGAGTTCCAAGTAATAATGACACAACTAGCACGAACAACGCATTCCTTGGCAATCCAAACTGGATGCCCAGCACTGGCGAAAGCAACGCTAAAGGCACTCCTGAGACCAGCCAAAGCGCCATCACTTTTCCCAGCACAACCAGATACAGTGGCTGGGGCGTCAGCAACAGTTGCTCGAGCGTGCCATCCTGATAATCGTTTGCAAAGAGCCTTCCGAGTGAAAGCATCGAAGCCAGCAAAGCTGCTACCCACACTACCCCCGGCGCGATGAGCCTCAGCAAGTGCGTTTCAGGTCCGATCCCTAACGGGAAGAGACTGACAACTATTATAAAAAAGAAGAGCGTGGACAGAACATCCACTCGCCCCTTCCACGCTAGAGTCAGATCGCGCACCACGACCCAACGAAACATTGATAAGGTGGAGGGAGAGCTCACGATGCCAGGTTGAGCTGCTGATAGGAATTTGCGGAGAGATCCAATTCATGATGTGTGGCGACAACCGCGATCCCACCCTTGTTCAAGTGCTCCTCGAGTAACGAAGTTACGAATCGTACCGCAGACGAATCCAACGACGTAAGCACTTCATCCAGCACCCAGAGCGAAGTTTCGCAAGTCATCAGCCGAGCGAGCGCGGTCCGGCGTCGTTGGCCTTCGGATAACAACCTGGCCGGCAGGTGCTCACGACCCGCAAGACCCATTATCGCAAGCGTGCGTTTAGCTTCGGCCCGGCTAACCGCGATCCCTGCTAGTCCGCTCGTGAACCGTAGATTCTCATCGGGACTTAGCTCTTCCTTGAGTCCATTGCGATGACCGATGTAGCTGAGCGAAGTGAAATAGTCCTCACCCAGCGAATGTATATTCGCTCCTTGCCAACGAACGTCACCCTCTGAAGGCGTAAGTAGGCCGCAGATCAGCCGCAACAGACTTGTTTTGCCACTGCCGTTCGGGCCCTGCACTTGCAAGTAGGACCCCGAACTTAGAGTAAAGTTGACGTCGCTGAATAATCGACGGTCGCCTCGTACGCATCCGAGATCTGTAACTTCCAGCATCTTCGCTTCCTTCCGCCGTATATCAAATATTCGTAATCCATTGTATTGAACCTTCGAAGGAAAAGCACACACGCAGTTTTCCTGTCCCCACTAAAGATCGTCCTGGTTGTTACTACCAATGTAACCGCTATTCCCCCGAACATCTATTACCATTACACACACGACCGGTATGCGTGCTGGTGTCTTGGCTCGTCCAACGTCTTCTATCAGGCTGTGTGCTGCTCGCTGGGGCGGGTGAGGCGCTCCGGCGTTAGGCGCTTGAAATATCTAATCTTTAGAGCGTTTGCTAGAATTTCGCTGAATTGGTGTGCGTTAACACCTGCTATGGAGGCTTGAGCTATGTCTGCGAAACCAGCATTGGATATAAGACCTTGGATTGAGATTAGTGAAAAGCTTACGCCATTTGAAAATCTAGCTCTGGTAGGACTCTTAATCTTAAGACCGAAAACACTGCCTAGTATTATTTCAAAATCTAATGTAGTACAAGAAGAAAATTTTAAATCCGTAGAGGCATGGTCCAAGAAAAACTTCAGAGAGGCGCTTAGGCTATATTGCGATCAAACAGATAAGCCGGAGATGAAAGTTCTAGTGGAATTTGTAAAAACATTCGCGCCGTTCCTTGCCGCACAATTATCATTGACCGTTGGAGCTGCTATAGGCTTTGTATTCTGGTGCGCTGGGTTTAGATTGGAGAAGTGGTGTGAAAGACATGCAACCAAGAGATTTAGTGGGGAAGGTCAACTATTAGGCAACCCCTCAACAGGTGAAATCGAAGGTTTTTTTAATGTTACTTACCGACCACCTATATATGAATTAGTAGAAGACCCGGCGGCATACCCTGTAGAACGATTTAAGGTAGAGATAGAAGTACCAGAAATAACAAATGGGTTGATTAAAGTTCCAACACTCAATAATGCGGAAGCAGTATATAAGAGTTTTGAAAGTCGTGTTGTTCAGTCATTTAGATTTGCGGATGATAAGACGAAAAAGAGGATCAGCGGAAACATGGATGTAATGGCTAGGGCGGTAAATGAAGGGCCTAATGTCTTGAGTTTTTCCACGAGTACCCTCAATGTACACTAACTAGCTGCCGATAATCGTCAACGCCTAACAGGTCATTCCACGACCGCGCATCAGCAAAGCTGTCGTCCAAATCTTGGCCTTGCCCGCGTCAGACTTTTCCGATAAAAGAATTGCACCAGAATGAAGAAACGCACCCCACGCCTCCAGTCAACCAATTCTTCCAAAACGGGAAAGGTGCACCCCGCCAAATCCTCCGCGCCTCATCAGTTCCCATTCTCGGCAGTCGTCGGGCAGGAAGAAATGAAGCTCGCGCTTATGCTGAACGCTGTCGATCCATCGATTGGCGGCGTGCTCATAATGGGACATCGTGGGACCGGCAAATCTACTGCAGTGCGAGGCCTGGCTGAGCTGTTACCCGAAATCAAGGTTGTTGCAGGCTGCGCATATCGCTGCGATCCAAGCGGAAGTAACCTTTGCGCCGAGTGTCAAAAGAAGTTGGACGGCGGCGAACGGCTGGAGGCTGAACTAACCTCTGTGGCCGTCGTGGATCTTCCGCTCGGCGCCACCGAAGATCGTGTGTGTGGAACCATCGATATCGAACGGGCTCTTCAGCAGGGCACAAAAACATTTGAGCCGGGACTACTGGCCCGAGCGAACCGTGGGCTTCTCTACATCGACGAGGTCAATCTTCTCGACGACCACCTGGTTGACGTTTTGCTTGATGTAGCGGTAACGGGTGTGAACAAAGTGGAGCGAGAGGGCATTTCGATCCAACACCCGGCCCGCTTCGTACTGGTTGGCTCCGGAAACCCCGAAGAGGGAGAGTTGCGTCCCCAGCTGGTGGATCGGTTTGGGCTGCACGTGGAGGTGACAACAGACGACGATCTCGATCGGCGAGTCGACATTGTCGAACGCTGCAACGCCTTCGAGCGTGGTCCGGAGGAGTTCTGCGCCAACCTGGCACAGGATCAGGAGCAACTTCGAAACAGGATCACTCGGGCGCAGAAGAACTCGGACTCAGTCATAGTCGAACGTCCATTGTTGCGTCAGGTTGCGCAGCTTTGCACTGAGCTGAAGATCGACGGACACCGCGGTGAGTTGGCCATCACTCGAGCCGGACGTGCGCTGGCGGCATTCGAGGGCCGCAAAAAAGTTACGGCAGCCGATGTTCGTCGCGTGACACCAATGGCCTTACGACACCGGCTGCGGAGAGACCCGCTCGAAGAACGTGCCGGCACCGAGCGAATTCAACGAGCGTTGGAAAAGGTGTTCGACGAACGGCCGCAGAAGCGTGAGGCTGGATCAAGCAGTGGTGGGCAAGGTGACGAAGCTAGATCCTCCACGCAGAACTCGGCGAGTGAATCTCGCAGTCGAAGCGCTGCCAAGTCCTCTGGTTCGCGTGCTGAATCAACAGATCCGAATGGGTCTCGGGGCTTCGATTCTCCCCAAGTGCCCTCGCTAGCTTCGGCTCCTGGTATGGAGTTGGCTAGGTTCGGGTTTAGTGAGCGGTCGGGAGAAGCGCGACGCCAATCCAAAGAAGGTAAACTAAACAGCAGGAGCGACTCAGGATCGAAACGAATCTGCTACGGCGCCCAACAGGGAAGGTATGCGCACGCAGTTAGCTTTAAGGGAGAGGGCAAAAGAATAGCAATAGATGCTACTTTGCGGGCGGCGGCAGGTACCGGGTACCGCCTGCCGGGCGCCAGACCCTTTAACTTTCCGGCATCTGACACCCGCCTGCAGATACCCGATCTCCGTTACAAGCAACTGAGCCGAAAGAACGGACGACTTTTCATTTTCGCGATAGACGCCTCAGGAAGTATGGCAATCAACCGCATCCGACAGGCGAAAGTAGCTGCGCTCAGCCTACTGAAGCAGTCATACATTAAGCGTGACCGAGTGGCGATCGTAGGGTTTCGCGGTACATCCGCGGAAGTGCTGTTAACGCCGTCAAAAAGCATGCTCCGCGCCCGGCGAGTTCTCGATTCTTTACGGGTCGGTGGAGGAACGCCACTTACCGCCGGCCTGATTCGCTCCCTCGAAATAGCAAAACGAGATCGAAGCGAAAGTGAGGTCTTTCTTTTGGTCTTCACCGACGGCAACGCGAATGTAGCAGCCGGATCAAAAGGAAGTGCACCGCGACCCGAACGTAAGGCAACGATCGAGAGAGAGTTAGAGGGCTTGGGTTCAGCGTTAGGTAAGGCCGGGGTAAGAATCTTTGTCGTTGACAGTCACAACCAATTTGTCTCAAACGGTGATGCTCGCGCCCTGGCAGAGAAATTGGGTTCGAACTACCTAACCGTCAAACAGGGTATGCAGAGTATGTAGACGCCGGCGCCACTGCCGGGGTTTTGGTCATACGCCAAATGTCGAGTCAACCTTACAAAACACTGATGGAAGCTCAACGCGATCGGCGTGTGCTTGACCTTTACGATCAACTGATTGAAGTCGAGCAGCGGCTGATACCGACCGGCTTACATGTGTTTGGACGTCCGTCTGAAGACGCTGAGCGAGCGGACATGCTCAGAATGATTGCTTCGTTTGACCGGCCCGAGGCGGGTGTACGCGCGTTGCCCGATCTGGTGAGCGAGAACCTCGGCCTCGGAAGTTATGACGCACTGTTCAAGTCCGCATCGTTGGACCAGGCGCGGTTGTCGGACCGGGAGCGGATTGATAGCGTAGTCGCCGCGGCGATTAGGGAGTTTCTCGAGGCCGGTTCTGAGGTCGCAGCATCTTTGCTGGAGCGTACCTCCAAGATTAAACGTCAGGATTCGCTGCCGGTGTTCGCGCTGCTGGAGGAGATATCTAAGCAACTCGAGACCAACAACGAAATCGAAGCTCTGCTTCGCGCGTTGCGCGGTGAGTTCATCGCACCCGGTCCAGGCGCCGACATCGTTCAAAACCCTGCAATCCTTCCAACCGGAAGAAACACTCACGCGGTTAATCCTTACACCATCCCTTCGATTATGGCTTTTGCCCGCGCCGAAGCAGTTGCCTGGAGTTTACTCGAACGTTACCTGGCCGAGAACGGACGCTACCCCGGGGCAATAGCGTTGGTGTTGTGGGGTCTGGATAACATCAAGACTCAGGGTGAAGGAGTGGCCCAGGCATTGTGGTTGCTGGGTGTACGTCCAGTGCGCGATGCCCTGAACCGGGTTACGGAAGTGGAAGCGATACCGCTTGAGGAATTGAAACGACCGCGGATTGACGTGGTCATGACGATCTCCGGAATCTTCCGCGATTTGTTTAGTCCGACTGTGTTGCTGCTCGACAAAGCTGTTCGACTCGTTGCCCAGCTAGACGAGCCACCGGAAATGAATTATTTGCGGCGACATGTGATGGAACAAGTGCGCAACGAAGTCTGCCCACTTGACGATGCCGTGGCCCGTGTGTTTTCCAACGCGCCCGGCAACTACGGGACTAACGTCAACTTCATGGTGATGGATTCGCAGTGGGACCGCGACGAGACGCTTGGGGATCTGTTTGTGACCCGCAAGTGCTTTGCTTACGGCCGAGACTCCCAGGGACGCGCGGTTGAAGGACGTGAAGCCCGAGTTGCGCTGGATCAAGCTCTGGGGCGGGTTGAAGCCACCTACCAGAACATCGACACTTTTGAGATTGGGATTACGGATGTCGATCATTACTTCGAGTATCTTGGCGGAATTTCAAAAGCCGTCGAGACGCGCGCCCAGGCGCGGCCCTCAATCTACCTCTCGGACTCTCTTTCGCGTGATGCCAGAATCAGATCACTGGAGGAGACGGTGCGGCTGGAATCACGCGCGAAGACGCTCAACCCGAAATGGTACGAGGGGATGTTGAATCATGGATTCCGCGGAGTCGCCGAAATAGAGAGCCACGTTTCGAATACTTTCGGCTGGAGCGCGACCGCGGACGCAGTTGACGATTGGATATACACAGAAGTCGCACAAACGTTTGTGCTTGACGAAGCAATGCTCGAGCGCCTGCGCACTCTCAATCCGCATTCCGTACATTCATTGGTCGGCCGCTTGCTTGAAGCCCACGGACGCGGCTACTGGGACGCTGATGTAAAACTCATGGATCAGCTCCGCGAGATCAGCGGTAGTCTCGAAGACCAAATCGAGGGTGTGGCTTAAGTCAGTTGTTGGAAGAAAGCTTTTAGTGTTGGTTCGTGTAGTTTCGTGGATCGTTCGTGCCTGGAGCGGAAAACTACAACCATCCACGAAATCACACGAACCAACACGAAATAAGAGATCCAAATAAGAATCCAACCCTAAGGAGGCATCCTCATGGCCGAATTAGTCCTCAAGGAAGAAGTTTATGAAGTTATAGGCGCAGCGATGGAGGTTTACTATCAGCTTGGCCGCGGATTTCTCGAACCGCTCTACCAGGAGGCATTCGAGATCGAACTAAGTAAAAGAGGGTTGCCGTTTGAGCCTCAGGCCGAGCTGACAATTGAGTATAAAGGTCAGCCGCTGGAGAAGAAATATGTTGCGGACTTGGTTTGCTTCAGCCAGATCGTTGTTGAACTCAAAGCACTCGATCGACTAACCGGAATAGACGAAGCGCAACTGCTTAACTATCTGAAAATGACCCGTATGAGAGTCGGCCTATTGATCAACTTTGGCAGCCAAGTAACGCTCGAGTGGAAAAGGTACATAATCTGATCCGCGAATCAAAATCCGACAACGGCGGCCACTCTTTTCGTGTTGTTTCGTGCTATTTCGTGGATCGTATGTATTTTCAGTGGAAACGAACGATCCACGAAATCACACGAAGCAACACGAATAAGAGAACAAATGCCTGTTACTACGGTTAGGGTTAAGAACTCGATAGCATAAAGATTGGAGGAGTGAAGTGCAGGTAACGGTTCTCTACGTGGGTTCTAGTCTGCTGGCGCCGCTCAAGAATGCGGAGCGGGAGATCAATCGTGAATACAAGCTCGACCTGCGTGTGGCTGCCTACAACTTCGGCTCGCCGCTAGATCAACTCGAGTGGGGCGCGGTCGATCACGATCTCGCCGTGTCGGATATCGTAGTTGTTATTCACGTCATGGATGGCGAGAACGCTGCGCGGCTGGTTCCTGCTCTTGAACGTTACAGAGAACGCCATCACGCCGTAGTCGTCATCAACTGCATGCCGGAATTGATGCGAAGCACGCGCATGGGGAGCTTGGATTTCGGCAGGTTTTTCGGAAACGATTCCACGTACAATGAGAAGGGGAGAAAGGGAGAAGGGGAGCAAAGAACATTTGGGCGCGTCGTGCGACTCTTGGGCACCGCTGGCTCATGGATTAGCAGACAGGCGCGCGGAAATGGTTCCAGCGGTGATTCTAACAAGCGGCGACGTGGGCACGGGCAATACCTGAAGCTGGTCGATAAATTGCCAAACATTCTCAGGTTCGTGCCTACAGCAGGAAGACTCCGTGACGTCAAAAACTACCTCTACCTCTTCTGCTATTTCCTGCAACCTACGCCTCGCAACATTCGCTCGATGATTCTGTTCGCGCTGAAGCACTACGTGCCACATGAACGATTGCGCAAACTGAAAATTGATATTCCAGCGCCTGAAGCTATGCCCTCGGTCGCGATCTATCATCCGGATGCCCCAAAACTCTTTGAGACGTTCGAGGCATATCGAAAGTGGTACTCCGGGCGAATGCCAAAGTCCAAAGTCCAAAGTTCAAAGTCGAAGCAAATACCTCTCGATGCTGAATCAACAGTAGGCCTGCTTCTAATGCGGCCGCAGGTCGTCAGCAAAACAACGAAGCATTACGACGCACTTATTCATGCAATCGAGGGCGAAGGCTTGAGTGTCATCCCAGCAATCTCGACGCTCATGGATAACCGGGAAGCGTGTCAGAAATTCTTCATAGACACTAGCCCGAGTCCAAAGTCCAAAGTCCAACGTCCAACGTCAAACATCCAAGCAACTGACAAAGGACAACTGACCACGGACAAACAGCAATCGCGCGTCAGCCAGATTGTCTCACTCACTGGTTTCAGCTTTGTGGGCGGACCGGCGATGAACGACAGCCTGGCAGCTTCGGCGTTTCTGACCAACTTAAATCGTCCTTATCGATCCGCGGTTAGTTTGGATACCCAGAGTATTGAAGCCTGGAATGAGTCGCTTACGGGATTGAATCCGATTCAAGCAGGAATGCAGATCGCCATTCCCGAGATCGATGGAGCCACTGAACCCTTTGTCTATGGCGGCATTTCAGCAAAGGACGTTGAACCGGTGGCTTTGGAAGATCGCTGCCAACGTCTTGCGCGACGATTGCGGCGCGCAAACCGTCTGCGCCGGGCGCCTCGCAGCGAACTCAAGCTCGCCCTGGTCCTATTTTGCTTTCCGCCGAATAAGGGCAACATCGGAACCGCGGCTGATCTGGATGTCTTCCCCAGCGTTTGGGACGCACTTAGGAGATTGAAGGCGGACGGCTACGATGTGGAACTCCCTCGCTCATCGGAAGAATTGCGGGAGAGACTGCTTGGTGGGAACTCTGAGATTTTTGGAGCGACGGCTAATGTTGCCTATCGAATGGACGCCGACGAATATCGTCGACTCTGTCCTTATGTGGATGAGATTGAGCCCGAGTGGGGAACGGCGCCCGGCAGAATCAATTCGTTTGGAAACGAGTTGCTGATTCAGGGACTCACGCTGGGCAAACTATTTATCGGAGTGCAGCCGACGTTTGGGTACGAAGGCGACCCGATGCGATTGATGATGGCTCGCGGCGGTGCGCCGCATCATGGGTTCATGGCTTTCTATACTTATCTCTCAAGCTTGCTCAACGTGGATGCGGTAGTTCACGTTGGTACCCACGGTGCGCTGGAATTCATGCCTGGCAAGCAAGTGGGACTTTCCGGGGCGTGCTGGCCGGACAGACTCGTGGGCGAACTGCCAAACATCTACATCTACAGCGTCAACAACCCTTCGGAAGGTTCAATCGCCAAACGTCGCTCCTACGCTGAACTAATTTCTTATCTGACGCCACCCATGGAAAATGCGGGACTCTACCGGGAATTGGCTTCGCTAAAAGAATTGTTGTTGGCTTACCGGCAGACAACTGACGAGCGCGAGCGAGCGAGATTGTTTGACGCAATCGAGGAGTCCAGCCGGAGTTTGAATTTTGCGGATTCACGCCTTCGCTCCATCGGAGCGAGATGTCTATAAGCACCCGATTGGCCATGTGCAGGCCAGCTCCGTAGGAGCGCAATGTGACCGGGGGGCTCCGAAGAACACATTTCGCTCCTAAAAGGAGCTAACCGTATTAGTGGAGATTCGAGATCTATAAACATTACGGCCCTGACGGGCTTAGGAAGGCTCGTTATGATCCGAACAAACTCCGTTAGGAGCTGCTTGAGGAAATCAAGACACGCCTGCGAAATTCTTCGGGAATCACTCGATGCCTGAACGCCTCGACACCATTAAATGTGATTACCGGAATATCATCTTTATAGCGTTCCAACAGCTCAGGATCGCTTTGAATGTTCACTTCGTCGAGTGTGTACTCACCCTCGCAGCCTGCGGCGCGCATCGCCACCTTCGCGTCTTCGCAGAGATGGCAACCCGGTCGGGAATAGATGATGACTTTTGTTTTCACGGATTAGTCTTAGTCTTACTTCTATGAGCAATTCCGCCGTTGATCGTACCCGAGCAATCACATTGCTGAGGGCAAGGTTGTGTCAAGGAATCGACTAAATACTGCTTGCCAGTGAATCGGGAAACAGGTTATAAATATCGCCACCGAGCCAATTATAAATCTTAACGGCACGGCGCTCTTAATGATTAGGCAAATAATTCGGGCAATTTCGCAGAGAGTGGTCCCTGCCTGCGGGGAATTGTATAGTTCAAGCTCTGCTATTGAGTAGAAGTGTACCTGCGACGACGGGTTTAGACCCGCTCGCAGTTCCAATCGACGGAGGTATGCATAGTGGATAGTGCAAACAATCAAGAGCTATCCCCAAAGCTATCCCCAGACCTATCCAAAGCCACGCCTCCTGTAGCAGGAGCGACTGCTGCAGCTCCGCCAACTTCCGCGCCAGCGAAAGCAGTGCCACCGGGGGCAAAACCCGCTCCCAAAGCTGCCGGTGCGGTCGTTGAAAGCGCTCCTGATCCGCCCGTTAACAAAATGCGGCGCCGGATTGTCTGGGCTGCTGTGGTCGGATTTTTAGCGACGTGCTTCCTGATGTTCCTACGGTTCTTTTTGCCGCGGACGATTTTTGAGCCTGCAAGTACTTTCCGCATTGGTTCTCCGAGTGATTACGCACTGGGCGTCGATACCAAGTGGCAACAGCAATATCGCATCTGGGTAACCAAGACTTCTGACCGCCTCTTTGTGATCTACGCGCGCTGTACCCATCTCGGCTGCACACCCGATTGGAAGGCAAGCGAGAACAAGTTCAAATGCCCTTGCCATGGCAGTGGCTACGACAGCGAGGGCATTAACTTTGAAGGTCCGGCTCCCAGGCCAATGGACCGCGCTCATGTCGAGCTGGATCCAGAGGGTCAGATCCGAGTGGACATTGCCAGACTTTACGACTGGCCTAAGGGTGAATCAAGCGATTTTGACCAGCCTGGCGCTTACATTTCTTTGTGAGGTTGGCAGGGATAAGGCGCTAGTCGGATTCGCCACGTTTTCTTCTTAAGAAAACAATCGCATCGAGAGGTTATGGAGCCAGAACGCCCGGATCAAGCGGAACTTAAGGAGACTAAGCAGCTCACCGGCGGCGAGACGGCGGGCTCGAGCCTCGTCGGAAAAGTTCGCGATAGCGGGATGGCGCTAAAAGAACGCGCCGTCGAGGAAGCTAAATCATACAAGGACCCGCAAAATACGCAGCTTTGGAAATCGATCTTTCGCGTATCTCACGATCGGTCCGATCCCCGCAACCGTTCTCTCGCAATACTCTCGAACGTTTTTCTACACCTTCACCCGGCGAAAATTAATCGCGACGCGGTGCGTTACCCATTTACCTGGGGTATGGGTGGCATTACCTTCTATCTCTTCATCGTGCTTACGTTCACTGGCGTGCTCTTGATGTTCTATTACCACCCAACAAAGGCTGACGCTTTTAAGGACATCCTTTATTTGGAGCACGACGTCCCCTTCGGGAAGCTCCTGCGCAATATGCATCGTTGGGCGGCCCACTTGATGGTTATAACCACTTGGTTACACATGTTTCGGGTCGTGCTTACTGGTTCGTACAAAAGACCGCGCGAATTTAATTGGGGGGTTGGCGTGGTGTTGCTGGTGCTAACTCTGCTGCTTTCGTTTACGGGCTATCTCTTGCCGGATGACCAGCTCGGTTTCTGGGCGGTGACAGTTGGAACCAACATGGCTCGCGCCACGCCCATGCTGGGATCCGAAGGGCCCTTTGGAGTTCAGCTTGGAATGACTCCATTCAATGATGTTCGTTTCGGACTGCTGGGCGGATCGATTGTCGATTCAAATGCGTTGTTGCGTTCCTACATCTGGCATTGCATTGGTATTCCTCTCGTGGCCTCGATTTTCATGGCGGTTCATTTTTGGCGCATACGTAAAGATGGTGGCATCTCCGGTCCGGCTCCAGTCATGCTTGAATCAGAGATGAAGGCGGTGAAGAAGAAGTAGGCTAGTGCAGGGTCTCTCAATTGACTTTACAGTGTGTTTTTCGTGCGGCTTAGTGTGATTTCGTGGATCGTTTGTAGTTTGCTGCGGGACCTACCACGATCCGCGAAATCACACGAAAAATCACGAAACTTAAAGAGCCCTTTATCGATCATGATACCAGCGAACGTGCTTAACTGTTGTACAAGTATTTTTGACATACCACACTAGACGGCTTTATACGGAGACGTACGCCAAAGAAATGAAATTGAGCTGAGGACGAAGTGGATCGGCAACAAGTGGTGAGGTATGTGCAAGATCATCCAGGTCAAAGTTGTGAGGGGCCGAGATCACGAAAGGAACAGGCGTCGCCAAAATGCACGTTCGCAATCTCGTGCGTGGGAACCCGGGATCGACCTTTTTAACGTTTTTCGAGTTTTCATGTTGTTGCCAATTTGCCGCTCCGGTTAACTCTGACTTTACACCTCGGAGACTGCCGAGCTTTGAGTTTTAAATTATGGCGAAGCGAAGATTCAACTTAAGCAAAGGTAAGTTGATAGCCCTGGGAGTGCTGGTGGCCGTGGTGGTGCTCGCGGTACTGACAGTTGAAGACTGGAACCAACTGTGGAAGATCTCCTCAGCGCCGGACAACGTTCCCATCGTGGCGATGCTCTTCCTGGTTCCTATCTTCACCTGGATGGGAGTCAGGCAGTCCCTCGCGAACGATCGGCTAATCAGGGAACTGGAACAGGACCCCAAACTCGCGAAAAGTCACCACCGGAAAGCCGAGCCGTGGCGACCGGGGTGGGCGCGTGAGCTCCATGTTTGGCCTTATCTGGTGCGCATTGAATTCCTGGTGACCGTAATCGTCACGGTTATCCTATTTGTTTGGTCGATCACGCTGAACGCCCCCCTTGAAGAGCCTGCTAATCCTAACTTGACCATGAACCCGTCGAAGGCGCCCTGGTACTTCCTCGGGTTGCAGGAGATGCTGGTCTATATCGATCCCTGGATTGCCGGCGTTGTGATGCCGTCGCTAATCATGGTGGGATTGATGGTCTTCCCGTACGTCGATTCAAACCCGCTCGGCAACGGTTATTACACGCTCAGACAACGCAGATTTGCGGTTGGAATGTTTGCCGTCGGGTTTCTGCAGTGGATCGCGCTGATCGTAATTGGGACCTTCATCCGCGGCCCCGGCTGGATCTGGTTCTGGCCCGGTCAAACCTGGGATCACAACGCCGTGGTGTTCGATAAGAACATAGACCTTCACGACCTAATCGCTACGAGCTGGATCGGTAAAACGCTGCATCTTGGATTTCTCCAGAGCAACTGGGGCAAGTGGATCTTTGGCGCACTGGTTGTAGGAGGCTTCTACATAGTCGGCGCCCTGTTCCTCCATTGGCTAATGACGGTCGATTTTAAACGAATCTCGCTGCGGCCGCTTCGTTTGTTCCCGCGCGATCCGTTTGAGCAAAAGCTCCTGGAGCGAACAAGCATTCTGCAGTATGTGATGTTTCAATTTTTTGCAATAAGTGTGCTGTTGGCGATGCCGGTGAAACTTATTCTGCGGCTGGGACTTACGATCAAGTATGTCTGGGTGACGCCTTGGTTCAACATCTGAGTGGTTCAACATTTGACTGGCTCACAGTTGACGAGCGCGGAGGAATGATCCTGAGTGACCGACTCTCCTGAAGCTAGCGAACTGTCAGAACCGCGAGCGGTAGCGACCGGGTCGTTGGTGAAGAAAGAGCCCGAGGTCCCGGCACACGATCCCATCGTGAGCCGCTCTACGAGCGGCATCATGCTGCTTTGCGCTTTGCTTCTAACAGCTTCTCTCGTGTGGGCGCTTTGGGACGAAACTTTCGGTCAGCGTCCGTGGAAAGGCACTCAACAGGAGTTTGTCACCCGTTACACGCGCTACCTGAAGAGTATTAAACCGCAGGCCGGTAAGACTGAAGCAGAAGTTAAAGAGAGCGTCGAGTATCAGACGCTGGACGCCGAGGCAAAAGCTGCGCAGGAACAAGTCAGACCGGAAACCGCTGAGATTGATCGGAAGGTTGCGCAGATTCAAAAGCAGCTAGACGCGGTGACCGATCCCTTCCAGAATCAGCGCGGCCGTCTCACGGTCATCAACTACAACGTAGAAACTGCTAAAGGGTCCGCCAAAGAGAAATATCGGAAACAGGCGGAGGAAAAACGTCAGGAAGTAGTCGAAGTCGAGTTACCGGCTCCGGATGGCTCCGGCAAGACCATTACGCAGAGGATGAATTATGAGCAGCTCGAGAAATTTTACAACGACCTGCGTGAGGAGAAGGCAAGGATCCTGGGTCGGAAAGCGGAGTTGCTCAAGCAGCCAACTGAACTCGCAAAGAAGCGGGACGACTACCTGCGGCACCATATGATCGGATTGGGCCCTGGTCAGATCGACGGGCTTATCAGGAAGATGGACAATTTCGACTACTCCATCCTCGGGCACCAGATTAGTGCGAATGAGTCAGATATCGTCGACCGCTGCGAAGTGTGTCATGTCGGTATTCGCGAGCCGCTAAATATTAGACCGGCTGACCTGGCGCCTGAAGGGCCGGGCAAAAAGCCTGACAGTTTGGCGCGAGCATTCGTCAGTCATCCGAACAGAGAACTGCTGCAGATTCACAACCCCGATCGTTTTGGCTGCTCAAGTTGCCACTGGGGCAACGGACGCGCCACTACGAGTGACGTCAAAGGCCACGGCCGACACAAATACTGGTTGTGGCCGTTGTTTGAGCGCGAGAACATCGAAGCCGGCTGCCAGCAGTGCCATGCCAAAGACCGGGTTACCCAGGGTGCCGAGACGCTGAACCTGGGTCGAGATCTTTTCGATCAGCGAGGCTGTGTAGGCTGCCACCGTTACGAAGGTTTCGATCGAGAAACTGACACACTTTCCGGCACGCGGCAGAGCACTACCCAACTCGAAGATCAAATTATCGGTAACGAAAAACAGATCCGGCAGGATACTGAGGCAGCTAATCAGGCAGCCGATGATGCTGAAGCGCAACGCTTACTCGCGCATGCGGAGTCACTGCGCGTCTCGAATAGCCTGCTGGCCGCGCGCATCGATCAGTTGAGCCTGCAGTCGAAGTATTTGATGCAGGACCAGAAGAAGATTGGGCCGAACCTGAAGGATATTCGGCTGAAGCTGCGCAAGGAATGGGTCCCAATCTGGCTCAAGGATCCTCAGGGTTTTCGACCGGGGACTAAGATGCCGACTTTCTGGCGATTCGGGGTTGATCGAGACGGGGACGAGCAGATCAGAGCGATCTCGGCTTATCTCTGGCAGGAGAGTTTCAGCGGTAAGGTTCAAGATCAAGCCCGCGGCGACGCGGCCCAGGGTAAGGAGTTGTTTGAAACCCGGGGTTGTCTTGGCTGCCACTCGATCGGCGATAGCGAAAGCTCGATAGGTGGGACGTTTGCCGCGAATCTTCAGCGCGTTGGTGAGAAGTCAAACTTCGAATACATCGTGCGCTGGATTCATAACCCACGCGAGCGCTGGGCGCCCTATTGCCCGAAGGAAAAGCGAGATCTTACGGCAGATGATTACAGCAAAAACAATAAGCCTTACGTGTTTGATACGGAATTGAATTCTCGCTGCCCGAACGACGGAGCCGAGTTGCAAGTTCAGAACATGACCGTGATGCCAAACTTCCGGCTGACTGATCGGGACGCTCGAGACATTGCAAGTTACTTGTTCTCGCTTTCTTCGCCTCCTGCTTATCCCGATGCGTCTTTCATGGACGATCCGAATTTAAAAGAAAAGGGTCATGGGTTGATCAAGCAGTACGGCTGCGCCAGTTGCCACGAAATCAAGGGGTTTGAAGAGGAACAGCGGATCGGTAAGGAACTGACGGTTGAAGGCGCTACGCCGATTGAGAGATTAGACTTCGCTCTGCTGACCCATGATGCGGAGAAAGGACACGATCCGCTCAAGTTACATGGCGACCATTCGGAGAAACCCTGGTACAACCACAAAGGCTTCTTCGAGCACAAGCTGGTCGAACCATCGATCTATGATCAGGGCAAAGAGAAGGATCCCAAGGATCGGCTACGAATGCCCAAGCCTTATCTCACGCCGGAATGGCGAAATGCTCTGACCACATTTCTGCTGGGGAGCGTTGGCACAGAAGGATCGAATGTGCCTGCATCCCTCTTCTATAATCCTCAGGACCAGCGTCGCCAGGATGTGCAAAATGGCTGGTGGGTTATCAAGAAGTACAACTGCATGGGTTGTCACGAGATTCAAGTGGGGCAGCGTTCGGTGTTGATGGATGTCCCGGTTTATCAAACGCCTGAAGGTAAGGACCTGCTTCCGCCGAGGTTGACGAGCGAAGGCGCCCGCGTTGATCCAACCTGGCTGCTGCGCTTTCTAAATGATCCGTCTATGAGTGATCAGAAGGGGCCAGCCGCGGAGCCTGCGACGAACACGACCTCCCTTTCTGTTGGCACTCCCGGTGGCAACAGAAAGGCACAGGCTAACGGAGGAAACGCTGGCATCGAACCCGAAACTCAGAGCAGCGGAGGGTTGAAGGTGCAACCTGGACAGGATCGCAATGGCGTGCGGTCCTATTTGAAAGCGCGCATGCCGACGTTTAATTTCTCGTCCAACGAACTGCAGACTCTGGTGCGGTTCTTCATGGCGCTGTCCGGTCAGCAGGAACCCTACATTAAAGAGCCGCTTCAACCGCTGACTGAACAGGAAAAACTGGTAGCCCGGCAGATGTTTACTTCAGGCACGCCTTGTCTGAAATGTCACATTACGGGCGAGCCAACCCACGACGAAAAAGCCATTGCACCTAGCTTTCTGCTTGCCGGCGAGCGTCTTAAGCCTGACTGGACCTTCAGATGGCTTCTGGATCCCGCGCAGATCGATCCGGGAACGGCCATGCCTAGTGGATTGTTCAGAAAGGAAGGGGACCGCTGGGTTATCAATCTTCCAAATCCGCCGGCCAGCGCAAACGAGTACAGCCAGGACCATGCGGACTTGCTCGTTCGCTATATGTTGTCACTGACCCCGGAAGAGCAAAGACGATTGCTAGCCACTTCTCCGGTACAACCTGCAGGCAGTGCAAGCTCTCAGACGCAGGGAAGTTTGCGCAGGAAGAGCAATGAGAATGTGACGAAGAAAATTCGCAAGAACAGGCGCCCGCCGACTATAGCTCGCACAGGCGGGCGAGCTAATACACGTGCCCCCGGAATGTAGTTGTCTGGTGTGCTTCGCGGGTCTACTTCTGACGAAGCCCGTGCTAGAGTTGCACCGAAAGTTATCTTAATTTGGAGGAACTGATCATGTTTAAGCAGATGAGGGTCTGGTTTGTCCTAACCATTATTCTTTCGCTCCTCGCGCTGGGTTCATCCTGCAGCAAGCAGGGTACAAACGAAGCTAGTCCGGATACAAACTCCACTGCGTCGACTGGCAAGACTTACGCAAGCAAAGGTGACGAAGGAACGGTAACGGGAGCCGTCGCATTTAATGGCACTCCACCGGCTCCGAAAAAGATCGACACGTCGGCAGATCCCGTCTGCGGGCAAGCCAACCCGAATTTGGTGACAGAGGACACTATGGCGAGGGAAGGCAAGCTCGCGAACGTCTTTGTCTACATTAAGGATGGAGCCACAGTCGACGGCACCAAGGTTGGCGACTACACCTTCGCAACGCCGACAGACGCCGCAGTCCTAGATCAGAAAGGGTGTCACTATGTGCCACATGTGATGGGAGTCCAGGCAAATCAGAAGGTCAGAATCACCAATAGCGATCCGACTCAGCACAATGTTCACCCGACGCCAAGGGTTAACCCGGAATGGAATCAAACCCAGGCAAATGGTGCGGCTCCGATCGAGAAGAGCTTCGCGCGTCCCGAAGTCCTTATTCCGGTCAAATGTAACCAGCACCCTTGGATGAAGTCATACATCGGCGTTCTCAAACATCCGTTTTACGCAGTAAGTGGAGAGGATGGCGCCTTTACTATCAAGGGCGTACCGCCGGGAACTTACACAGTGGCTGCGTGGCATGAAAAAGGTGGTCCAAACGGCACTGAGAAGACGATGCAGGTTACAGTCGCGGCTAACGGCAGTGGGAAGGCCGACTTTGCCTTCGGCGACGCCGCAAGTGCTTCATCACGGCCCGGGGGGCTTCAGATGATGCCGGCGCTCGAACTGCCGATGATCGTTCGACACTGAAGGACAGGGATTGCCATTGCCAAATTCCGATTGCCGATTTTGAAGGCAGTGGTAGTGCCTTAGTTTGAAAGAATTCACTCAATTACAGAACCGGGAGCGGTAGCGACCGCACTCACCCACGGAGTACTAGCGGTGAGCAGCAGTTGGACGCCATATTTTATGAACGTGAGCAGAGTGATCCAGTAAGTTGAGTGCGGTCGCTACCGCTCTCGGTTCCGTAATTGAGTAACACCAACCAGCAGCTCGGGCGCTCTTTCGAACTAACCCTCTATCAAGACAGGTAACAGCTTACCGTTGGGATGTGTCGAATCGACTTGGAAATCGGCAATGGGACCGGGCTAGCAACAGTGAACCGGACAAAGGTGAACAACGGCTTACATCGGTTTTCTCTGCTCGTGGCGGGCGCGACGTTCTTTTTGATCATTGCCGGTGCTCTCGTCACGAGTAATGACGCGGGGTTGGCGACCGAAGATTGGCCACTCTCCAACGGACAGTTCTTTCCAGCAATGGTGGGAAACCTCTTTTGGGAACATGGTCACCGGATGGTGGCTACCACCGTAGGCATGCTTACGATTGTCCTGCTTGTCTACCTTTTCAGGAAAGAACCAAGACGGTGGGTGCGCCGGCTGGGATTATTTGCCCTGTTTATGGTGGTTGCTCAGGGGCTGTTGGGCGGACTTACTGTAAAACTGATGCTGCCGCTGGCCGTTTCGACAGCGCACGCCACTCTGGCTCAGATTTTCTTCTGCACAACGGTGGCCCTGGCGGTTTTTACGTCAAGAAGTTGGACCAACCAGCAGCTGACCCTCGAAGAAAAAGGCACGCTGCCGGTTCGTTATGTTTGTCTCGCGGCGGCGGCAACGGTATTCCTGCAGCTCATTCTCGGGGCTACGCTGCGACATTCCGCAACCTGGGATAAGCATTTGCCGACAGACTTGGTTGTGGCTCACATCGGCGGAGCGCTCGCCGTAACGCTCCTACTAGCCAGCGCCGCAATCATGATTCTACGCCGCCACGGGGGCGAAGCGTTTTTGACCAGACCCGCTGTAATCGGACTCGCTTTGCTGACATTACAACTGATGTTAGGCGTGGCTGCGTACCTGACCCGGCTCGCATCGCCCAACGAGCCGCAACCCTTGAACCCGATGGTGGGAATCACTGTAGCGCACGTGGCTTGCGGTGCTTTGGTCTTTGCGACGACCATCGTACTCACTTTAAGGTCATTTAAGGTTTTAAGCGCGGCCGATTCGGAGTTTGATTTAGCAACCTCGCCGCAGCGGGTTTGAGTGTTATTTCAGATTAAGCTTTAGCTTGTTGCTGCGAAAGAGACAACCTGAAGGTTGATGACTTCCGCAACTGACCTGCGGTGCCTGATTGGGATCTAGGACCTAAGGAAACGCTTGTATGGAAGAGATTGTTGTAGAACTTCATCCGGGAATTGCTGCGTCGGTCGGCCATCGCCTTACTCTTCGCGAGCGCGCCGCGGCTTACGCTGAACTCACCAAGCCTCGCATTACATTCCTCATCGTCCTTACCGCAGCTGCCGGCTTCGCCTTGGCGACAAGGGGAAGGATTGATTACCTGCGACTGGCTAGCGCCATGGTTGGCGTTGGGCTTCTTTCGTCGGGGATTGCGACGCTCAATCAGTACCTGGAGCGTGACCTTGACGCTCTGATGCGGCGTACTGCTGACCGGCCTTTGCCGGCTGGCAAGCTTTTGTCCAGGGAAGCATTGGTCTTTGGTGTGGGTCTTACTGCAGTTGCTGAAGTCTATCTTGCGGTCCTGGTGAATCCGCTCACGGCGTTGCTGGGTCTCACCGTTATTGCCGGTTACTTGTTCGCATACACCCCGCTGAAAACGAAGACTTCGCTTTCAACTCTAGTGGGCGCGTTTCCGGGGGCCGTCCCGCCGTTAATCGGATGGACCGCGGCGCGCGGCGAACTGAGCCTGGAAGCGTGGGTGCTGTTTGCGATCTTGTTTCTGTGGCAGTTTCCACATTTTCTGGCCATCGCATGGATGTATCGAGAGGATTACGCCCGCGCGGGAATTCTGATGTTACCCGTGGTTGAGCCCGACGGAAGAATTACAGGGCAGCAAATAGTTATCTACACCTTGATGCTCTTGCCCGTGAGCTTGTTGCCGACCGCGTTGGGGATCTCCGGCAAGGTGTATTTCATCGGGGCGATCATTCTAGGCTTACTGTTTCTCTATAGCAGTGTTCGTGCGGCGTTTTCGCATTCTCGGCAGGAGGCCCGACGACTCTTGCTGGCCTCGGTCATTTATTTGCCGCTCTTGTTCATACTAATGGTCGTGAATCGTGAATCGTAAATCGGAAATGGTAAACCGTAAGTCGTGTGAAGGGTTGTTCGCTTCATCCGATTCTTCTCTGCACAAAAGGACTGTTTTTACGATTCACGATTTGCGATTTACCAAAAGGAGTACCCGATGGGACGAGCTCTTGCGGTTATTATCTGGATCCTGACGCTCCTGTCAGTGTCTCTCTTTTTCATCGACAAATGGTGGTTCCCCACGGCCATCTCATCGCACGCGGCCGCCCTCGATCGCCAGTTCCTGATAACCATCATTGTCGTTGGACTTGCTTTCACAGCGGCCCAGGTTGGGCTCGGCTACATGGTCTGGAAATATCGGGAGGACGCCGATCGCAGTCGCGCGACCTACACCCACGGAAGCAGCAAGCTGGAAGTTATCTGGACCGTGGTCACGGCTATCATCTTCATCGGCCTGGCGGTGATGGGGCAAAGCGTGTGGGCGTCGCTGCGCTTTAATGATGCACCCCCAGGCTCCTACCAGGTTGAGGTCGTGGCGCAACAGTTTCAATGGAACTTTCACTACCCCGGTACGGACCGAGTCTTTGGTCGCACTGATCCAAACTTGATTGATGACTCAGGGCTCAACTTCATCGGCTTAGACGAAGCAGACCCGAACGCCAAAGACGATGCCGTGCACACCGTGCTCGCCATACCCTCTGGTCGTCCGGTCGAATTGCTGTTGCGTTCGAAGGACGTGATTCATAACATCTGGGTCCCGCAGCTCCGTTTCAAACAAGATCTGGTTCCAGGGATGGTAATTCGCGTGCACTTCACTGCGAACACACCCGGCAAGTACGAGCTTGCTTGCGCCGAACTCTGCGGGCAACTGCACTTCCAGATGAAGAGTTACCTGCTGGTTCTTCCTGACGACGAACTGGGAGCGCTGACCGCCCTGCCTCAGGACCAGTTTCAGACTCGGATGACGGAGTTGTTGGCCAAATACAAACTGCCTGCCCAGAACTGAAACGCTTGGCTGCTCTACGCTGCGGTTAATTAGCTTAACCACGAGGAGATCAAAGATGTCAGGTGAAACTCACGAAGCCGTCCACCGGCACCCGGCCCCAACAGGCTTCATCCGCAAGTATATCTTTAGCCTGGACCACAAGGTGATCGGCATCCAGTACATCATGCTGGCGCTGGTTGCCGTACTGGTCGGGATGACGATGTCTGTATTGATGCGAATGAACTTGTCCTGGCCCGGAACAAATTGGCCCATTCTCGGCACGCTGTTTCCGGGTGGCGCTCCGGACGGCATGATGACTCCTGAGTTTTACTTGTCGCTGGTAACAATGCACGGAACTATCATGGTCTTCTTCGTGCTGACTACAGCGCCGCAGGGCGGCTTTGGCAACTACTTTCTGCCCATTCAAATCGGCGCAGAAGATATGGCGTTCCCCGTATTGAACATGCTTTCCTTTTGGGTCACCCTGGTGGGATTCATCGTCATCCTCTCTGCGATTTTCTTCTCCGGCGCGGATTCCACAGTAGGGCCAATAGGAGGCTGGACGGGTTATGCACCGCTGAGCGCGTTACCAAACGCTGGGCCTGGGCAAGGCATGGGCATGAACCTGTGGATCATCAGCATTGCGATTTTTTGCGTTGGCTCCTTGTTGGGCGCGCTTAATTTTATTACCACTCTGCTCAACATGCGCACGCGCGGAATGTCCTTGATGCGCATGCCTCTGACGTGCTGGGCGTGGTTTACCACGGCAGTGCTGGCTCTGCTTTCTTTCCCGGTGCTGCTGGGCGGCGGCATTCTGTTATTGCTCGATCGGTTGGCTGGTACCAGCTTCTTTATTCCTGGTGGGCTATATCTCAGCGGCATCCTCTCAGGCACAGACGAAAGGTTTCCGTTGCACACCGGCGGATCTCCGATCCTCTGGCAACATCTCTTCTGGTTCTTCGGGCACCCGGAAGTCTATATCGCGATTCTGCCAGGGATGGGCGCCACCTCGCACATCCTGTCGACCTTTGCCCGCAAGCCCGTCTTTGGTTACCGGGCAATGGTCTTCGCGATTTTTGCCATCGGACTGCTCGGATTCTTCGTATGGGGCCACCACATGTTCATCAGTGGTATGAGCCCGTATTCGGCAATGACTTTCTCGATACTGACGTTGTCCATAGGCGTTCCTTCTGCAGTCAAGACGTTTAACTGGCTGGGAACTCTATGGGGCGGCAGAATACGCTTCACCACCGCCATGCTGTTTGCAATTGGGTTCGTTTCGCTCTTCGTGGCTGGAGGAATTACCGGCCTTGTCTTGGGGCAAACATCGCTCGATCTCCCAATGCACGACACCTACTTCGTAACCGCGCACTTCCACCTGGTCATGGGCGTGGCTTCGATCTTCGGGATGTTCGCGGCGACTTACTTCTGGTTTCCCAAGATGTTCGGACGCCTCATGAATGAAAGTCTTGGGAAGTTTCACTTCTGGATTACATTCATCGGTGTCTATTGCATCTTTGTCCCCATGCACACCATGGGAATCGTTGGTATGCCCAGGAGATTTGCGCAGTTTACGGAATACGAGTATCTCAAAACGCTGCATCCCCTCGTGGTCTTTGTCTCAATCGCGGCGATAGCGACGGTGCTGGCCCAAATCGTTTTTTACTTCAACTTGCTTTGGAGCATTTTCAAAGGCAAGCGGGCGGGGGAGAACCCCTGGGATGCCACCACGCTCGAGTGGACTACGGCGTCTCCTCCTCCACATGACAATTTTGCCGGCCACCTGCCGGTAGTTTACCGGGGCCCTTATGAGTTTGCAGTACCCGGAGCCGCAAATGATTTCGTGATGCAGACAGAACCTGAGGTGATCCTGCAAGCTGTTGGGTCAGGTAGGGAGGGAACCAGTGGGAATGGCCACGACGGTCACCGGCACTAAGACGATCAACAAAGGCAAGAGTCCCGTTGGGGGACCGCGGTTCCCCGGCGGAAATGGTGGCGGCTCGCGCGGGCGCAACGGTCACGACGGGGATATGTCCCATTTTGAGTCGTCCGCTAACCGTTACCGGATCGGCATGTGGGTCGCTCTGGCGGCGATCTTGATGATGTTTACGGCGCTTACGAGCGCTTACATCGTGCGTGCTGCTTCCAGCAACGACTGGCGGCCCATCGCAATGCCGCAGATTCTACTGCTGAGCACGGCATTGATTGTTGCTAGCAGCGGCACTCTCGAGCTGGCGAGACGGAAACTCAAAGAGGCGGCTGAGGTCTCTTACCATCGATGGCTCCTGATGACCACAGCACTGGGCGTCGCATTCGTCGGTTCGCAATTGCTCGCGTGGCGCCAACTGGTGGGTCAAGGCGTTTATGTCGGCAGCAACCCGCACAGCTCCTTCTTCTACCTTTTGACTGCGACACACGGGGTTCATTTGCTGGGCGGTCTCATAGCACTCACTTACCTGCGGTTGCGCACTCGCCGGACCGAGCGCGATGGGCAGGCTCTGGCAAAGCGGCACGCGGTAGCTGATGCCGTTACACTCTACTGGCATTTTATGGACGGTTTGTGGATTTACTTGTTTCTGCTCCTGTTCTTTTGGAGGTAACCACGCTCGATCTAGAAAGCACAGATTAGAGTCTGTGCCACTTTGGAGGTGACAGGTGAGTACTGAAGCCCGCGCAGAACATTTCCCGGCAGCCGATTGGGATGGAGGTGTGTTCCCGTATCGCGTTGGACATCGCAAGCTGGGGATGTGGTTGTTCATTGTCTCCGACTCGCTCACGTTTTCGGCGCTGCTAATTGGTTATAGCTATCTGCGCGCGTCCAACGTTTGGCCAACCCCTTTTCCGTTCTATCCCAGCATCGTATTTTCCTCGGTGATGACTTTTTGCCTGCTCTCCTCAAGCTTGACGATGGTGTTTGCCGTTTCAGCATCCAGTAGGGGAGATCGGGCAAAGGCGCGCAAGTGGATCTTGGGGACTATTTTCTTTGGTCTCGCGTTCTTGGTGTTGCACTTAATCGAGTGGAACCATCTGTACAGTGAAGGCCTGCGACCATTCAGCCTGCCTGCCGATTGGGTTACCAGGTACGCTGCGCCTGATGGCACGCTGCCATCGCCATTGTTTGGAGCGACTTTTTTTACCATTACCGGTTTGCACATGTTCCACGTCTTCACCGGTGCCATCTATTTGGCAGTGGTGGCGGCCAGGCTTAACAAGCTTAAGCATGAAGACGTCGAGATCAGCGGGCTCTATTGGCACTTCGTGGATCTGGTCTGGATGTTCGTATTCCCGTTGATTTACATCATGTCAGTTGACATCGGAACGCACTAAGACGTCTTGTCAGAACCGGGAGCGGTAGCGACCAGGTCGTCGATGGGTGACGCGGGAGTAAAGGAGGAAAGCTAATGAGCGCACACGCTGAAAAGCATGAACACTTTGCCGGCAGTAACAAGCTATTTACTTCGATCTGGATCTGGCTGGTGCTGCTGACTGTGATCGAGATCGTCCTGGCCTACCGTCCGATGGCAATGCATTTCATGCTGACGATCCTGCTTGGTCTTTCGATAGTCAAAGCGGCGCTGATTGTGGCCTATTTCATGCACCTTAAATTTGAGCGGCTGAGCTTGATTCTTACTATTGTGCCCATGCTGGTGATCTGCATCTGCCTCTTGTTTGTTTTTTTTCCTGATAGCTTTAGATCACATGGTCTTCGCTATAAATTCAAGGAGACGCCACCGGCGCCGGCCGCTGAGAGCCATTGATGAAAATTCCGCGAATAGTAAACGGATGTTTGGTGCTGGGTCTGGTTCTGGCGGTTTTTCTGGCGGTCGACACGGCTGGCCTTGCGCAATGTTCTATGTGTCGGGCTTCACTTGCCGGGTCAAACAATCCGTTTTTTATCAGGAATTTCAATATCGCAGTGCTGGTCTTGTTGACGCCTCCGGTGGCAATTTTTTGTTCGATCTTCGTTGTTTTGAGGCGGCATAGCACCCAGGAGCATGAAGCGACCCATCCTGACCGCCCCAAGTCATGAGTTTGCCGCCCGGGATAGCTCTCTATTGTTCTTGAGCGAGCTTCAGCAGCTATCACGATCCACGATCCACACGAAGGCGAAGGTGTAACCTCGTGTGGCTTCGTAAATCGTCCCCTTTTGATTGTCTGACGTTCGGGCAAGATTTTGACTTAGGACTCTGAGTCCACCCTCTCGACTTCAGAGTTTCATTATGTTTGACGATAACCCGCTGGCGATTGACGTCGAAACGCGTACCACGCGTGGTCGTGCTTGTCCTCGATGTGGCGGCAAGATCATACCGTCGGACCGCGCGGTCTATCAAAGCATCGGTGATCCTAACGCGGTGTTTGCAATCTGGCAGTGCGAACGATGCGGCTATGAGGAGATGTCGGAACGACCTAAACCTCCGGGCAAGGCCAAGCACTAGGAACAATAAGGCCACACAACTTCGAACCTTTTGACCACGGCGCGCAAGGTAGCGATCTAACAAGTGGGAACCCGCCGGTGGTGAATTCAAAGACTGGAGAACGAGCCGCGGATTTGCGCGGAGAAACGCGGATCAGACCACGAGAGAATAGGGTAGAATGGGGTTAATGATTTGGCTTACGTGCTTTGTAATCACACTCTTTTCAGATTCGTGTCATCCGCGTTAATCCGCGGCTAATATGGGGTAAGGCGGATGAGGAAGGAACTTGGGCTATTAAATGTCATCTGTATCGTATTAGGAATCGTATTTGTTGGCCTGGCGATTTGGACCGCGCTGTTTTCACCGCAGTTTTTCACTACCGACAATCTCTTCTTCATCTCGGTTTGCCTGGTTATGGCCCTCATGTTTTTGGCTAGTCCTCTGCTTTATCTTCAGTCGGAGGGTCGTTTGCCAATTCCGTTTACAAAACGATCCACTCGCCCGGAGGTCGCTCAGTTGGCTGGCTCCGGACCTCCTTTGCTTGATGCCAAAGGTCGCGCGGTACCGCCCGACGTGAAATCCATGATGGCCAGGATGAAACAGAAGCGATCAGAAGACGTTTAGCAGAATCTGTTCTAACCGTGGACGAGTTTACAAGAGAAGTACTGGGAAGCTTTGCAGTGTGGAAGAAAGACACGTTGGACCTGCACACTTTGTTTGAAGCCGGCGGCAATGATCCGGAAGCACGAACCAGGGTCTTTGATATCGTCGAACGATTGGTGAAAGAGGGATTGCTAGAGGAACTAGGGAACGATTTTTATTCCCTGACAGAGAAGGGAAAACAAGTCGCCGCTGGTCGATAATGGATAGAAAAAAGCTTTGAGTTTCGTGATTTTCGTATGACTTCGTGGATCGCCGTCGTCCGCAGAAAACTCGATCCACGAAATCACACGAAGCCGCACAAAAAAAGATTTGAATGCCTGAATACATTTCCTACCTGCCTCATCTAAACGCCGTTCTAAATACTACCAGCACCCTGTTTTTGATAGCGGGCTACCGTTTTATTCGGGCCGGATTCGTTCGACCGCACCGAAACTGTCAGATTGCGGCTCTGACAACGTCCACATTTTTCCTGATTTCTTATCTGACTTACCACTACTATCATGGCGACACGCCTTTCCTGGGACAGGGAATCGTTCGGCCTTTTTACTTTATAATTCTGGTCACGCACGTGATCCTGGCTATTGTCATAGTTCCTCTCGTTTTGATTACGGTCTACCGCGCAGCCCGTGGGGATTTCATCCGGCATCGCAGGATAGCTCGATGGACGTTACCTCTATGGCTTTATGTTTCGATCACCGGCGTAATCGTCTACTTGATGCTGTATCGCATCTATCCTTCTCAGTTGTAGGGGCGGATTCCGTGTCCGCCCCTTGACGCATACCGAGGATCACCCTCGCCGATGGGCGTCTACCGGGCGCACACAGAGTTGCGACCCACAATGAGGTCAGCCAGGGACGCGCAGAGTTACGAGCGCGCCGACGACGAAGCATGCGGAATGACCGGTAACGGCAACAATACCGAAGTTAAGATCGCGACGCCGGAGGCGAAGCGGCTCCGGGCCTCGGGTCCCATCCTGATTCTCGCGGTCCTGTTTGTAACGGGAGCGTTCCTGACGTGGTATTTCACCTGGTTCGGCCGCGACCTCTCCGACGTAGACATCTCCCAGTACCTCGTTGATGAGAAGCATCCGCGGCGCGTCCAACATGCGCTCTTGCAGATCCAACAGCGCCTGGAAGGTGGCGACCCCACCGCCAAACAGTGGTACCCCCAAATCGTCGTTCTGGCCAGTCATCCGGAAACAGAGTTTCGCCTGACCGCTGGGTGGCTGATGGGTTTCGATAACCAGTCTGAAGAATTTCATCAGACGCTCTTGAAACTTGTGCGAGATCCGGAACCGATCGTCCGCAGAAACGCAGCCCTTGCCCTGGTAAGATTCGCAGATCCAAGAGGACGCCCCGAGCTCGTGGCGATCCTGAGCCCCTTTGTTGTGACCGCGACCGAAGAAGGGGAGGTGGCGAGCACCTTGAGCGAGGGAGCCTCGCTCGCGCGTGGGGCCTTACTCGCTCGCATTACTCAGCCTGATAAGAAAACGGTCGAAGTCAGGTCGCCGCTCCCCGGAAAGTTGGAACGCATCACCGCGCCGAGCGGTTCCAGGGTCGCAACGGGCGCAGCGTTAATGACCATCAACTCGGATAAGGATAGTATTTGGGAGGCGCTGCGTGGCCTTTCATTGATCGGTGAGTCGCAGGATGTGCCGGCTATTGAATCCTACACCCAAGGCTCCGCTGCCTCCTCGCCTCGCATAAGAGAACAAGCGGTCCTGGCGATAAAAGCCATTCAGGGCCGGGCAAAGCAAGAGTAAATCCGAATTCGTGATCGTTGCGGTTCGTCAAACACGATCCACGAAATTACTCGAACCAACACGAAATCCTGTTAGTACCAGTTCGTGTGATTTCGTGGATCGTGTTTGTGTAGACCAAACCCACAGACAATACTAAGAAACTGCAGACTGTCCGAAAGCACAGGAGGCACAAGAAAGCGCTTATTGCTTTACCCGATATGTCACCGCCACACAGCCGTTTTTGAAGGCTTTGCAACTCAGCAACTCCAGATCAATCTGATGCTTCATCTCGTAAAAGACCGGAATCCCCGAGCCTAGCAAAACCGGATGGATGTTGAAACCGATCTCATCAATCAATTTCGCCTCGAAGAGGGTCTTCGCGAAATCGCCACCGCCCATCACACAGATGTCTTTGCCTTCCTGACCCTTTAACTTTCTTACGAAGGCCGCGGCATCCTTCTGGACGATCTCGACGCCGGCCTCTTTGCCTGGCTGTAAGGTGCGCGAGAAGACGTATGATTTGATGCCCGCGTAAGGGTTGCTCTTACTCTTGCTGATCTTAAGCCCTACCTCGTAAGTCTTGCGTCCCATCAAAACCGTGTCGATAGTCTTCCAGTAGTCCGTCATCATTGACGCCGCCTCGTCACTCCACATGAGCCAATCAACAGCGTGATCTTTGCGCGCAAAGTAATTGTCGAGACTGCTCGCGCCTCCAAATGTAACCTTTCGCATTTCCACTCTCCTTTCTCAGATCAACATTAATCCTTATTCAGGAGCGGCAGGCGTGTCTTGGCGTTTTTTGATATTAACTTGAGAGCGGTTAACCGCAGCGTTAGACGCGGTTAGGTTTCATCATGGTCTGGCAGGCGCCCGGTGATGTGCTGGTGGTTTTGCGAAATTGTTTATAAAAACGACTCAAGTCGTTATAACCCACATCCAACGAAACGTTCACTATCCCTTCGCCCCTAGCCAGTCTGAGTGGTACATCCGCGAGACGCAATTGGCGAAGGTAAGCGCTGGGACTCATTCCCAAATCAAGTTTGAACTGCCGGGAAAGATGTTCATGCGTAACATTAAGCCGCCGGGCAATACGTTCGATTGAGGGATAGTTAAGATAATTCTCATCAATCAGCCTTTTCGTCTTGACTGAAAGCAAAGACAACTTTGGATTCATTTCCACTGATTGATGGCTCTCGCCGCGATTAACAATTTCTAACACCTGCGCCACACCTGTCAATAGTTCGATGGACGTCGTTTCAAACATTCTCGGAACCTTCGTTAAGCCGGCGGGCAAGGACTCGGTCGCAGCAACTCCGACAAGACGACCCTTTGCATTTTCTAAGCAAGCTTGCGAAAGGTTGAACGGAGGGTAAAGGACCCCGAAACATTTTGTGGCTGGCCGGACGTGCGTTGTGCCACTGATAAAAAAGACTTCGCCGGCCTTCAGTTCATAAAGTTCGAGCAGCCACGCCGCGCAGGTGATAACTTTGGCGGTTAGCCCGCCCTGAACTTCCAAGTCATCCTCAAATAAATACGCGCCGTCTGGCAGAAAGCGTGTTTTGCGACGCGCTATTACCCCACCCGCATCAGGCTCAAGTTGAAAATCGAATTTCTTTGAGTCGCTTTGGCTCTTTCTCATCGCGGCCTCTTACAAAATCCGTAGCCCGTCTAAATTCTCAATTAGGGCGTAAGGCCGATGTGCCGCAAGAGGTCGGTGAAACCTGATCTGATGGCGGGCCATCGAAGATAGAAATCAAGCTTGAGTAGATTCACGTGATCAGAATGTTCGTCGTAAGGGGTTTTTCAGCCATCCAAGCGCCCGATCCTTATAGCTTAGCCGACAGGAGGAGCTGGCGGTGCGTCGGGAAGAGCGATCCCGTGAAGGCCTTCCCAATCCTCGGTGGGAACCATTTCGATAGCGTCCCAAGGACAACCATCCAGGAAGGCGCCATCCGGTCCTTTGCTGATGCACTTCTGGCAACCAATGCAGAGATAGGGATCAACTTCGATGCGCCCGAAGGGTGGGTGATCTTCGTCGGGCACCCAGAACATACACGCCTCAATGGGGCAATACTCGATGCAGGCAGGTGATCCAGCACAGCCGGTGCAACAGTCGGTCGTAATAGCCAGGATCCGCGGTTTCTTCTTGCGCGTCGCCTTTCCGTCGCCCTCCGACATGGGCCAGTGTTTATCTACGATGTCGTACAAGCCGTTTCTCCCCGGCCGTCTATATTCCGATCTTCAAACCGACTCTAACATAGCCTTGTTGATTTCCTCAACGATTTGTGTCGTTTGACAGTTTCGCTTGATGCTTAGTCGTCTGAAGAGTTAAATGGTGCAAATCGACAAGGGAGAACAACCATGGAAGCAATAGCGGGTATCTTTGACTCACGCGCAGACGCCGAACGTGCCGTTTCTGGACTTAGTTCCGCAGGAATTGCCAACGACAGGACTGTCTTCTTAACGCCTGGAACCAGCGACGAAGAAGTTGAGTCGGCGGTTCCTATTACTGACACGGAACAGCCGGGAATGGGGAAAGCTATGGGTGGAGCCATGGGAGGTGCGATCGGGGCGGCCGGAGGGGCAACTCTAGGTCTGGCCGCAGCCAGCCTTCTGGTTCCAGGAGTTGGACCTGTGCTTGCGGCCGGCGTTATTGGCGCTGCATTACTGGGAGTTGGAGGAGCAGCTACGGGGGCAGCTGCCGGCGCCGCGATGGAAAGTGGATTGGCGGAAGGGTTATCACGGGACGAGTTGTATCTCTACGAGGATGCGTTAAGGAAAGGCCGCTCCGTCGTGATTAGCTTCGCTCAAGATGACGACGCTAAGGAACGGATACACAATGTGCTGGCCCAGGCTGGTGCCGAAAGTATTGACGCGGCTCGCGAAAGCTGGTGGGTGGGCCTGCGCGATGCAGAAGAAGAGTACTACCAGACGGAGGGTGGGGACTTCCGGTCTGATGAAGTAAGCTATCGCCGCGGTTTCGAGGCTGCCCTCAATCCGAAGAGGCGAGGCCGATCCTATGAGGAAACCGCTTCAGAATTGAACGAGGCTTATCGCGAGGCTGCCACTGACAAGGCTTTTCGCCGCGGATACCAGCGCGGCCAGGACTATCAGAAGAGAGTAAGAGAAAGCCATAACCGGTGAAAGAACTGCTGCTAAACCTGGCTGTCTTAATTGGCATTCTGGGTCTGAGCGCAGTTATCACCGGCTGGTTCGCGCGTACAATGTATATCCGCTGTCTGGCCTGCGGGACTCTTAATGCGAGACGGCGTTTGAGATGTCGGTCATGTGAACGCGACCTCAGGTAGCATGCAAACTGCGCATGCTACAGAACCGGGAGCGGTAGCGACCGCATTCAAGCAAGGCAGTACTCCCCGCAGGAATTGAAGTTAACAGTGACTCGCATCAGAGAAATGCTTAAGGTCCAAATAATCGACCCGACTTGATCCCTAAGCTGGTTGAGTGCGGTTGCTATCGCTCCCGGTTCTGTATGAAGGCACTGAACCCAGGTCGTGAATTGAAATCGAATACACCAGTCCGAAATCTCTCTTGGTTACCAGATCTTGAACTAACATGCCACTCAGACATTGGGACAACATCGATTAAGTAATTACGATTCGAGGCTGTTCGCCGTTTGCCGTTTCTTATCAACGCATGTCACATAACCCCCGATCTGAAACTCCGCTCGAATGGCAGACTCATGCGGAGCAGACCAACTACCGCGAAACACCCAACTACGACGAGACATTAGCTTATGCAAAAAGGCTTGCTGCTGCTTCGCCGCTGATCCGATACGCTTCCTTTGGACATAGCGGAGAAGGGCGTGATCTGCCGCTGTTAATTGCATCGGAAGGCGATACGTTCACCCCTGGGGCAGCACGCAAGGCTGGCAAGGCGGTAGTGCACATTCAGGCTTGCATTCATTCTGGCGAGCCCGATGGCAAAGATGCTGGTTTGGCTTTGTTGAGAGACATTACCATCACTAAAACGCAGCCGGGGTTATTGGAAAATGTAGTAGTGCTTTTCATTCCCATTTACAACACAGACGGACATGAGAGATCGAGTCCCTACAACCGCCTCAACCAGAATGGCCCCGCCGACATGGGCTGGCGCGCCACCACTACCAACCAAAACCTTAACCGCGACTACATGAAGGCCGACACGCCTGAAACCCGAGCGTGGTTAGCTCTCTGGAACGAGTGGAACCCCGATTTATTCATCGATTGCCACGTCACCGATGGGGCAGACTATCGCTACAACATCACGTACCATTTTGAGCATCACGAGGGGATTGCGCCCAGCGTGCTTGCCTGGCAGCGGAAGGTAATGAATGGAAAGGTGTTTCCCGCTACAGAAGCCGCAGGCAATGTTGTCTCGTGGTATCTCGAGTTTGCTGACAACCGAGATTTTGGGAAGGGCATTCGAGATTTCAATGGCAGTCCTCGCTTCTCAACCGGCTATGTGCCTTTGCGGAATCGTGCAGCGATTCTGATTGAAACGCACATGATCAAAGATTACCAATCGCGGGTCATCGGCACATATGATTTGCTGAGATTCACCCTAGCTGAGGTTAGTCGCGACCCTGAAAGTCTTCTTGATGCGGTGCGCGCCGCGGACGAGGAGACAGTGGGGCAGAGTCGCCCAAATGACGTCGGTCGCAAGCTTCCTATTGATTTCGAGTTAACTGACAAGACAATACCGTTCCACCTGAAAGCGCTTGAATATAGAACTGAACCGAGCGACGTTTCCGGAGACACCAGAGTAGTCTTTGGGACGAAGCCACTCGATGTGACCGTGCCGATGTACAACACCTTTCGGGTATCGAAAGAAGTGACTCGACCGCTTTATTACATTGTCCCGCCTCAATGGAGAGAGGCGACCTCGGTCTTAAGTGCACACGGACTGCGACTACTACCTACGTCAGAGGCGAAGACAATAGACATTGAGAGCTATAGATTTAATGACGTGAAATGGCCCGCTGGTCCGTTCGAGGGTCGATTCATGCCTAAGTTCACAGCCGAATTGATTAGGGAGCGGAGAACGTTTCCTCCCGGTTCCGTGATTGTCCCGCTAAATGACAACCTGGCGAAAGTTGCCATCAACCTCTTGGAACCGGAAGCACCGGATTCATTGGTAGCCTGGGGATTCTTCAATGCGATCTTCGAGCAAAAGGAATACGGCGAGAGCTACGTATTGGAAAATCTCGCGCGCGAGATGATGTCTGAGGATGCGGCGTTGCGGGCGGAATTTCTCTGGAGGCTTGAGTCTGATCCCAAATTTGCGTCCAGTCCCGCTAGCCGGCTCCAGTTCTTTTACGAGCGGTCAGCTTACTGGGATCGTCAAATGAACCTTTATCCGGTGGGTCGCATCATGACTGAAAATTCAAGCTGAGGAAGTGAGTTCAAAGTTGGTGCTAACGCGTCTCAAGCGATAGGCTAGTAAAGCCATTCCGCTGGTGCGGACTACGCATCGTCCAGTTCACTAGATACCCCATTTTTTTCTTTAGCTGGACTTTTTTTCATAAGAACTGGTAAAGTGAAGAGCACGTTCGCCGCTGGGGCTATAGAGGTGAACGTTCTTGTTTAGATCTTGGTTTCCCCGGCGGTCCCGCTCCTCCCTGGTGTCACCGCTCTCAACCCCACTTCTAGTTTTTTTGTAATACTATCGCGAAAAGGGCTTCATTAGGCTAAAGCGCCTTGCCCGGAGACTTCAATGCCTTCCCCCATACGTAAAGCGATTCTACGTTCACCCAGAGTCGCGTTGATTATAACTGCCGTCGTGCTGCTGGTATTGGCTCCTATCGTTGCGGTAGTGATCTATCAGCGTCAAGCGGTTGCTTCCCAAAAGATCAACTATTCGCAGCTTTACTCGCTCACTGAAGGCACCTCGGCGGCTTTGGTGACTATTGAAGGTGATGTCTTGACCGTTCAGGTGAAGGACGGTTCACTGATGCAAGCCACGGTCACCAGCGAGATAGCCCGACAGGGTGTGGTTGAGCTCTTCAGGAAAAACAGCGTTCCGATTGAATTTAAGGCCTTGCGCCCGGGATTGTTGGCGACGGTATTCAGTTGGTCAATGCCCCTGCTTACTTTCGCCCTGGTTGGTTTCATCGGCTGGCGGGTCTATTCCAGTATGGGTGGGCGTGATGGCAGCTTTAAGTGCGACGACACCAGTAACAAACAGAACGTTACCTTTTCAGATGTTGCAGGTGTAGACGAAGCTAAAGCCGAGCTGGCCGAGACGATAGAATTCTTGCGAAATCCCACTCGATTCGGAAGGTTAGGTGGACGGGTTCCCCGAGGAATCTTGCTTGCCGGACCCCCGGGAACGGGTAAGACTCTGTTGGCTCGCGCTGCGGCCAATGAGGCCGCCGTACCGTTTCTTTCAGTCTCTGGAGCGAGCTTCCAGGAAAAGTTTGCTGGTGTTGGTGCGGCCCGTGTTCGCCGACTATTTGCTAAAGCGAGGAAAGTGGCACCTTGCATTGTGTTCATCGACGAGATTGATGCTTTGGGGCGTCGCCGTGGACGCAGCAGCGATTCCGCTTCAGCAGATCAGGACCAAACGTTAAATCAACTCTTGATCGAAATGGATGGTTTCGATCAGAACAGCAGCATTGCTGTTATCGCATCGACCAACCGGCCAGATATCCTGGACCATGCGTTAACCCGTCCCGGCCGTTTCGATCGTCAAATCACCGTGAACCTGGCAGACGCGCGGGGTCGCGAAGCTATTCTGCGAGTACACGCCCGCGGTTTACAGCTCGAAGCGGAACTCGACCTTCATTGGATCGCCCGGGGAACCCCTGGTTTTTCAGGGGCTGAACTCGCCAATCTGATGAATGAAGCAGCAATTGCTGCCACTCGTGACGATTCCGAGGCGATAGGCCGGAAACATATTGAGGCTGCGCGAGATAGAATTCTGATGGGAGCGGAGCGTCAGGGCTTCAGGATGGACGAAGATGAGCGCTACGCGACCGCGGTTCATGAAGCCGGCCATGTGGCGGTAGGGTTAGCCGCCAAGCATGGCGACCCGATCCACAAGGTTTCAATCCTCCCACGAGGACAAGCCCTGGGCGTTACACAGTCGTTGCCTGAGCGAGATCGCTTGATGAAAAAACGCGAATACCTTGAGGATCAAGTCGCTACGCTTCTGGGAGGACGGGCTGCGGAACAAATTCTTCTCTCAACAATGACCGCCGGGGCCTCAAACGACATTGAGCGTGCTGTCGAGATTGCGAGACAAATGGTCAGCGAATTCGGGATGAGCGCGCTGGGACCAATTCACCTGGGCGCCTCCGACGTGCCTCACAGTCAGACGCTGCTGGATCGTATCGAGGATGCCACCACTGCGATTATCACTGAGCAATTGAAAAGGGCTTGCGATGTAGTGACATCAGATCAAGAATCGATTGCCCGACTCGTGTCGCTGCTGTTGGAACGCGACACCGTCGACTCCCAGGAAATCCTGGAATGTTTTGCCAAGCAAGACGTGACCCAGGCGGCCTGGAAAGCACCTCAGCCCGGGGTGTTTAGTGAGCCAGCGCATCGGGACGTTCAGCCACTTCTTTAACTGCCCGGCTGCGGCCGCGTTTTGTCACTACGCCGACGCCCGCGAAGATTAGTAAGCTGGCGATCAGGATTCGTGAGTTGAAGCTTTCGCCCAGGATCAACGGGGCGAGACCGAAAGCGATCAGCGGCTGAAGATAAATATAGGTGGCCACCGTGCTGGGCGATACTCGTGCCAACGCCCAAGCGTTTAGGTAGTACGCAACCACCGTCGGAACCAGAATGATGTAAACCACTGCTAGCCAGACGCTCGCGGGTGCGGTTTGCAGCTTGTCGCCGCTCAGCGCGTAAGCGCCAACGGGCAGGGTGACCAGAGAACCAATACAAAACATCCAGGTAATTACGTTGAGCGCGCCATAGCGTTTGAAGAGATCCTTTGAGATTGCGATGTAAGCCCCGTACGAAAAGGAATTAGCCACAATCAACAGGTTTCCGGTGTTTGTTTGCCCGGAGAAGTCAGCTCGCAGTGGATCAACGAGGTAAATAACTCCGCTCGCCGCCAGAGCAATTCCCAGCGTGCGCCGCAAAGATATTTTGTCGTAGCCTAACGCAATACTAACTACCAAAGTAAACACCGGAATGGTTGTTCCCAACAATGTTGCATTGATCACAGTTGTTAGAGACAAGCCTTTAACAGATAGGAGTTGATTAAGAGCGACTCCTAACATGCTGCACAGTACGAGCCAGGCAAGATCACGCGTGGGTATTCTGCGCAACTGTCTCAGCTTGATCTGCAATAGCATGAAGGCAACCGCGGCGCCCACCATCCGTAGCGCAACCAGACTAGTGCTTGACATCGATCGCAGTGCTACCTTTCCAACAATCGGCCAGGTGCCAAACATTAGCTGCACGGCAAATAGTGCGAGGTGAGGTGTGAACCCTCGATCTTTCAGCTGGGGTTTAGAGTCCATCGTGTTAAGAGAAAAAGGATCGGACTGATTCCCGATCCTTCTGTTTTTAGTCGAGACCCTCCAACTACGGGGCAGCAGCCCGACTGAAAGGAGGGCTCCTCAAGAGACCCCAGAATCCTCGAGGGGTGCGAATGGCCGTGCCGAGCTTTCCTTAAAAGTCGGGTTACCCGCCCCGCCCGCTACGCTCGCGCTCGATCTGGGCAATCGTCAAAGGTCGCAATGGTTTTCTAAACAACCAGGTACAGTGGATTTTCGAGGATCTTCTTGAGTGTCTGGAGGAATTTTGCTCCGGTAGCGCCGTCGATGACGCGGTGGTCGCATGACATCGTGACACGCATCATCTGCCTTACCACAATCTCGCCGTCGCGCACCACCGGCCTGAGAGACATTGAGCCGACCGCCAGGATGGCGCCTTCTGGTGGATTGATGACCGCGGTAAATTCGTCGATGCCAAACATGCCGAGATTGCTAATAGAAAAGGTTGCGCCTGTATACTCTTCAGGCCGCAGCTTGCGATGGCGTGCACGTTCGGCAAGTTCGCGCACTTCTCTGGCAATCTCACTCAGCGACTTTCCATCCGCGGAACGAACAACCGGAGTGATCAAGCCGTCTTCAATAGCAACCGCCACGCCGATGTCGGCCCGCTCATAGTACCTGACGCTCTTATCCTGAAACGATGAGTTTACTTGGGGATGCGCTATAAGTGCGGCGGCCGCAACCTTGATGACAATGTCGTTGATGCTAATTCTTAGATCCGGATCAAGTTCGTTGATTCCCCGGCGCATCTCGGCCGCGCGATCCATCTCTATCTCGGTGGTGAGAAAAAAGTGGGGTATCGGGCCCAGTGAGGTGACCAGTCTGCGAGCAATCGTCCGCCGGATTTCGCTGGCCGGTTCGTCGTGATAAGTTGATGGTCCTGCGGTCTGCGGCGAGGACGAACTCTCCACCGCTCGCAAATGATGTTGCGGCACCTGCATCGGCGTGGCAGCGCCGGCGGTCTTGGTCTGGCTCAAGGCTGCCTCAATGTCGCGTTTGACGATGCGACCGCCCGGTCCAGTGCCGCTCAGTGATCGCAGATCCACGCCGGCTTCCGCAGCCATGCGGGCCGCAAGGGGCGACACTATCAGTCGCCCTGAGGATGTGGCGTCGGCCGTTCCAGATTGACTACCGTTGCCGGCAGCACCTCCACGCGGTTCCGCGTTCGCACTCTGGCGAGCTTGGCTATCCGAACTCCCATTGACTTCGCCGGCAGCCGGAACCGGGGAGGGGCTTGAGATAGCGGCCGCGGCAGCAGGTTCCGGTTTAGCTTCCGTTGATTTGTTACTTGGCACCGGGGCTTGAGCTGCAGATCCTTGTTCCAACGCCGAAATATCTTCGTCGGGCTCAGCGATTATCGCGATCAATTGACCCAACGGTGCCGATTCGCCCTCTTTGATCAGAATCTTCCGAAGCACTCCATTGCCGAGAGCCTGCATTTCCATCGTCGCTTTATCGGTGTCAATCTCAGCGAGCGGCTCGCCCATCGAGACTTTGTCGCCTTCTTTTTTGAGCCAACGAGAAAGCTGCCCCTCCTCCATGGTGGGAGATAGTTTCGGCATGATCACCTGAGTTGCCATTAAGATTGGTCCTTTGTCAGTTGTACGTTCGTCCGTTGTAAAAACTCACGCCCTTAGAGGCGGCCATGAACAATAAGATCGAAACAACGGACAACTGACCACGAACAAACTGACAGCTTTCATATGTAGGAAACCTCGCGGACCGCGGCCACCAGTTGATCGACATCCGGTATTGCGAGTGCCTCGAGATTCTTAGCGTAGGGCATGGGAACATCCACGCCCGAAACACGCTTCACCGGAGCGTCGAGATAATCGAACGCGCGCTCCATAATTTCCATGCTTATCTCGGCCGCAACACCGCAGAAGGGATGCGACTCTTCCGCTACTACTACCCGGTTAGTCTTCTTTACTGATTCCACGATCGTGTCGATGTCCAAAGGTCTGATCGTTCGCGGATCGATAACTTCGCAGGAGATACCTTGCTTCTCCAGCTGTTCCGCCGCCTTCAAAGCGACCGGCACCATTAACGATCTGGCCACAATGGTCGCGTCCGTTCCTTCGCGCTTGACGTCTGCCAGTCCGAGCGGGATGGTGAATTCAGGATCCTCTGGAACGTCGCCTTTATTGCCGTACATCCTCTCCTGCTCAATGAAGATCACCGGGTCGTCATCACGAATCGAGGTCTTAAGTAACCCCTTCGCATCAGCGGGCGTTGAAGGCATCACGACTTTGAGGCCGGGGAAGTAGGCGAACCATGATTCCATGGCTTGTGAGTGTTGTGAGGAGACCTGAAACGCGGAACCTCCAGGTCCTCGAAAGACGATGGGGATCTTAAACTGCCCACCGGACATGTAAAGCATTTTTGCTGCGGAGTTGATGATTTGATCGGTTGCGAGGATTGAAAAGTTAAACGTCATGAACTCGATGATTGGTCGCAATCCGACCATCGCCGCGCCCACGCCCAACCCCGCAAACCCCAGCTCGGTAATCGGAGTGTCAATAACCCGCTTCGGGCCCAGCGCTTCGAGAAGCCCTTTGGTGACTTTGTAAGCGCCCTGGTATTCGGCTACCTCTTCGCCCATCAGAAAAACATTCTGGTCACGAAGCATTTCTTCCCGGAGCGCCTGGTTAAGGGCTTCCCTCATGGTGATAACGGCCATTAAATGTTTCCCCTAGTTACTCGCCGCAAACTATTCGGGTAGGGCATCGCTCCCCTGAGTAGCGCTGTACCACGGGCGCCCACGGAGGGACCCCCTACAATTTACTTGTTAGGTGCCCGGTTACCCGGAACGATTGGATTGGAATAGACATCTGTATACAACTCCTCGGGCCCGGGCGACGGACTCTCCTCAGCGAAACGAAGAGCGTGTTCAACCTCTTCGCGGACGCTTTTCTCCACCTCTGCAAGCGCCGCGTCGTCGATGATCCCTTTCTCCTTGAGCGTGGAAAAGAATAGCTTCACCGGATCGCGCTCCTGGTGTTTCTCAATCTCGGCGCGCGTGCGATAACTCCCGGGATCAGACATCGAGTGGCCCATGAAGCGGTAAGTGCGCACCTCGAGTAGCGTGGGCAGATGATCCTTGCGAGCTCGCTCAACAGCTTGTGCGGTAGCCTCCCTCACGGCCAACACATCCATGCCGTCGACGAACTCTGATGCGATCTCGTAGGCGCACGCCTTCTCTGCGATATTCTGAAACGACATGGCCCGATCCAGCGACGTGCCCATCCCATATTGATTGTTCTCGCAGATGTAAATGCAGGGAAGCTTCCAGAGCTGAGCCATGTTTAGCGACTCGTGAAAAGCGCCCTGGTTGACGGCTGCTTCTCCGAAAAAGCAAAGCGTCACCTGATCCGTGCCTTTGTATTTCGAAGCGAAGGCCACACCAGTAGCTAGCGGGATCTGGCCGCCGACAATCGCATGCCCGCCCAGGAAATTTAGGTTGCGGTCGAACATGTGCATCGAACCGCCCTTGCCGTGGGAGCAGCCGCCGGACTTACCAAACAACTCGGCCATCACCGCATCAGGAGAGATCCCTTTGGCAATCGCATGGCCGTGCTCGCGATAACTGGTTAAGACGTAATCATCCGTGCGGATTGCGGAAATAGCGCCGATGGCCACAGCTTCCTGACCAATGTAGAGATGGCAGAAGCCGCCAATTTTACCCATGCTGTAGGCCTCGGCGGCTTTTTCTTCGAAGCGCCGAACCAAAAGCATCTGGCGATAAAGCTCGATCAAAGTCTTCTCGTCAACATCGTCAACGCGGTGCTTCTGCTCTTGCTTGACGGTTTTGAGTTGTTGAGAAACCGCTTTGAGTGGGTTCTGATCGATCACGCCGGTTCTGCTCTTCTCTCCAGGTCCTGTACTCATTTCTGACGGTGCGGTCTGTTTGCTCATTTGCTTGCGTACTGGGCGACGATTCGATTCTTGCCGCTTAAGGGCCGTGTGAACCAAGGCCGACGAGACAGTCTGTTGTTGCGTTTTAGGGCGCTGATTATACGCGACATTTGTGAGCACGTGCAAAACTGGAGCCCGGCAGCCACAAAAATGCGCACACTGCATGGTGCAGCGTGCGCCGCGGAAAAAGTATCGACGGGATTACCTGGAGACTTCGATCGCGCTGGCTGGTGCTTCAGCAAGGGTTAGCAGGGTCTTGCGGCCATGTTTATCGCGTTGCATCTTGCGGGCTGCGGCCGTGAGAAGTTCCTCAGATGTTTCGCCGTCCTGAGGAAAACAGCCCACCCCCAGACTTAATCGGATTTCCACGGTCTTACCCGTGCGCACTGCAAACTTCTGAGCCTCAACTGCACGTCTAATTCGTTCGCCGACGGAGGCGGCCATCTGCGTGGATGCCATGGGCATGATCGCCACAAACTCGTCACCAGCGTACCGAGTCAAGATATCCATTTGCCGGAGTTCGCGACGAATCACGCCGGCTATGCTGCCCAGCACCCGATCACCAATCGCGTGGCCATACTCATCATTGATCCGTTTAAAGTTGTCGATGTCCATGCTAATGAGCGCAAGTTCTTCGCGATTCATGCGCTGCCCTTCGGCAATCCGTTGCTCGAGCATCATGTAAAACGCGCGAGCGTTGGGGAGTTCTGTTAGTGGATCGACAAGCGCGCTTTCCTTGGTTTTCTCAAAAGTCAGGGCGTTATTAAGCGCGTTCGAGGCGTGCTGGCAAACTGACTCCAGCAAACGAACGTGCTCGGTGGTGTATGACGTGAGCTTTTTGGACAAGAGGGTTATGGCGCCAAACGCGCCGTCTTCGCGAAGTAGTGGTGAAACGAGCACGCCCCGGTACTGTTTGGAGACATCCTCTGACATTCCCACGAGGTCTAATTCGGGCGAAGCGTTACACATAGATCGCGCATTGGCTATGACCCATCCGGTTATGCCGTCGCCCACGTTCATGCGTCGGCGGGCGAACAATTCGGCGTGTTGGCCATCAACGTGAGCAGCCACCGCCTTGCCCGATTTCTCATCCACCACAAAAATGACGCAAGTATCAAAAGGAACTATCGCGCGAAGCTTGTTTGTTACCAGAGTGACAGTGTCGTTAATACTCAGCGAGGAGCCTATCGTCTGGGCTATCTCGTGAAGCGCAAACACTTCTCGTTGTGCCTGGGTGATGGATCGGAATCCTGACGTATCGTAAGGGCCCCCGATCACATCCGAGGCGAGACCGGCGTCAGGCTTCGTACTGGTCAGATAGTCAACCTGCAGCGATTCGCAATGGACTTGTTCCCGGATGTCCCCAGCGTCAATCAGGGCGTCAAACTCCAAAACGTGTTCCACGAATTTACGGACGACCCGAGGATCGAAAGCGGTACCAGCCATGCTCTCCAACAGCGCCAGAGAATCTTCACGCTTCATCCCTTTGCGGTATGGTCGATCGCAGCGCGTAGCGTCGTAGAAATCGACAACGGAAATGATTCGGGCCACCAACGGAATAGCCTTGCCTTGTAGCCCTTTTGGATAGCCGGAACCATCCCACTTTTCATGATGGTAGCGAACGATGTCTTCTACGGGATAAGGAAAGTTGACGCGGCGGAGAATGTCGCCCCCGACCACCGGGTGGATCTTCATTTTGGCGAATTCTGCCTCAGTTAGTTTACCGGGCTTGTTGAGTATGTACTCAGGAACCGCCAGTTTGCCGATATCGTGCAAGAGTGCTCCCGCGACAAGCGCGCGCAGTTCAGATTCATTTACCTCAAAGAGATTGCCCATTTGGCGGGCGTAGATCTGTGTGCGACGGACATGTCCGTGGGTCGTTTGATCCTTGGCGTCGATGGCGATGGCTAGAGACTCAATGGTATTCATGTGAATAGTGGCCATCTCTTCGCTATGCTTTCGTTTCTCCTCTTCCCCCCGTCGTATTTCCTCAAAGCGTTTCTCGTTGAACCTATAGAGCAGGTGAACCAGGCTGGTGTTCAGAAGACCAAGAAGCACATAGGGAAGGCCTGATCCGCGAATGGCCGAATAGAAGAGGACTGCGGAAGCCGCTCCGGCGACCTGAGTGGTTAATGTCCACACGATACTCTCTTGCGAGGGAAGGACTCGAGCTTTGCCCTCCTCGATGCGCAGGAATGACGCCGTCGCCAACGTGCTGAGAACATATTGCAGAATCGCAAGCACACAGACAGGTATCAGGAAGACGTTTAGAGGCAGTCCGCCCTCCAACCCGATGTTGGGGTTGTCAGTAAAAAATCCGACCAGCATTCCGTAGCATGAAGCCGAGACAAAAGTGGAAATGACAGCAATGGCCGTGGTGAAGATGGAGTCTCTTCTGCTGGAGAGTCGATAGGTGGACATGTAGCCAACGATAGCGGCTAGAAGTGTGGCTGGTCCGGCAGTATCTGTCGGCGGAATCGCATACAGCATCACTGCCAAAAACACCAATGTGTCAGCGACCGATTTCCGACTTTGGCTAACCCCATCCGTGCCAGTCAAGGGTACGGTGAAGCGGCTCGCGGCGAAAGTCAGGAGAACTAAATTGAAGAGCGAGGCAAGCCCGGCCGGGGTGAGGAGCGGCAAATTGATGATTGAGAAAATTGCTGAACACAGAACCAGCCCGCCCGTTGCCGAGATGACAACAAAGAAAGTGCTACTCTTCCAGTTACGTTTTTGCATCGTGACTTGAATCGAATACTTACCGGATTGGGCTTGGAGGCGGTCAGACTGCGAATGCACACGCATGAATTAATTCACATCGCGAAGGAGCATAAGAGTCGGCTTGATGTTTCGTGAAAATTTCGGGTAACCCTGACTAGACAGTAGCCAACAGTGTTTGCCACCGCCGCTAAATATAACCTTTCCAGCAGGTTGGAGTCAAGGCGATGTCTTGCGTTATATGCATGCGGGTGGTCCCACTACTGCAGTGAAGAGCCGAAAGGGCTTAACGAGGGAACTCGAAGGGAGGGTGCCTCTGTTAACCCGTTACGCTTGAAGCGGGCCGCTGCAGCGCAAATTGAGAGGCGAGCTTTTCAGCGTCCGCGACAGGCTCACTGCAAGTGAAATGCTCGCAAACATAGGCCGTCGGGCTGTTATTGAGTAATCCGCGGTCGCGTAGGAGCGGAATCACTTCAGTGCTTCGACTGTCTCCATGAGCCGCCTGGGCCACTACCTTGTTGGGCAGATAAGGTTTCCAAACCTCTCTAATCAAGAGCCGGGTTTTGGGTGATTCTGGATCGCCAACGATTACAATCTCTTTAGGCGTCCCCAGATAAAAGTCGAGAGCGCACAGGGCCCGTCCAAAACCAGATGGATATCGCCGCAAGGACTCGGCGATAAGGCGTAGGATGGTCACCGCTCTTCTTCGGTAGTCGTTGTTATCTGTTAAGGCGGCGAGGCGTAGCAGCACTTCGGCTGCGACGGAATTCCCTGAAGGAGTGGCGTTATCAAAGTAATCCTTTGAACGGACAATCAGGTTCTCGTGACTTCTGCCGGTGTAGTAGAATCCCCCGTTTTGATCATCCCAGAATTCCTCAATCATCTTGTCAGTTATAGAAAGAGTCGCCTCAAACCATCTAAGTTCTCCGGTAGCCTCGTAGAGAGTGAGGAGTCCGTCGCTGAGGAATGCGTAGTCTTCAAGATAAGCATTTAGCTTCGCAGTGGCATCTTTGTAAGTTCTTAGGAGCAGTTCATCACGACGCAAATTTTCGAGGACGAACCGGGCATTACGTCGGGCAATTTCTAAATAATCCACCCGGTCCAGAATCGCCGCAGCTTCGGCAAAGCTCGCCAGCATCATTCCGTTCCAGGCAGTCAGAATCTTTTCATCCCGATCGGGTTTCACACGGTTCTCACGCAGCTCAAAGAGTCTGCGCCGGGAACGCTCTAATGATTGCTGAAGGTGCTCAGGGGTAACTCTCGCCTCAGCTGCCACGTCTTCGAGGGGCCGAGTGACGTTGAGAATGTTCTTAGCTTCGAAGTTCCCCCCCTCGGTGACATCGTAATAAGCCGAGAAGAGTGCTGTGTCCTCCTTAGCCAGGACAGACGCAACTTCGTTGGGACTCCATACGAAAAACTTCCCCTCCTCTCCTTCGGAATCGGCGTCCTGTGTTGAGTAGAACCCGCCGCCGGCATCCGTCATCTCCCGCACGACGTAATCAAGGATCCCTTCGGCGATCCAGCGCGCCGACTCGTCACGGGTTAGCTGGTAGTAGTGTAGATAGACTCGGGAAAGGAGCGCATTGTCGTAAAGCATCTTCTCGAAATGCGGAACCAGCCATTTCGCGTCCGTTGAGTAGCGGTGAAATCCGCCGCCCAGGTGATCGTAGATTCCGCCGTCGGCCATCTTACGGAGTGTGTGATCTACAACGTCCAAGGCTTCTTGGATTCCGGTGCGGTGATAAACGCGCAGCAGAAACTCTAAGCTCATGGCCGGCGGAAATTTTGGAGCGCCGCCAAAGCCGCCGTTAACCGCGTCATAGCTCTTAACGATCCCTCTAAAGGCCTGGTCCAGCAGTGCCTGTGTTAGCGGTTCATTTGATTCACGTGCCAGACTCAAGCGATTTAGTTCGGCAAGAACCGAGGCGCCGGTTTGCTCGATATCCTCCGGTCGGTCCCGGTAGGCCTCCGCCATGCTAATTAGCACACGCGGAAATCCTGGCATGTTGTGCCGATCTTCCGGAGGAAAATAGGTTCCGCCATAGAACGGAACACCTTCAGAAGTGAGAAAGACGGTCATCGGCCAGCCGCCGTGATGCGTCATCATTTGAACAGCGTTCATGTAGATCTGATCCAGGTCTGGACGCTCTTCGCGATCAACTTTAATACTGACAAAGTTCTCGTTCATGAGCCGGGCAATCTCCTCGTTTTCGAATGACTCGTGCTCCATGACGTGACACCAGTGACAGGCTGAATACCCTATGCTCAGAAGGATTGGCCTATTTTCGCCGCGGGCTGCCGCGAAAGCTTCATCACCCCAGGGATACCAATCCACGGGATTATGTGCGTGTTGCAAAAGATAAGGGCTGGTTTCGTTAATTAACCGGTTTGTGTGCTTATGATCTGACATGTCCACCTCGTTGTGGTGTGTACTACCGACTGTAATCTGGAGTCTGTTTCAAAGTCATTGTACCGCGCAGGCTGATGATCGACGAATGTGAGATGGCTCTCAGGAAGTGGTAACACTCTCATTAAACTCGCAGATTGTTTTAGAGCCCGCGAAGCGTGGCGAGAGCTTACAGCCTGGGGTGGAGCGAAGCGGAACCCTGGGTAATCATGTGGTGAAGATTCGCAAGCCCGCGAAGTGGGGGACAGTGGATCGATGATCCCTATTTGCCGACTCCTTGTTGCCTCTGCCGCCCGCTCGCGGGGCTAGGAACTCAAATGCGTCTATCCTGGGGCTCACGCCCCAGGCTTTGTGCGCCTGAAAGCGCAAGTGGTCGGAGAGGTGAAAGTCCTCTTCAGGTATACGCTCTCCGGCCTGTAACCAACTGCAACTGCGTCGCCGCGAGGCGGGGTG
>JACCUI010000202.1 GCA_013811945.1 Pyrinomonadaceae bacterium | reverse complement strand
GCCACAATCAGCGTATCCAGCGTCAAGCCGTACGCGGCGAGGTCTTGAAGATGGGCCAGGCACTGCCCCGCCACCACCATGTTCGAGAAGGAGCTGGTCATTGCTAGTCCCCGGTCGTTTACCGCGTCGTCAAGTATGACCTGGCAGACGTTGCCGCGTTCACTAACTGTACGCGCCATGCGACCCTCGCCATTGCAGCACACGATGATGTGATGAATCTCCGGGCGGCGATCGAGCGCCGACTCAAGTAAGGCAACCCCCTCCGAACTGTCGCCGGACCTGGAGAACGAAACCCAAACATACGACTTTCCGGCCAAGACTAAATCGTCTAAGTAAGTGAGCAGGTCGGTGCTGGGGACGGCACACACCTCGCACTGCCAAATGCGTCGCAGGAGCGTCGCAACAGTCCTGCCAATGTAATCAGAGGTACCGGCGCCAATTAAGAACACTGAGGGACGGGCGTGGAGATCGTTGAAAACTCCGGCACGTTTCAGAAAACTCTCCAGTTCAGGTGCGAGTTGCGACAATTTCTCATAACTCCGCCACCAGGTGTCCGGCTGCTGAAAGATCTCACGTGGGGTGTGGACAAGACCCCTTGCCTCTCGCTCGGCTCCCGAGAGCATTAGAATTTTGGAGAGAGGGTCCATTGATTCGTTGAACGTTTCGCGCACGGATGACGTATCCGTACCTCGGCAGCAAAATCTATCAAGCCTCTGAAAATCTTTTGCAATTCTATTTCACATCATATTAGAATCACGGCCGATCCAAAAGCAATCAAAAGAAGGTTTCAGCATTTGAAAGAGTCTTAGCGGCTAACGATGAAAAAGAGAAGTGCTGAGAACCGCGTGATCGTGATCGGAGAGTTAAATATCGACGCTGTGGCTTCCGGACTTGCGGAGGTCCCAAAGACGGAGTGGAGATTCTAGCCTCAGATTTTCGACTGACTCTGGGTAGCGCGTCTGCGATTTTCGCCTGCGGCGTTGCCAAACTCGGGCATGAAGTAACATTCGTCGCCAAAGTTGGTTCAGACTACTTCGGAGAATTCTGTCGGTCGGCGCTTCGTGAAGCGGGAGTTTCAACCCGCCACGTCTCAGGCGATGAACATTTGAAGACGGGCGTCACGATCTCGTTGAGCAGTCGCAAAGATCGCGCACTAGTAACGTATCTGGGGGCGATCGCCGCCATGGGCCCAGAGCATGTCAGGAGATCGTGGCTCAAGGGTCACAACCACCTTCATATGACTTCTTATTTTCTTCAAACGCGCATGCAGCCCTCTTTCCCGCAAATTTTCTGTGATGCCAGACAGCTGGGCTTGAGTACTTCGTTTGACCCAAACTCGGACCCTGCCCACATTTGGAGCGATAGTATCCGTGAGGTGTTTGCCTACACCGATTTACTCTTTCTCAATGAAACAGAGGCGTTGCAGTTGACCCGCGCGCGCAATGCCAGAGCCGCGCTGAAGGCGCTAAGCAAAGAGGTCCCTTGCGCGGTAATCAAGCTGGGCGCTCGTGGTGCCCTGGCAGTCAAGGATGGCGGGATCACTTCGGCGGCAGCGTTCAAGGTCAAGCCGACAGATACAACCGGGGCGGGCGATTCTTTCGCTGCCGGTTTTGTTTCTTCCTACCTGCGAGGCCGTTCCATCCCGGAATGTCTCAGCGCGGGAAACGCCTGCGGCGCGTTATCGACGCTACAAGCGGGCGGGACTGCTGGACAACCCACTCGTCAGGCTCTGAAAAGATTTTTGGGCGCACATCGGCCCGCCGAGCATTTCTCTTAACCGAGGGCAAAGCCTCAATGCTGCGGATCCACGCTGAGACGCAACGCGACAACTAGTGGCGAGCCGCCCGCTGCTCTCTGCCGCATTCCATTCGCAAAGTGCGGTAGCGGCTCTCAATTTCTATAACGCGGAGACGCTGCTTGCGCATATCAGGGCCGCAAACGCAGTTTGCGCCTCGATCATTTTGCAGACCACCGAATCAACCATCAACTACCTCGGCCTCGGGCTGATAGTTGCGATGGCTCGCGCAGCTGCAGAGCAAATGGAAAACCCGGTGGCATTGCACTTGGATCACGGGGGAAGTTATCAACTTGCCGCGCGCTGCATAGAGGCCGGTTACACCTCCGTCATGTTTGATGGCTCCAAACTTTCTTTCAGCGAAAACTGTGCTCAGACGCGCCGCGTGGTTGAACTAGCGCACGCTCACGGGGTTTCGGTTGAGGGCGAACTGGGCCACGTCGCACACAACGACGAAGCGACAACAGACAATATGGCTGGTTTTTACACAGGCGCGGAAGATGCCTTGCGCTTCGTCGCGGAGACGGGAGTCGACGCGCTGGCAATTGCAATAGGTACGGCGCATGGCTTCTACAAAGGCGAGGTCAGATTAGACTTTGACCGACTTGCGCAAATAAGAGAGGCGGTAGGAGAAACAGCGTTAGTTCTGCACGGCGGGTCAGGCGTGCCGGAAGAATTGCTGCGCCAAGCCATCGTACATGGCATTAGCAAGATCAACTTTGGTACCGAGTTGAAAAATGCCTTCACACTCGCGGTGAAAGAGTCGCTCTCGGCAAGCGACGATATTGACTTGCGCCGGACCTTCGCACCGGCTATTGCCGCCGTACAGCAGATTTCGCTGGCGAAGATTCGAATCTGTTCGCACCCGCGCTAAAGTTCTCGGAAAGACACAAACGAAGAGGCAGCAAGCGAATGGCAAATTTCAACTGGCTGTTGGACGGGAGCATTGTTGGGATATACCTGGTCGCAACGATGGCCTTAGGTCTGATGGTGCGCAAATACGTGGGCAAGGTGGAACACTTTCTCGTAGCTGGCCGCGAGATGGATGTCTACCTTGGAATAGCCTCGTTGGCAGCAACCGAGTTTGGCATCGTCACCTGCATGTACACAGCGCAAAACGGTTACGAGAAGGGGTTCGCGGGCGCTACGCCGGGTATCCTGATGGCTGTGGCGATGCTCGTGGTCGGCCTAACCGGATTTGTCATCAAGCCGCTCCGCGACTCTGGCGTCATGACGATCCCTGAACTGTTCGAGAAAAAGTTTGGCCCGCGCATCCGCTGGGCCGCGGGTGTCGTTATCGTGCTCGGCGGACTGCTCAACATGGGGGTCTTTCTGCGCACTGGTGGAGAGTTTCTCGTACTAGTTTCGGGCTTGGACGTGAAGTACCTGGAAATCATGATGACCGCTCTCCTTGTCGGCGTAGCGGTCTACACGATTCTCGGCGGCATGCTGTCGGTGCTGGTGACGGACTACATGCAATTCATCGCGATGAGTGCGGGGCTGATTGTGGTCACTATTCTTATCCTGATGAACGTCGGATGGGAGAACATGGTCACCACCGTCGAGACGCACTACGGCGCGGGAGGTTTCAACCCGTTCATCAACCCAACGATGGGCTGGCAGTATGTGGTCTTCAACTTAATGCTGAACACCGCTGCTGTACTGACCTGGCAGACAATTATCGCGCGTGTGCTGGCCGCGAAAGACACGAATACCGCGCGCAAGGTCTACACACGAACCAGCTTCTTCTTTGTGTGCCGTTTTCTGATCCCGGGCATTTGGGGCATCGCCGCGCTCGCCAGCATGGCGCCAGTAGCGAACACGCTCGAAGCGATGCCGCGCTATCTGAGCACGGCAGTGCCGCCGGGACTGATGGGTCTCCTCATCGCGGCTATGCTGGCGGCGGACATGTCGACCGACTCCTCCTATATGCTGACGTGGGGTAGCGTGATCTATAACGACATCATGGCCCCTTTCCGCAAGACACGCTGGTCCGAGAAGACGGGTTTGTTCTGGAACCGCTCGATCATCGCATTCATCGGGGTCTTTCTCCTGCTATATGGGCTCTGGTATCCGCTCAAAGGAGATCTCTGGACCTACCTTGGTGTGACGGGCACGATTTACCTGGCGAGCATCTCGGTGCTCCTAATTGCCTGCTGCTACTGGCGGCGAGCTAACAGTTGGGGCGCCGGGGGTGCAATCTTCATTAGCGCGGTCATACCGATTACCTATCTCGTCATGGAACAAGTCCCCGCGACCGCCGATCTTGCAAGGACCATTGGACCTTACTACTCCGGCATCGCCACTTATCTACTTTCGGCCGCCGCGATGGTTATCGGTTCATTCCTAAAACCGCAGTCCGGTACGAATTTACAGGAGAGGACAGCGTAATGGCTAAACACTGGTTCTGGTGGTTCATGACGATGGCCTGTGTGGTCTGGTACTCGACCATCACTGTTTACGTGGCCATAAAGGGCGGCGGCGACATCAAGCACATGCTCGCTCGGCTTGACGCTACCAGGGAGCGCGAAGCGAGAGAAGAACGAGAAGGTTGAAGCTCGATTGCGCGCTTCGGTGAGACTAGTCCTATGCTCGTCTGCGTCAGTGCCAATCCTGCGATTGATCGTCGACTGCAACTTGAGAGCATTGCGGTCGGTGAGGTGAATCGTGCGGTGTCCGCAAAACCGTTTCCGGGCGGTAAGGCTGCACACGTCGCGATGGTCGCTCGGGCGCTCGCCGTGGAAGTAACCTGGGTCGGCTTTCTTGGCGGCGCGGCCGGTGAAGAGTGCGAGAGCGGACTTTCGGCACTGGGAATTCCGTTAACCATCGTGCGGACTCGGGCGGATACGCGGGCGAACCTGGAGATCATTGCTCGCGATGGGACGGTCACTGAAATCTTAGAGCCAGGCGGAGGCGTCACTGCTGGCGAAGTAGAGCGGCTGCTTTCCGCGTGCCGCGATATTTTTGCAGAGAGTGGAGAAGGGTCACAGGTTGCGCTTTCGGGTAGTCTGCCGCCGGGTGCGCCGGCTGACTTTTACGCTGAGTTGATTCGTCTGGCGCGCCTCTATGGCTGTCGCGCACTGCTCGACACAAGCGGGGAAGCTCTCCGACAAGCGCTCGCAGCTGCGCCTGATCTGGTGAAGCCGAACCGGGCGGAGGCGACTTGGCTCGCGGGTCGCCCGGTAAACAGTGCGGACGCAGCCATCGAGGTGGCCCACGAGATGATGGACGCAGGTGCGCGCGCCGTCGCGGTATCACTGGGCGCCGATGGCATAGTCTGGGAGGGTGCCGGTAACTCAGCGACGTTAATTTCACAGCCGCCGCCTGTCGTCGCGCGCTCCACCGTCGGCTGCGGCGACGCCGCTTTAGCCGGGTTCGCAGTGGCACACGCGCGAGGACTTTGCGACGAAGACGCGCTCTGCCTGGCGGTTGCATGCGGCACAGCCAACTGCCTGGCGGAATCGCCGGGTCGGGTAGATCCACTCGAGGTCGAAAGAATTATGCAGCAGGTGTCCGTGCAACCGCTGCAGGCGGACTGGCGGGAAGTTAAGACGCGGGGAGGCGCAAGATGATCCGCCTGGCGCTGTTGGGTTGCGGCGAACATTCCAGAAGCAGCCACGCCGCACCTCTCGCCAGGTACGCTGCGCAGAATCCTGGCGACATAGAACTCGTCGCGGCTTGTGACCTGAATCTCGACCGAGCCAGGGAGTTCTGCCGCGAATTCGGCTTCGCCCGTGCTTACTCTGATGTAGAGACAATGCTAACGACGGAGCTTGTTGACGGTTGCGTTTGCGTGCTGCCGATGGACTGTATTGTGGAGTTGGCAGTGATGCTGCTTGAGCGAAAAATCCCTTGCGTGATCGAAAAACCGTTAGGCATTTCGCCTCAAGAGTCCGAGCGATTGGCAGACGTGACACGCCAGACGGGCACTCCCCATATGGTCTCCGTTAACCGCCGCTTCATGCCTTATCTGAATCAGGCAAAATCCTGGGCAAAAGATATTGGACCACTTCAGTATGTAAGGGCGACGCAGGTACGACACGCCCGCGACGAGCCTGACTTCATCTGGTCAACCGCTATTCACGTCCTCGACGCGCTACGCCACCTCGCCGGTGAAGTTGTAGGCTTTGATACGGAAGTGCATCGTCAAGCAGGACTCTCCACCGTCTGGTATGTAGTCACGCTTCGCTTTGAGAGCGGGACACGGGGACGAACGAAGTATTACCGACTGCGGGTATGGTCGAAGAGTCATACGAGTTGTTCGGCGAGGGATTTCGAGCTCGGGTCGTCGCCGGGTCAGGGCCACAACGCTCCTTGCAATGCTGGCGCGCTGGACAAGTGGAGTTGGAGAAACACTCCTCGACGACCGAGCCTGAAGACCTGCGCAACGGCGCGTATGACGAAGTCGTTGAGTTTGTGCAAGCCCTAAAAACAGGTGAGCGCCCCTGGCCCTCCGTGGAACACATTCTGCCATCGGCGCGGATCTGCTTTGCCATTGCGGAATCAGTGGCTCGTCAAGAAGAAGCGAAAGCGTGATCGCGTCCGTTTGGATCTAAGAGTCCGACGAACTTCAGTCTGTCTTCATGATTGTAAAACCAGCGACCGATGAACGAGGACGGCAGACAGACGGTCGATGAACGCCAATATCACGAATAATCATAGATGAAGAAGTTTTCCTCCATTTCGTTTGTCTCTGTTCTGGTGCTTGCCTCTTTCGCTTTGCTTAGTTACGGGCAAGAAGGCGGAGTTGGCGGTAGTGCGTTTTACAAAAACGACATCACTTATTCAACTGAGGTTGTCACGCCTCACATAAACTGGGCGACCACCCTGCCCGGTGGCCCTATCAAATCCTTCTTCATCCCTTCAGTTCAATACGGACGCGACCTGGTTGAGCTAATGCAGCGCCTGTCGCTCCAGCCGACCACCGTCTCCATCGATCGCAGCTGGGATATCAACTGCTGGGGCATTGGCGATTACTACGGACACGAATATCGCGGCGACCGCGACGACTTCCAGACTGTTTACGGATACGTCGAAAAAGACATCGTCGGCCCAGTGCAATTCGAGGTGATGGTTATTCCGGGCCTCAATGGCTGGTCACGCATGACGCGCGCGACACGCGATGCGATCCTCCACCGCGTGCAACTAGGCGCCGGGCTGGTCCTACTGCACCCGTTTGTCGGCGATGTGCAGGGTCATCCGTTCAAAGGCGATGAGCCTGTTGGCGATGAGCGCATCTGGGAAGTCTCACCGCTGGTTGGTGTGGCTAACGACGCCGTGAATGAGCGAGGCTACCCTGAAATCAATCAAGATGCAGTCACTAAAGGCAAATGGGAAGTTGCGCAGAAGCACTTCATTACCGAAGGCCTGCCGCTCGAACTAATACCTGAAGGTAGCATCGGCGGTTCTTTCTACAAGTACCGTGCGAACGGCGAAGTGTTAATTAGGTCAGGCGCTTATCCAATCGTAGCAGCGAAAACCTACGGCAAGGGCCGAGTGGTTGCACTCGGATACACGGAAGAGGGATTCACGCCCCAGAGCATTAGTCCGGTGGAAACGAAAATTTACTGGGATTACTGGGAGTACCAATACTCCCTTCTGGCACGCTCGATTCTGTGGGCCTCGAGGCGCGAACCGGATGTTCGCATTAATGAGTTAACCGCCGGCTCCGCATCCATCAAGCTCAACCTTAAGTCGAGTGCGCCGCGTAGAATCGAGATCGAGATCGACGGCAGGAATGCGTTTGGGCAAGCGCTTGGCTCACAGCGCCAAACGAAAGATCTGGTCGCCGGCGAAACCCTCATTGAGATTCCGGCCGACACCCTGCGGCCCCCCACAGGATGGTCCGGCGGCCGGCAGATTTTCAACGTCATCATTCGAGACGTGCAGTTGAGAACGACGCTCAACTGGGGCTCTGCGACCTTAGAGTGGCCAAAACGCGCGATGATGACCATGGCAAAACCGGCCGCGGATGTTTACAAACGCGGTGAGACCTTAAGCGCCGTGTTGCGCGCCGCCGGCGACTTGTCGGGCCTGCAAATGCGAATGCAGGTGGCAGACGATATGGGCCGCCTGCTCGGAGTAATCACGAAGACTGCGCGCGGTGAGCGGACTCTCACCTACCCGCTCGCAGACTTTCTCGGCAAGTTCGCGCTCGTTACTGGCGAATTGGTCGACGAGCGCGGGGCGATTGTCGATCAAGTCCGCGCCAGACCCGTAATGATCGTGCAGGACACGCGCCGCCCAAAGGAGTACACGGCGCTCGTCTCCTTCGGCGGCACAAAGCATTACCTGCAAGACGCGCAAATGCGTATGGTCCGCGGCATGGCCGCCGACACGGGCTTTACATGGGGTGGGGACGTAGACAACTCCCTCAACATTCCGCGCGGTAGCTTCGGGGTTTACTGGTACGATCGTGGGCCCACCACAACCGAAGGTATGGAGCAGGCGATCGCGGATTATCAACGCAAGGGCGACTTCGAGTCACTTGGCTACCTGACCAAGAAAGAACTTTTCAAACGCACTGGCGATAAGAAGTTCTGCAACGAACGCCTTCTTTCAACGACGCAGGGTTTTTGCGAACGCTGTCCGACATTGTGCGCGCTGCGGCCCGCAACAAGGCGCGCTATAACATGGACTACTACTTCGTCGGTGATGAGGGCTCGCTCACCTCTTACGGCGACGCGGTCGACTTCGATTGGAGTCCGGGGGCCCTGGCGGAATTCCGTACCTGGTTGAAACACGAATACGGCACCCTGCCCGCTCTGAATAAAGAGTGGCGGACGGATTTCAAAATCTGGGACCACGTCGTCCCATATACAACCGCGGAGGCGCGCCAGGCCGGTAGCTTCGCTCCCTGGGCAGACCACCGCACTTTCATGGAAATAACTTTTGCGCGGGCCTATCAGACGGCACGCGACGCTGTGATACAAGGGGATAGTGAGGCGCATATCGCCGTCTCCGGCACGCAGGCGACTAACGCCTATAACGGAGCGGATTGGTCGCGCCTTGACCGCGTAATCGACGACTTCCTCTCTTATGACGGCGGCAACCAGTGGGACATGCACCGCTCATTCGCCAAGCGCGACGCGATGATCGGCTTTTGGACGGGCTACGGTTCACACGGTCTCGCGGTACAGAACGCCATTTGGACCGCGGCAATTCATAATGTGCTGCACCCGAACATCTTCTGGATGTATTCGTTCCTTGATCCCGACATGACCTACTCGAAGTCGGCCCGTGACATGGGCTCAGCCTTCGAGTCCCTCAAACTTGAAGGTGTCGGCAAGCTACTGATGGAGGCGCAGCGTCTGGGAGACGGCATCGCCATTCACTACTCGATGGCCTCGGTGCATGGAGTCAGCATCCTCGGCTACCACCAGCGAAGTAGCGATGACGACGAAGAGGGACCGAAGGAAACATCCCTAGGTTTCCCTGCCAACCGCGACGGCTGGGTGCGCACGATTAAAGATCTGGGATTGCAGTTTGACTTTGTATCTTCCGCACAAGTGGAACAAGGCAACCTGGCTTCCGGGAAGTATAAGGTCTTAATCCTCCCGCTCTCGCTGGCCTTGTCGCCGTCGGAAATAAAAAACATTAAAAGTTTCGTCCAGGAGGGCGGCGTAGTGATATCCGACGCAGCTGCGGGCTTGATGGACCATCACTGCGCGTGGCAGCCGAACGGTCCAATGAATGAACTCTTTGGTATCACGAGTCCGGATTCAAACAAACGAGCTTTTATGGCAGGTGATGGGCAGCTGGTGGTCACCAATGAGGGTGCGCGTTGGGGCCTCGGTGCAAACGATCTTAGCGGTCTGACTTCGGCTGAGCCTTACATTACGGCGGCGGGTGGCACGCCTTTAATACGTATAGGAAAGACGGATGCTGTCATCACGCGACGCATTGGCAAAGGGCGGACCATCTATCTCAATATTATTTTTGACAAGTATCCAAAGCTGCGTGCGGAAAAGTTTGGCGGCGCAAATCACCGTACGCTCGTAGACTCGCTACTTGATCACGCGGGAGTCCGGCCCGCCGTCCAGGTAATGTCGGCTGACGACAGGCGGCTCACTCAAGCACAGGTGGCCCGCTACCGCTTCAGCGATGCGGAGATTCTGACCGTCGTTAAAGATAACGTCTCGGTCGCGGGGATTGTCGGGCGAGACGGAGTCACTATCTACAACGACGCCGCTTTAGGGCAGATAGCCAGGCAGGAGATCACTATCAAGCTGCCGAATAAGTTTTACGTTACGGACGTGCGATCTGGTAGACGACTGGGGTACACCGACGTAGTTCATTCTTCTGTGGTCGTAGGCGATGCCGCTGTGCTGAGTTTGAGTCCGGCCGAGAATAAGCTGGCGCTGAGCGGGCCTCCCTCTTCGTCGCGCGGAGAGCATATTGCATTTACGCTTTCTTCATCTTTGTCTGGACCTCGCCTAATCCGATGCCACGTCGTCGCTCCCAACGGCTTAAAACTGCCCGCCTATGCGCGTAATGTGCTCTTTGATAAAACAGCAACTAAATTCGTTTTGCCGTCGGCGCTCAACGACCTCGCAGGGGTGTATATTATCAGAGCGACGGACGTCGTTAGTGGCGCAACTGCCGAGACTACAATTACCCTTAAGTGATGCGACTGACCGAAGAGCAGCAACACACTTTGCGCGCCGCGGTTGACCGCATCATCCCGCCTGACGATTATCCGGGCGCCTGGCAGGGCGGCGTAGGCGATTATCTTGCGCGTCAATTTGAAAGCGACTTGCGTCCGATGTTAGACGACTATTGTGCCGGCCTATCAGCGCTCGAAGCGGAATCCGTGGCCCGCTTTCAGCAAACCTTTGTCTTGCTCTCAGAGGAAGAGCAGGACACTATGCTCAGGCATATAGAAGCCGGCGAAGTGTTAACCGCGTGGAATGTTACGCCGCGCCTTTTTTTCAATCTGCTTGTCAACACAACGGCCGAGGGGTTCTATAGCAATCCGGAGCAAGGCGGAAATCGCAAAGGTGTCTCCTGGGCCATGACCGGTTTCGAAGAGCCCTTGCAATGATCACCAGCCACGACGCGATCATCGTAGGTACTGGCGCAGCGGGCGGAATTGTCGCCGGGGTATTGGCCGAAGCCGGCAAGGACGTCCTGCTGTTGGAACGTGGTCCGGCTTTGAGTTTTTCCCAGGTCGGTCGCGACCATCTGCGCAATCAGCGCCTCTCAATATACGGCCACAACGCTGGTCCTGAACTCGAAGGTAATCCACGCGTCTTTGTTGATCCCGCAGGGAACGCCCGCACGGTCCGACCCCACGAGCCCGACTATCACAACAATGCGGCCTGCGTCGGGGGCGGCACTCGCGTGTACGGCGCACAAGCCTGGCGCTTCATGCCTGCGGACTTTCGCATGGCGAGCACCTATGGAGTGCCTGAGGGCAGCTCGCTGGCGGATTGGCCAATCACTTACGACGACGTTGAACCTTTTTACGAGCGCGCGGAATGGCAATTAGGTGTAGCCGGCGACGGACCGGCACTCAAAGATTACATTCCCCGTCGTCGCGATTATCCGTTGCCAGCTGTCCCACCCAATCCGCAGACCGTTGCGCTGAAGCGTGGCGCACAGCAACTGGGTTGGATAACCAGCCCGGTGCCTTTGCTTATTAACACTCTGCCATACGGCGGGCGCGAATCCTGTATTGCCTGCAAATACTGCGTGGGCTTCGCCTGCCCTACCGACGCCAAGAATGGCTCGCACAACACGATGATTCCCCGCGCCCTTGCCACCGGCAATTGTAAACTCGTAACCGCGGCCATAGCTGACCGTGTCGAGACGGACGAACATGGCAACGTCAAGGGCGTGTCTTACCTCGTTCAGGAGAGAGGTAAAGCTCAAGCGCATACAGCGCGTGCGAAAGTAGTAATCGTCTCGGCAGGGGCGGTTGAGTCGGCGCGCTTACTTCTGAATTCCCACACGACTTTACACCCAAACGGACTTGGTAATGAGCACCACCAGGTTGGGCGCAACCTGCAAGGCCACCTGTACCCACGCGCCTACGGATTGATGCGAGAAAAAGTTTTCAACGGTATTGGGCCTGGTGTGACCCTCGCGACGACCCAGTTCA
>JACCUI010000184.1 GCA_013811945.1 Pyrinomonadaceae bacterium | reverse complement strand
TTGCGCGGCATGCGGAGAGGCGTATCACAGCTCTGCCAGATGGGTCAATACTCTAGTTTGACCCCTTAGTGTTGTGTATGGTGGATTCAAGAAAAATGGTGGCCGAGGCATTCTCCCGTTGCTGGCGGTCAGCCGAGTAAAAGATGCAGGTGTTAAATTTTGGAAACCGCTGGCAAAGAGGGCAAAGAGCGGAAGAATGCCCTCTGGTATTGTCCAAGGAGATGTCGGAGCCTCTTTGGGGCAAAACGATCCGTTGGCCGAATGAGGTGGCTTCGGCCATTATGCAAAGCTTGGGCAGAGTTTGCTTTTCTAACCCGGAGGTTCGTTCACTTGGCGAATCATGTGCCAGCGATGGCCTGCGTTCCACTCCCGCCACATCGGATAGGTCTTATCGCGGACCCGGGGCTGTTGTCCGGCCCAGCGGATGAACAAGGCGAGGCCTACTCGAGAGAAGAGTGCCAGAATCTTCAAGGCCCTTTTGTGGCGAATGCGCAAGCGATCTTCGAAAGCGGAGCAATCCAGGCGCTGGTGGCAGCCGCTTTCCACTCCCCAATAATCCCGATCCATCTTGAGGAAGTCTTCCAGGGGGAGTTGGAGCACAGGCCGGCTGGTGACCAGATATTCGGTTTGGGTCTTTGCCTCGGGCTTGAGCTGGCGGTGCAGGCGCCCGATTTGAGCCGCGCCCGCCAGGCCGAGTTGCGTGGGCTCGATCGCTCGAGCCGCCAAGGCGCGGCGCTCATTGCGGCCGTGGTTGGACTCGTGCACCACCAGTTGAGGGGGAAACGCTCTCCGGGAGGAGATCTTTCGCAGTTTTTAAGAGGGTGCCCTGGTTGCCTTTAAGCGGCACCAGGTAATCAGCGCCTTTCTCGTAGAGAATTTGGGCCACGGTTTCATGCTGAGTGTGCATCGCGTCCAGGCTCACCATCTGTCCGGGAAGAATGGCCGCGCGTTGGATCAGTTTTTGGGCGGCGGGAATTTCATTGCTTTTGTCGGCCACCGTCTCAACCCCCAGACAGCGGTGCGAAGGCAGAGAGATCGCTCCCACCAGATGCACGCCGCTGTGGCGGACGGTTTTACCGTCGATGGCGACGAGCGGATCGGTATTCGGCCCTAAGATATCGTCCTGCCAGGCCAGCGTCTGGGCCTCGACTTCGCGCGGAGAAACGCCTTGCAAGACGCGCAGAATGCAGGATTCGCTCGGCACTTCAAACTCCCTGGTCTTGGGATTGAGCCAGCAGCGCAAAGCGCGTCGTTGCGGGCGGGTGAGATTGCGGGCAAAAGCGGCCACGCCGCTGTAGCCGCCGATCACCCCGGCCATTTTCGCGCAGGCGGCAATGGCCAGCACGGTGGGAACTCGGTGACGCTTGCCCTGGCCTTTGCGGAATTCCGTGACCTCGGCAAAGCGCTCGCGCAAGGAACGCAGTTGCTCGGGCGCATGTCCGCAACGCAACGGCAGCGGCTTCTCGTAAGCCTGCAGCTTTTCCGGCAGCGTTGCGGAGCAAAGCTGCTCCCGCGCCTGGGGAGCAAGCGCGCGCACCCACAACTGCTTGGGCCGGTTGTGTCGCACATAAAAATCCTCGGCCACGCGCCCGAACCCCGCGGTCGGCCCCAGCAGCGTCCAATTAGAGGCCTTATAGATCGTCCCGCGAAAAAGCTGCGCATCGACAAAGCTTTCCACCGCTAGAATCGGGTGCTGGTACTGCTCCTGCCAGTCCTGGGAGAGTCGATCCAGGCAAAGCCTTATGCTCCGCGTGCCCAGATTGGGAAACTCCGTGCGATCGGCCAGGATGAGGAAGCGGCTGTTTTGGGCCAGAAAATGCAGCCGGGCGCGGCGCTGATCCGCTGACCAGTTGATCCAGGCATCGCGCGCTTCCAAATGCCAGGCCGGAGCGCTCCAACCCAGCAACGCAAGCCACTGCCCCTGATAGCTGACCGCGTAACGAAGCTGCTCTCCCACCATCCTGGCACTGCGCAAGTAATGCTGTTGGACCACCAACCGGTTCCAGCGGTGATGCTGCTTCCTCCCCCGCAACAACTCGATCTCCAAACCTTCCAGAAGCTTCTGTTCTTCAACTCCGGGCAGACGCAAAGGCTTGACCATGCGACCCAGTAAAATTGTTCAACGCGAATTTGTCCAGTTTTTTCGCGCCCGTTCCAAGCCAGACCTCAGCACCGCGGCTTTCTTGACTCCGCCATAGCTCCATAGGTCTGCCGACTCTGTTGATGAATCTGCCGCACCTGCTGGCTCAGTTGCTGGTCTTCCTGGGCCCGCGGGCCCGGCTCGGCCTGCCGCTGGAGCCAGTCGTAATAGCCGCTGGGCGAAACGTCAAAAGCTTCGCACAGGGCGCGGATGGGATAATCGGCTTTCATCGCATCGATCCGCTGGAAGCGTTGCTCGGGGATTCGGAGAGGATGCCCAACTTTTTTTTTAAAATGTCGCAACGCTGGCGCAAAAGAGCATTCTCACGCCGCAGAGCCGCCACTTCGCTTTCCACTTGGCCCGGGACCAGAGTCCGGGGCGAGTGAGTCTTTTTCCACAAATAAAGATGGCGCTCTTCAATGCCCAGATCGCCGGCCACCCGCCCGGCCGACCTGCCGCTGTTCACCCAGAGGGCGACCGCATCCCGTTTGAAAACGTCGTCGAATTGACGCCGAGACTTCATCTCCGCATTGGGAGTGGATCCTGCTTTGACTTCTTTCATGAGAACCAACTTTCCAGTTTCTCTCTTAACTGGTGTCCGTCAAATCGAAGCAACCTCAGTGAGATGAAAAATGCTCAATGTATAATGCTCAATGAAAGCTCCCCTCCGGTCTC
>JACCUI010000180.1 GCA_013811945.1 Pyrinomonadaceae bacterium | reverse complement strand
GCACAAAGCCACAACATAGGATTTAGGCCACTGCGAACCTTGATTCGCCCGCCCATTTCCCTAACTCTCGTTATTAGTGCTTCACCTAGCGACATTTTGCTTTAACAGATAAACATCACGCAGCTTTTCGTTTCTTCGCGGCCTTTTTCTTTTCGTACTCTGCGTGTCGCTTATCTATCTCGCTTTTTGGAACGGCAAGAATCGACTTGGCGAGTTTTTCAAAGCGTTGGTATTCATCTGAAGGCGGCTTGCCTGCTATTGCTTTTTTCATAGTCGTTTTTCCCTCCCTGACGTTGCTATTCTCTCACACTAAACCGTGACAAAGTAGCCCCTTTTCGATACCTTCTCCCCCATGCCGGACGCCCCTTTCACCGAGGCCGAGGTGCGCGACCTCATCGCAGCCAAAAAGTATATTCACCGAGTAATGGAAGATAACCGAGGGCAACCGAACGCTAATGAAATCAGACTAACTTATGAGATTCGACGGCGCGGTAACGAGACAGGAAACCTGCATTTGCGGCTGTTTGCTCGCCTGGAAAAACAAGTCAACGCTGCTGTTGTAAAGCCTCAACCAGGAGTCTCGTTGCTTTGGTGTAACAAGCGCATTCGATGCATCTGCTGGAGACTAAGACACGATATTATTCGAGACGGAAGGGTGATCGGGTTTGTGCGGCATTGGCATGAGAAACAATGGACGGACCCCGACGAAGATAAATTCATTATCGACGCTAACGACTTCGTCAAAAAGAACATCGACTTCGCTTCTCTAATTTACTTGTGCCTGAGACGTTGGAACATTGAAACATCAGAGCAATATCAGATGGAGATTTAGTTATGAGCATAGCCACCGATGTACTCACTAAGTACTTTGAAGCGCAAAAAGATCTCATCGACATCGAGGCGGTTGATGAGCGTAGCGCGATCATATCGCTGCCGATTCATTTTTCAGCACATACAAGAGTCGAGTTGTCAGTAACGCAAGTTACTAAAGACCAGTTTGTGATTTCCGACATGGCGCAAACTATCGGCGAGTTAAAAGACGCGGGCTATCAAGTCAAGGATACGGTGCGCGAACGCATTGTTGGCATGGTAAAGATTTCTCAACTGGAGTTGGACGGAAACACTTTACTCCGTCAATGTTCAGCGAAAGAATTAGGCGGGGCCATCCATGAATTTGCCGATGCCGCGAAAACAATAGGCGATGTTTATCTGGCGTATCCGACTCGCCCGCGCATAACCAAGCTGGAGGACGAATTAAAAGAAAAGGTCAGAAGAACATTCCAGCAAAAGCAGTATTTCTATAAGGAAAGAGAGATTGTGCCAGGTGAAGTTGAGGAACATCGCGTGGATTTCTTCATCCATCCAAACGGCGGTAGCGGCCTAGCCGTCGCAGTGCTTGGCGATCCAGATCGCATACATGCTGAGGCTTGGGGTTTCAAGACACTAGATATAAAAAATAAGAGCAAGGGTCGCGTGATCGTGGGTATTGTTTATAACGATCTAAAAACACAAGAGATCAGCCGCCACATCATAGATAGGATGGCTGATCTCTCTGTGCCCGCTTCAGCTTTTGATTCTTTTGCTGATCGGCTAGATGCGCTTAATATTTCTCGCGGGTAACAGACCTTCGTTTGCCGCGTTTCTGTCGAGGCTTCCCGCCATCCTTAACATGCTGCTTGGCCTATAAGGTTCTTGTACTCTAGTCGCTTTCCAGTGATCTGCTTAACCACCTGACTAAAGCGATCTGCGTCGGTTCCCTTACGGTCGTTGAAACGAAAAGATTGCTCGTCAAGGTATCGGAAAAGATGGAAAGGCTCAACGCTTACATAAGTACCGCGAAGTGCCCGCTTCAAGAGACTCCAGAAATTCTCAATTCCGTTTGTGTGAATCTGTCCGTCAACGTACTTCTCAGCATGGTCTATCACCTTATGAACAAACGTCTCTTCAAGTTTGTTGTATGACGCGAGTCCATCGCTGTACACCGTCGAACCAGACTCTACATGCTTACTCACTTCGCTGTGAAGCGATTTGCGGCGAACGTTTGAGACAACCATTGTCCTGACTTCACCGTGACGCTCAAGCAGTCCCATAACCGCAACCTTGCCCGCTCCACCCGTGCCGTGAATCTTGCGGGCTTTGTCGCCTCGGTGCATGTTCCGAGCTAGACCGCCGATGTACGTTTCGTCAACTTCAACCTCGCCGGAGAGAGGCTTCGCAAACGTACCGCGCTGCATAGCAAGTCGGATACGGTGAAGCATGAACCATGCGGTCTTTTGCGTGACACCTAAGCCCCTATGAATCTCATACGAGCTAATGCCGTTCTTCGCGTTAGCAATCAGCCAGATTCCGGCAAGCCACTTATCCAGACCAATTGGGCTATCCTCAAATATGGTTCCGACCTTAAGTGAGAACTTCTGGCGGGAGTGCTTGGCGTAGCACTTATAGACGCGGGCCTTTGCCAGATAGGTGACGTTCTCCGAGTCGCACTGAGGGCAACGGACTTTCCCGTCAGCCCAGCGAGCGGCTATCATGAACTCGTTGCAGTTCTCAGGGATGGAGAAGTGAAGGATTGCTTGCTGTAATGTCTTTGGCGTTTCCATGCCGTGAATTTAGCACGGAATCCGTGGTCAGTCAAGTATATTATTACCCAAAGTAGCGCCGACCGTGATGGCGTTGCGAAGCGCAGCCGTCTGCGCTTCGTGGCAGTAGAGATGTCCCCATCCCGAGTGCGCCGAATACCAGATCGCCTCCGCGCCATCATCCACGATCCGTACGTTTGGGGTATTGTACTCGACCGTATTGGCTTCGACCCGGGTGGGCGAGGTCTCCTCCAGAACGATCGCGGCTTTTCCCGTGGCTAACTCGATGCGCAAGAGCGCTACGGACTTCGACCCCGTCGTTCGGGCAATAAAGAACACTTGCCCCCGTGCGACGCTCCAGCCGACAGGATCGCTGCTCAGCGTCCTGGCGACGTCATACGACTCGGGGATGGCAATCAGCGTCTGCCGTCCGGTGGCTGGCTCGAACACGAAGAGTTTGGCCTCGACCTGCTCTCGGTCGCCGACGAATGCCATCCGGACTTCATGCAAGATCGGACGGCGGGAGCCATCCTGCGGCACCCACTCGATGAACGGATTGACTCGCACTTTGCGTTCGTTATTGCGCGGCGCGATCAGGTAGCGGCCATCAGGTGACCAGGTGCAACCGACCGGCGGCAGCGGCGCCCCGGCTTTCCTGGTGGGGATGGTCATCAGATAGTCCTCGGTCAAGGAGCCGTAAGAGAAGTACCTGGCGCCGTCCGACGTGAGCTGGGTTTCGTGACCGCTCGCCAGGTCGCGGACCACGAGGTTATGGTTGCGGATCAGCGCCACCCGCCTCCCGTCTGGCGAGGGCAGCAGACCCGGCTCGGCAGGCTTTTGATCGGAGGCCTCGCACGACACCGCGACGAGGTTGCAGGTGACCGCCTTGCGGCCAGCGAGGCCGGTGAGGGTCTTCAGGTCGGCGGAGAGCGCGACATTCCTGAGACCGAGGTTCGTCGCCGTGGGCTTGGCTTCGGCTCCCAGGGCTCCCAGCGCTCGAGCCAGCGCAGTTGCCAGCGCCGCGTGGTCGAACAACGGAGACCGCGAGCCAGCCTTGGGATCAAACCGGACGTAGCTCGTCCCTTGGGCTTCGTCACGCTGATACCAGAAGCCGCCGCTCTCGCCAATCCAGTGCGGCTCCACCGACTGGTTCTTCACCGTGCCTTGGAGGTTACGCTCAAGGAGCGCTGCGGCCGCCGCATAGTCGGCTGCGGTGAACTCTCGGGGACGGTCGTTGGCTGACTCCTTGGGAACTCGGTTCTGCTGGTTATCGCTCAATGCTCCGCCAACGGCGGGCTGCTGCCAGCGAGCTTCGGCCAGGAAAGGCCGGAGCGCGCCCAACCCCAGCAATGCTACGAAGAAAAACATCCCGAACCGTTTGCTCATGGCTTTTATCCTGGCTCATCTTTTCTTCAACTCTGTCCCGAGTGTAGCCTGACCACAAGATCAGGCTGATCCTAAAAATTGAGCTTCAAGGCGAACTGAATGATGCGCGGATTAACCGAAGTCGAAGTAATCTGCCCAAAAGTGGCCGACGAGAAGTTGGTATCGGGATTGGCGAATTGCGGAGTGTTAAATGCGTTGAAGAACTCCGTGCGAAATTCAAAGTTCGCACCCTCCCTGAGCCAGCCAATGCCCGTGCGTTTGACCAGAGCCACGTCGAAGTTATTCTGCTTCGGCCCACGGACAATGCCGACACCGCTGTTGCCGAAATCGGTCGCTCGACCATCGGCCCCAATTACGGGCCAGGCGGTGAAACATGACCTGTTGACGTAATTGTTTAGATTCTGAGTCACCGAGCCCGAATTCACAATCTGAGAATACGTGCAACCGGGAGCCAGTTGTGCGCGGTCCGCCGTCACGCCGAAGACGTTGTTCGCATTGGTGCCCGTGATCGTCAGGGCCTGGCCTGATTGAAAGACCGTCACTCCCGACACTGACCAGCCGCTGAGAAGCTTGCCGGGAAATCCAGTGAGTCTCTTCAAACCCGGCAGTTCATAGACGTAACTCAAAACCAGACGGTGGGTGCGGTCGAAATTATTGATGCCATACCGGCTCTTCGGATCGTTCTGATTTCCGGTAGTATTTCCGCCGCCACTGGTGGCCTGTGTGGCCGCGCCATCCGTATCGAGCGACTTCGAGAAGGTATATGAAGTCAGGAACTGTAATCCCTGACTGAAGCGTTTCGTCAGACTGATCTCCAGGCCGTTGTACCGCGCCATGCCGGCCGATTCGATGACACTAAGGGCGTTAGCCTGGAATCCCTGTATCGGCACGCGCTGTGGGACATTTGCCAGGGTATTAGTTGTTATGCCCCGGATCGGGTTAGAGGCACTGGCTAACTGGGCCTGGTTGATCGAGCGCGTCCGTATCAAATGGTCGCCCCTGGTCCCGACGTAGCCGACCTCCAACAAAAGATTCGGCGCCAGTTCCGCCTGGAGGTTGAGGCTGTACTGCTGAGTCCGTGAGGGACGATAATCTTGCGCGATGGCTCTGACGCTGAGCCCCGTGGCCGGTGAGTAAGGCGCAAAGGTTGGCAAGGAACTCGCCGAGGGAATAGGTTGAGGGAACGGATTCTGGAATGTCGCGCTGGCATTAGCCGCTCCCGTACTGACGCGCAACATCCCGAATGGTGGGGTTGCCTCCAGTTGGAAAAAGGGTTGTCCGGTTGGACGCGAGTAATAAATACCATACCCTCCGCGCAGCACTAACCGGCTGCTCCTGGGCAGTATCTGCCAGGCGGCGCCGAGACGCGGCGCCAGGTTGTTCTGCCCCTCACCTTTAATACCGAGCTCATTGTCCAATTGTCCGACGCCGGCGGGTATCTGTCCTGCGAAATTATTAGGGACGACGTATCCCGCAATTGAGCCGGTCGCCGGAGGATTGGAGTTCGCGAGGGCAGGATCGAAGTTTGCATTTCGTCCGAGCTGGTCGGCGAAATGACCAATCCGCTCGTAGCGCAAACCCAGGTTGAGTGTTAGCCTTGTGCTCACCTTGAAATCATCCTGGGCGAAAAGATGTCCATCAAATACGCGGTGCTTGCGATCCGGCAGACCGATAAAGTCTATCGACCCGAAGACATTGCTGAAGAGCCCGGTGCCATTGCTTGGGCCATTTAGACCGAGCAGGAAATCGGGGAAACTAAGGAAGATCAGGGCTCCGTTAAAGCGGAAGTCGCTGACGTCAACCGCGCTGCGTATGATCGAACCCCCAACCTGCAGAGAATGACGACCGACAATATAGGAGAGAGTATCGTCGAAGTTGAAAGCCCTCTGATTGAAAGTTTCCGGGAAGGCGCCGCCGATCTGGAATGAACCTACGATGTTGATGTTGGGAAGATCATTGCCTTGCTCGGCTGCCGGGACTCCGATGTCTGACCACTTAAAAGCACCGCCCTGTTGACTCCACCCTGACGCCGGTGTAACCGAACCGTGCCTCATTGAACAGGCGCGGGCCGAAGACGTAACTGTGAGCGACCGAAATGTTGGTGTACTGGTTATTAACTAGGTTGGGAAACCCGGGCACATTGTTATTTGCTACGGTGCCGGGGACGAAAGTGTTGTTGAGGTCGCTGGTCGCGAAGAAGGTGCGGCCTGAAAACTTACTCTTCGAGGTCTGTAGAAAATCGGCGTTGATCATGAACTGATCTTCACTGAAGGTGCAGGGTTGACTGAAAGCCGAAAAGCCTTGCGAACTAAAAGGCTGGCTTGGGTCGATCACCTGCGGCGTCGGAATCAGGAAGCTGCCATCGGGATTTTTGAACTGCAGCAGTCTGAGCGCGACCGGATTGATGTTGGAGCCGTCCGCGAGGATGGCCGGCCCGACTCCGCCGAAGGCATTCTGAAGGGCGCCGCGTTGTCCCGCGAAGAGCCTTCCCAGGGCGGCCGCCGAGCGGTCGTTGGTCAAGGGCGGCGAAGAGACAGATTCCGAGCATTTGAAAGACACTCCTCCCCCTCCTCTCGCCACCCCGTTGAGTTGGCGCGTGCCCTGGTATGAGGTGAAAAAGAGCAGTTTGTCCTTCTTGATGGGGCCCCCCAGGGTAAAACCAAACTGATTTTGCCTCAATACCCCTTTCTTCTGTCCGGCTCTATTGAAGAAGAAGTCGTTGGCGTTGAGTGCTTCATTGCGGAAGAACTCGAAGAGGGTGCCGTGAAACTCGTTGCTCCCACCCTTGGTGACGACGTTCACGTTGGCGCCAGCGCTGCGACCGAACACCGCGTTGTATTGTCCTGTCTGCACCTTAAACTGCTCGATCGTATCCGGGTTTGGGACCGCCACACCGCCGCTATTATTCGAGCTGCCCTGGAGGTCGTTAATCTGCACGCCGTTAAGCTGAAAATTGTTGTCGTATTGGCGCGTGCCGTGAGTGAAGGTTCCCTCACTGGCGCCACCGAAAGTGCTGCTACTGCCGCGCCCGACCTCAGCGGCATTGTTCACGTTCGTCGTGATGCCAGGCGAGAGAGCGAGTATTTGCGTGTAGTTGCGAGTGACCAGCGGCAGGTTGCTAACTACCTTCTCATCTACCACACGGCCCAGCGCGCTTGATTCGGTCTGGGTCACGGTAGGCTCACTTGTGACGTTCACCGTCTCTGTCACCTCTCCGATTTCGAGCGTAAGTTCCAAGGTCGTAGTTTCAGTGACATTGATCTGAACTCTTGAACTGGTTGAACGCTTAAACCCGCTTTGGGCGCTCTCCCCCTGGTAAGTGCCTGGCGCGAGCTGCGGGATGATGTAAGCTCCATTATCTTGTGATATCACTGTGCGCTTCTCGCCAGTGGACGCGTTGGTGGCGGTTATTTCGGCCCCAGGCACAACCGCCCCTGTAGGGTCCTTGACTTTGCCGCTGAGCGCGCCGGTCGAGGCCGTTTGCGCCGAAACCAGCGGAACGCAGGAAATGATGGCGACGGCAAGGATCGTGGCAATAGAGAGCGCCTTGACCTGGCCGCGTAATTTGTTAATTCTGCTCTCAAGCTCACGATTCATGATGTGCCTCCTAAAATTGAAGTCATTTGGTAATTACCTGCGCGGCGGAGTGAAACCCGTTCTTCACCACTCGCCCGGATCGCGCAGTGTGTGGTGAACCCGGCACGGAGCATCTTCTGCGCATTGAGCAGGCGATCGAAGTCCTTGCGTGCGCTCCGCCCGTTGAGATAGTTCAGCGCGGCGCTCGCTTTCTGATGGAAGAGAAAGTGCGCATGCAAATCCATCGCCGGGCAGACAGGTTGCCTGACCGAGATCAATCACCTGCGCGCCGCCAGGAACTGCACCTTGTTAGACTAGCTGCCTGTTTCACTCGTTGCGCTTACGTTCAATCCCTCCAGGCGGTCCGCGACATTTTCATCGGCTGTCTGATCCACGCGAATGAAAAGCCAGATCAGCCCGGCGGTGATAGCCAGCGCGGAACAGAAGGCAAATGTGGCGAACCATCCGAACTGCTGCACCAGAATCGGAGCAATGGCCGTTGAGACCACGCCGCCTGCGTTCCCGGCAGTATTCATAATTCCGCCAGCCGTGCCCGCGTGTGGCCCGGCCACGTCAATCGAACTCGCCCAGAACGGCCCTTCGGTGCTCATCAGAAAACCGACGCTCAGTGAAAGACAGACAATCGCCAGATACGGATCGGCTGCTTTCGCTCCGGCCATGAGAAACAACGCAGAAAATGTCAAACACCCAATGGCCAGAGAGCGGCGGCCTCGATTGCGCCCCAGCCGCGCCGAGAGGTAATCGCATAAACGCCCGCTCGACGGAATCATCACCATCGCAAAGACATAGGGCAGACTGTTGAAGACACCGCCTTTTAGCAGGCCGAAGCCGCGCTCATTAACGAGGTAGAGGTAAAACCAGAAGATGAAAATGAAGAGCACGAAGCTGTCGAGGAAATAGCTCAGGCAGATCAGCCCGAGGTTGCGATTGCGGAGCAGCCTCCACCATGAAACTGATCGAATCTGTGCCTCGTCAGTCTTGCCGGCATCGATGAGCTTTAGCTCCGCCTGGCTGACCTTCGTATGTTTTTCAGGCTGATCGGTGGCGTACCGCCACCATAAGAAGGCCATCAACAGACCGAGAACTGACGTTACGTAAAAGGTCTCGCGCCAGCCTCTCGTGACCATCAGCCACGCAATCAGTGGAGGG
>JACCUI010000171.1 GCA_013811945.1 Pyrinomonadaceae bacterium | reverse complement strand
TCCAGGTGGACTTCTCGAGCACGAAAGACGCGTTTGAGAAGAACATGATGATGGAGTTTAAGCGGAACAATTCCCGCTACCAATTTTTGAAATGGGGCACGCAGGCCTTTGACGGTTTTGGTGTTATACCGCCCGGCATTGGCATCTGTCACCAGGTAAACCTCGAGTTTCTCGCGAGGAGCGTTTGGGAGAAGCACGACATCTATTACCCGGATACCCTCGTCGGCACTGACTCACATACGACAATGATTAACGGACTGGGCATAGTAGCGTGGGGCGTCGGTGGCATTGAAGCCGAAGCAGCCATGCTGGGCCAGCCAGTCTATTTCCTGACGCCGGATGTAGTTGGCGTTTGCCTGAGCGGTAGTTTGCGGGACGGAGTCACGGCGACTGACCTGGTGTTGCGAGTCACAGAGATGTTGCGCAAGGCCAAGGTAGTGGGAAAATTCGTCGAGTTCCATGGGGACGGGGCGGCTAGTCTTTCGGTAACAGATCGCGCGACGATCGCGAACATGGCGCCGGAATATGGAGCGACTTTGGGCTTCTTCCCGGTCGATGAAGAGACTTGCCTGTACCTGGAAGCCACGGGTCGTGATCGTGAACAGGTTGAAGCGGTCCGAAACTACTACACGGCGCAGGGCATGTTTGGAATCCCACGGAAAGGCGAATGCCAGTACAGCCTGCTGCTTGAATTAGAGCTCGGCGAGATTCGTCCGAGCGTCGCCGGCCCGAAGCGTCCCCAAGATCGCATTGAGCTGCCGGATCTTAAGGATCAGTTTCTGAGTCTGTTGCAAAAACCAGTGTCCGAAGGTGGCTACGGAAAATCAGAAGAGGAAAGTGTTGCTCGCTATTTCACCAAGATAGGAGTGCCAGGCCTCGCCAAAGCTGCCATTGCGGGTGGTGGCAAGCAAGAGGCTCATTCCGTCCCCAGTTCAGTCGGTGGGGACCTCACACGGATAAACACCAGCGCCTGGTCGGAGACGGAGATGGTCAACAATCGGCCCACGCCTGACCGGTTGGAGGAAGTTCATCCGGAGGAATTCCCGCATGCTGAGGTCGATCTCGGCCATGGCGATGTCTTGATTGCGGCCATCACCTCCTGCACTAACACTTCGAATCCGAGTGTGATGCTGGCTGCCGGGTTGCTCGCGAAGAAAGCCGTAGAGCATGGGTTGAAGGTGCGGCCGGCAGTGAAGAACTCCCTGGCGCCGGGTTCGCGGGTTGTCACCGAGTACCTGCAAAAGACCGGGCTCCAAACTTACCTGGATCAGCTTGGCTTTAATCTCGTAGGTTACGGATGCACTACCTGTATCGGCAACTCAGGCCCACTCGATCCGACGATCGAGCAGGTTGTCACTGAGCACGATCTGATAGCTGCGAGCGTACTCTCCGGAAATCGAAATTTTGAAGCCCGCGTTCACCAGAGTATCAAGGCGAACTTTCTTATGAGCCCCCCTTTGGTGGTTGCATTCGCGCTAGCTGGACGTGTCGACGTGGATCTTTCGAGCACGCCGCTGGGGCTGGGAAAAGATGATCAGCCAGTTTATCTTCGCGATATCTGGCCGAGCCTTCGGGAGATCAACGAGCTCCTGCTTTCGGCCTTTGATCCTGATACGTACCGTCGTCTCTATAGTAATTTTGCGGAACAGAACCCGCTTTGGAACTCGATACCAACGACGACCGGTAACGTCTACGAATGGGATTCCGAATCAACCTACATCCAGGAACCACCATACTTCGAAAACTTCAGCAATGCCGTTGGGAGTTGGGAAGACATACGCGGGGCACGACCGCTCGCGATTTTTGGTGATTCGGTAACCACGGACCATATCAGCCCAGCCGGGGCGATCAAGGCGAATTCTCCCGCGGGGATGTACCTCCTGAAAAAAGGAGTGGTAATAGACGACTTTAACAGCTACGGTTCGCGTCGCGGCAATCATCAGGTAATGGTGCGCGGCACTTTTGCAAATGTCCGGATCAAGAACCTGATGGTTCCGGGCGTCGAAGGGGGTGTGACGATTCATCAGCCGAGCGTCCAGCGGATGAGCATCTACGACGCAGCGATGTTGTATCAGCAGGAAGGTGTCCCTCTGATGGTGATTACCGGGCAGGAATACGGGACTGGCAGTTCGCGCGACTGGGCGGCGAAGGGGACTCGATTGCTCGGCGTAAAGGCAGTTATCGCCCAAAGCTTTGAACGTATCCATCGCAGCAACCTCGTGGGTATGGGAGTGTTGCCATGCCAGTTCACAGATGAAGTCAATGCTGCGTCGCTTGGTCTGGACGGCACTGAGACATTCGATCTACTGGGATTGGAAAATGGCGTCAGGCCGCTACAAGATGTGATGCTGGTTGTCCGCCGCGCAAATGGAGCCAGTGAAGAGGTCCCTGTCACACTTAGAATCGACACACCCATTGAGATCGATTATTACCAGCACGGTGGGATTCTGCCCTACGTGTTGAGGCAGCTGCTGGCTGGAACCACGGATTTTTAGGGTGCTTTTTAGCAAACGTTTCGAATCAACTTAGGAGTACTTAAATGTCATCTGCACAACCAGCGGAAGCGAATACACCGCGCAAGTACCAACTCTTCATCGACGGTGAGTGGGTCGATGCCGAATCCGGCAAGACTTTTACTACCCCCAACCCTGCCACCGGCGAGAATCTGGCCGAAGTCGCCGAAGGAGACAAAGCCGACATCGACAAGGCCGTTAATGCTGCTCGTCGGGCTTTCGAGGGTAAGTGGTCCAAGATCAGCGCCCGGGATCGCGGGCGTATGCTCTACAAACTTTCAAAGCTAATTGAAGAGCACAGTAGCGAGCTGGCTGTGTTGGAAACTGCGGATAATGGTAAACCGATTAAAGAGTCAACCTATGTCGACCTGCCACAGGTCGCGGAAAACTTTGAATACTTCGCAGGCTGGGCCACGAAGATCGAAGGCGAGACGATTCCTGTTCCGGGGCAAATGTTTAATTACACTCTGCGGGAACCAGTAGGGGTCTGTGGGCAAATTATTCCTTGGAATTTTCCCCTCCTGATGGCGGCATGGAAACTGGCCCCGGCGCTTGCGGCCGGCAATACGGTGGTGCTTAAGCCGGCTGAACAGACTCCCGTGACCGCGATGGAACTTGGGAAGTTAATCCAGGAAGCCGGTTTCCCCGAAGGTGTAGTCAATATCGTTCCCGGATACGGCGAGACAGCCGGCGCCGCGCTGGCTGCTCATCCCGGCATCGATAAGATTGCTTTTACCGGCTCCACTGAAGTTGGAAAGTTGATCGCGAAGGCAGCCGCTGAAAACCTTACCAAGGTGTCGCTCGAACTCGGAGGTAAAGCGCCGAACATCGTGTTTGCAGATGCGGATATGGACCAGGCGGTCAGTGGGGCCATGATGGGAATTTTCTTCAATCAGGGTCAGGTTTGTTGCGCCGGATCACGTCTGTTTGTCGAAGAGAAAGTAAAAGACGATTTCCTCGGACTATTAAAAGAAAAGGCATCCAGGATCAACGTTGGCGATCCTATGGACAAAGCCACTCATATGGGTCCGCAGGTTTCTGCGGAACAACTAAGCCGCATAAAGAGTTATGTTGATGTGGCGCAAAAAGAAGGCGCCACGGTGCTGTCTGGCGGTGAATCTCCCGAGCTCGAGGGAGCTTTTCAGAAAGGCTACTTCTTCCAGCCCACAATATTCTCAGACGTAAACAATCAGATGCGCGTCGCGCAGGAAGAGATCTTCGGACCGGTGGTTTCTGTGATTAGCTTTCGGGACGAGGATGATCTGATCAAACAGGCGAATGACACTATCTACGGTCTTTCCGCGGGTATCTGGACGCGCGACATCACTCGGGCACACCGCTTCGCGAAGGAAATAAAGGCTGGAGTGATTTGGATCAATACCTTCAACATGTTCAATGCGGCTTCTCCCTTCGGCGGTGTCAAGCAGTCCGGCTACGGTAGGGAAATGGGCAAGCATGCTCTGGAGATGTATACCCATGTTAAGAGCGTTTGGGTGGATCTCTCAGGCAGGCCCATTGGTTGGTTTGGTAAGTAGCTGAGTTAATGTCAAACTCCGGGGAAAACGGTTTGCCCGGCGTTTGCATCTTTAAATCATAGCGACCGGGCTTTAACTGGGCATACACCCGGTCGCTACCGCTCGCGGTTCTGAACAGGAAGCGGTTCGAATGCGGCGCTCTCCCGATAAATTATTCAATTGAAAAGGAGACGCGTATGTATTTAACAAAGAGACTGGGGCTGAGTTCGCTAATTCTAATGGGAGCGATTCTCTTAACGGCTTGCCCGAGTCGGGAAACGATCTCGAAGATCAATGCGGACCCTGGCCGATACCGAAACAAAGAAGTCGGCATCGCCGGTAATGTTACGGACAGCTACGGCGTGCTCGGCAATGGCGCCTACGAAATCGATGATGGCACCGGAAGGATCTGGGTGGTAACCACGCGCGGGGTGCCTTCGCGTGGCTCCAGAGTTGGCGCCAAGGGCAAGGTGTACACAGGCTATAGCTTTGGAGGCAGAAGCTTCGGTACCGTGCTGCAGGAAACGGACAGGCGCGCAAAAGGTAAGTAGTTAAAAACGTAGCCGGACACTCCATTGGCGAAGCAGCACATTGGTTGGCCGAGCCTAACCAAGATTTATGACTGAAATTGTCACTGCTACAGTTTTATCGATGGATGAAGTCGTAAGCGTTCAAACTCATCCCGAACGGATAGTGATTGAGAGCTTCGATACGGAGTTTGAGCGACTACACGCACGCTCTTGCCAGCTCATTGAAACAACCCCGGTTGAAATACTCTTCGGCGACTCGCATGCGATCGGCGATTCGGCGTCTGTGGTCGTGTTTATCCAGAGAAGTGCCGGGGTAGTGGAACAGACCTGCGGTGGGATCACTTCAAATCTTTGGGACGATCCTTTCGAGTGGACCTTGCCGGAGACACTCTCGACTAGCGCTCGTGTTAGAGAATACTTAAGTGAAGTGGAAGAAACGCGCAAACATGCGTTTGCCTGCTTTGCTGGAGATAGGGATTTGTTGAAGAAGATTGCCGCTCCCTCTGGCGAGATGCGCCCGCTGATGAGTTTGCTTCTTGATACTCTGGTACGGGCGCTTGGTTTTCAGGGCCGCGCCCTGGCCCTGTTGGCAGCAGTTTCCCAACGTTTACTCGCTGATTGCCACCCATAACTCTAAGTAAGGTCACCCCACTATGTATTGTCCACAGTGTGGCCAACAACAGGTCTCGGAGAGCTTGAGGTTCTGCTCGCGGTGTGGCTTCCCGCTTGAAGGCGTTCTGCAGTTGTTAGGAAGCGGAGGAGCGCCGGCCTTGTATCAGCCCAGCGCCCCTCGAGAGATGTCGGCCCGACGCAAGGGAGTGCGTCAAGGAGCAGCGCTTTTTTTAGCCGGAACTGTGATGGTCCCGGTGTTGGGCGTTATCAACGGCTTCGCACATGGTCCAAACCTGCTCGACATACTCGTCCCGCTTGCAGCAATCATCTTCTTTCTTGGCGGATTGATACGAATGCTGTTTGCTGCGCTCTTTGAGGAAGGGGCTCTCAGGCATCACGTCGTGACCACATCCTATGCTCCGCTTCCCAATTCTCAACTTGGCGCGCACGCTCCGGCAGCTTTACCGCCGGCACAAAACGATCCCGCGCCTGGTTGGAGATCTCGTCCTAACACTTCAGAAATTCGTCATCCCTCCAGCGTTACCGAAAACACGACGCGCCTCCTGGATAAAGGCGATCCCGCGAATCGCTAGCTGTCTCGATGTCCCCGCTAACCGAACGTCTGCACGAGCGAATCCGTTCTGATGGTCTCATTACCTTTTATGAGTGGATGAAAACCGCGCTTTACGATCCTGAGCAAGGCTATTATTGCCGGCCGGATCGAGAGAGATGGGGTCGACAAGGTGACTACCGCACCAGCCCGGAGCGAAGTGTGCTTTTTGCTGCAACCTTCGCCCGCTACTTTGCGAAACTTCACCAGGACCTTGGTTCGCCCGCGTCGATAAATATCGTTGAGGTTGGGGCGGGTGCCGGTAATTTCGCTGAGACTGTCCTGGAAACACTTCTACTGCGCTTTCCCGACATCTTCTCCAAGACCCACTACTTCATCGACGAAGCCAGCCTAGATTCCCGGTCGCGCGCCCGGTCGCGACTTGCACGATTCGACGCTCGGGTCGAATTCAAACCGCTAGCGGCGCTTAATCCTCTCGATCACGGGATAGTCTTTTCCAATGAGCTTCTAGACGCTTTTCCAGTCCATCGTGTAGTCATGCAGGGAGGTGAGCTGCGTGAGTTGCATGTAGGGGTAAATGAAAGGAGGAGTTTTGAGTGGATAGTTGGCCAGCTATCGACTCACCAACTCAGCAAACATTTCGAGCGGCTTGGCATTCGTCTTGGTGAAGGGCGAATGGCCGACGTAAATCTGGAGATCGAGAATTGGCTGGAGTTGGTCTCCAGGAAGCTCAGGTCGGGCTATTTGATCACCGTAGACTATGGAGCTGAAGCTTCGGTTCTTTACAATGAGGGAGAAAGACGAGACGGAAGTCTGCGGGCCTTCCACAAGCATCAGGTTTCTGGTGATGTGCTGCTCCGACCGGGTCATCAGGACATCACGAGTTCGGTGGATTGGACGCTTGTTAAGATGGTTGGCGCAAGCAACGGGTTGAGAGTCGTAGCCTTCGAACGCCAGGATCAATTCCTGCTAGCTGCCGGCTTGCTCGCGGAAATGGAGTTGAGAGTGATGGAAACGCCGCGAGAATCCGAGCGATTGCGCGTAAGAACGTCCGCTCGCGAAATGATCCTTCCCGGCAGCCTGGCCGAGAGTTTTCAGGTGATGGTCCAGAAAAAGAAGTAGTGGTCAGTTTGGGTTTCGGCACATCATCCCGGAGGGATCTAATTTAATCGGCGTTCTAACGAGATCCCGGAGGGATCTAATTTAATCGGCGTTCTAACGAGTTTTTCCATTGCGACTAATGATTTTTGTACTCTCATTTTCGCGATTTTAGATTTACCCGACAGACGCTGAAGAGGTCACATTTTCGGGCTCTGTTCGATCCTTCCAGGATCGGGATCTTTTCTCCGATCCTCCGTTGGCGTCAAAGCTCGCCCACGGCTATACTTAAATCCCTTCGGGATTCGAAAGCGCTCACATCTGCCCTCAAGCTCAAATGACCCTGGCAAAAGGCTATTTCATGGAACTACGCAGCCACCGCCGCTACGAATGCATTAAAGCATACTCCCTCTTGCCTGCTTGGCCCGGGCGGCGCCGATCGCTGTTTTTACATCCTTCTCTTCTTCAGGGGGCGGGAGCACCGCAGGCATTCCCAGAGAGTCGATCCAGAGTTCGCGCGTCCATCCGGTGGTGTGATAGACATGCTCATCTTCTTCGTCTTCAACTTCATCGTGCGCTTCTTGGAGAGCCTTGCCATCTTCACCCGTGACCTTCTTGGCGACCTCGCCGATGAGTTCCCAGTTTAGGTGATCTTTTGTCTCTGCCAGCACCACGCATTCTGCTGCGACCAACTGCGCCGCCTCCGGCTTGTCTGCGCTCCTGGCCATTTCCATTGCTCTAACCAGAGACTCGCCGATGTGCCGCACCACTTTTCGCCCGGGCGTCTCGGTTTCCGGATCAAGTCCAAGCTTTTCGAATACTTCTTCCACAATCTCGACATGGTGCTTAGTCTGGTCCAGATACTTCTGCCACTCCTCCTTAAGATCCGGGTTAAGGGCGCAGGTCAAAGCCTTCGTGTAGACTTGTACTCCACCTAACTCAGTTTCGAGTGCCTGGTAAAGCAACTCGTTCCGTTGTTCTGTTTTCATGATTCCTCTCCTTAATGTGTCGAGGTTGTTGAAGCGGCGCGTTCCGCTTCCATTGAGTCCATTACTGGAAACAGTTGTAAAACTCAGGCCCTTAGGGTTCTACCCTTAATGAGCCGGTAGACTGCGAGTACGATGATGGCTCCAATGACCGCCAGGACCAAACTCATCAGAAATCCCGGTTCAGTCAAGTCACCGGCAGAATCAACAGCCCGCCCATAGCCAAGGAGGCTCCGACCTATGAAGCCTCCGATGACCGCGCCTACGATGCCTAACAGCGTCGTGATAACCGCTCCACCAGGATCTCTTCCCGGCATAATGGCTTTTGCGATCAATCCGGCGATCAGCCCCAGAATTATCCAGACTAAAATTCCTAGCATTTTCTATTCTCCTATCATGTGGTTTCCGCTTTTTCTAGTCCACTAAGGCAATCCGAGAGCCACTTCGCCCGAGACACCTGAATCTCTCACATTAGATTGCGAAGTCTTCAGGGGTTAAAAGCACCGCCGCCAGTTAGATGCGCTGCGGCACAGAAAATCCTTTTTTTCCGTTCGTTGACCCTCGCGATTCTGTGAAAGCGGCACAACCATTGCTCTCCCCCAGTCCACAGGGAGCTCTCAAGGACGCGAATCATACACACGGCGTTCCAAAACAATCGAAGACTGAGGGTCACTACTGGGGTTCAGTAAGGACAGCCTTTGCAGAAGAAGCGCGGAGGCTGAGGCCATTCGCCCTTCCGTACTTAGTAGAGCCGGGGCATCCAGGCTGCACTCGGCTCGACCACAAGAAGCGAACGGGATTCCCGAGCGAGGGGCTGACAACCGGCAAAATTCAGGTGAGCATGACAACCACCACCACAGCTAAAGAGCCTGGTCCCCCACCGCTAAGTGATCGGTCACCTTTCAGGTGGTTACGGTGGGTGCCCACTGTCATAGTTGCCGTTTTGGCCCTGCACTTTCTTTATGTCATCGGACGAGTAGCAATCGTTCCTATACTTGCTTCCTTTGCGCTTGCGTATTCTTCATCCAATAGTCTCTCAGGGAGAGAACGTTGGCCTGACCCGTCCCCTAGCTGCAATTGGCGCCATCCTGATCGTCACACTTGCTCTTGTTGCCTTTCTAGCTTTCGTTATTCCCGATCTTTGGGAGCAGGGCACCAAGGCAAGTCAGAAGATCAGCAGTAACTTCAATCCGGAAAAGGCTGCCAGGCAGAGAGCGGTATTGAAACGCTACTGGCCGGTCGGAGAGAGATTGGCCGGGGATCAAATCGAGAAATTTTTGAGTGATCCGGCGGTCGTTGTTGGGTCCACTGCAATGGACGCAGGCGGGGGAAAGTCTGGTCTGCTCTCGGTTCTTGTGTCTTCTCTTGACCTGCTACTTGGTTCCATTTTTTGTCTTTTATCTCCTGATTGACTTCAGGACCTGGCGCGATTCTTCTGAGGATCTAATTCCACCCCGTTTCCGCGACCCTTTCAGCCGCCTCTTCGATGAATCGGGACGCATTCTCGAATCCTACGTACGCGGTCAACTCCTGATCGGATTGATCATGGCAGTACTCTATGCCATCGGATTTGCGATCCTGAGAGTTCCGGCATGGGCTGGTATTGCCGCGCTTTCTGGATTACTCAATACTATTCCCTATGTTGGCACACTGATGGGGCTTGTGCTTGCATGCGGCTTGACTCTCGCTAATGGCGCAGGGCCGTGGCACATTGCAGCCATAATTGGAGTGTTCGTAATCGTCCAGACCATCGAGGGTTACTTCCTAACTCCGCGTATTCTGGGCGGCCGTCTGAATCTACATCCAATGGCCGTCTTCCTTGGACTCTTAATCGGCGGCAAACTCTTTGGCGTGTTGGGCATCATTCTTGCGATACCGGCGATCGCTATCGCCAAAGTCTTCTTCAAGTTTTTACGTGAACTATATCGAGGCTCCCACTTTTACCATGCTGGTGACATCCATCCGGCGGACGCACCCAGTGAGGTTCTAGAAGAGCGTATGGCTGAAGCTGCTGAGACTGTGCTGGCCGAGCAAGGTAATGAAGAAACTGGCGCAGAGCTTCTATCATCCGCGAAAATGCAGGGTCAGAAAGCTTGAAATCGAATGCGCTTACTCCTAATCTTGAACCCCGATGAACACCGATTCCCGCCCAGACCATGAATGATCAGGAATGGCTTCCGCTTCCCATCCGAACTTGATGCATTTCAATCTCTCAAGCATCGGCAGGAAACTTGGCCGTGAGGACATCGCACTTCTCGATTGTAGGGACCTGAGCAAAAAGCTCAGAAGCCTTTTCCTTCAGAGCGGCGGCGACTTTGCCCGAGAGATGGGACTGGCGAGCGGCCTCATCCGGAAAGGCGTCGAAGATTCCAAATGTCGTTGGTCCTAACTGGATTGCGAACCACGCGGTGGTGCCTGGTTCGCTCTCGACCAACGCCAATCCGCCGCGAAGGAAGTCGGCGACCTCGTCTTCTTTGCCGGGTTTTGCCTCCAACCGTACCAGCAGTGCTAGCTTGACCATAATTACTCCTTTCGTTGGGGACTCACTTTAATTCCTGAATGAGTTACCAGTTCGCCGACGTGTTTCCAGGCCAACGCAGTCGCTCTTCAAGCCAACCCAACGTCGCGCCACCGTGATTATGCTGAACGATTCGTCTAATGCAATGCCGTTCGACGTCTGTTGGTTTTCCTTTCCGAAAAAGCGTCATGATTCTCCGGTTAATGTTTAGTGTTTTGAACGACGTTTGTGTAACGGGCATGGCGTTAACTTATCCCGTTTAAAAATAACGTCAGAATGTGGAGTTACCGCGTCCAACACTATCCGTGCGCTGGCATCGTGCTGGCTGCCAGTCACATAACCATACCGAACTTCGTCGTCTTTCATTCGCTCCAGGCCGCACCTCTGCTCGTCGTCAACGCCCTGACCGTAGATCCTTCGCGCGGAGCACGGACACTCCTCTCCCGACCCCGGCTCCGGCCATCTTGCGGTGCTGCTCGGCGAGCACGCCCGCGGGTGTCAAGTTGGCGAGGGTTGTCTGCAACTTGTTCTTCCACCCACTGACGACGTCGCCGTCGCCCCTCATCATGGCGTCGAGCCGTCCTTGGCCACCTTGCCCGGGTCATCCGTTTCCTGCTGACCCACCTTGGTGTCCAGCATGTCGGCGCGTTCAAAGAACTCAGTCTCAGTCGCGCTGGGGATAAGGCACGTAACCGTCACGCCGGTGTCTTTCAACTCGTTCCGCAACGCGAATGAGAAGGAGTTGATGAACGCTTTGCTGCCGTTGTAGATCGCCTGGAACGAGCCGGGCATGAAACCGGCGATTGAGCCGGTGATGAGGATGCGTCCCCGCCCGCGTGTACGCATGTCGCGCCCCACGTTCTGTATCAGGTAAACGGTGCCGGTGATGTTGGTGTCAATGACATGCCGCACCTCGTCGAAGTTTTGGTCGAGGACCGGTGCCCCAGGCCGCGCTCTCGATGAGCAGCCGCAGGTGCTCTGTCAATTCGAGCGGTGATTCGTCCACCTGGTTACGTTTAGTAACGAAGGTCAGAATAACGCCTCCCATCCGGTTCGTCGCGGTACGGGTCATCTGTAAGCGGAGTTCCGAGTCGGGTGTTCGAAAGCTCATCGACTTGCTCTTCCTGCTCCAGCCGAAGTTGCTCGGAACTATCACTCATAAAACCTCCTTCCAGGGTTGTTCTGCAGCAAAGTGGTGATTTAACCACGGCGGAGACTGATCGAGTTTTCGGGATCTCGATGGAGGGCTATCAGTCACTTTGGCAACTTTCAAAACCCGGCCAGCTCATCTTCAACCATGCTCACGCGCAGTTGTCTTCAGATGAAGAACGGTTGCGGTCGCCTGACCCTTCGCCAGCGTCCTTGGCCAACGTCACTCTAGTCTAAGCTCCCTGCAATCAACGGAAACTTCAAAGCAAACGTTGCCCCCTGGCCCACACCTAGACTGGCAGCGTGGACTGTCCCGCCGTGCGCCTCGACTAGATGGCGCACGATTGCCAAACCTAACCCGAGGCCGCCGTGCTGCCGCGTGGTCGCGTCTTCAGCTTGCCGAAAACGATCAAAGACATACGGTAGAAAGTCTGGTTCGATGCCCTCACCAGTATCACTCACGATGATGACGACGCTGGTGTCCTCGCGTTTCATTCGCACATCGATGTGCCCGTTTTTAGACGTATACTTGACTGCATTGGTGAGCAGATTCCAAACGATCTGCTGCAGGCGTGCAGCGTCTCCCGACACTATTCCCGCCGCAGGATCGAGCATGAGCCTCAGCTCGACGCCCTTGGCATCGGCCGCTGGACGAACCGTATCAAGTGCAGCCTCGATGATCGGACCTAACTCAACCGCGCTCGCTTCAAAGCGCAACTGGCCGGTGATGATGCGCGAAACATCCAGCAGATCTGAAATGAGCTGGTTCTGCGCCCGAGCGTTACGCCCAATAACCTCGAGGCCTCGAGCGGCAGTCGCTTCGTCAAGGCCGCCGCGCTTTAGCATTTGTGCCCATCCCAGGATTGCGTTGAGCGGTGTACGCAGCTCGTGCGAGACGGTTGCGAGAAACTCGTCTTTGGCACGGTTTGCTGTTTCTGCCTGCTGTCGCGCCTCATGTTCGCTCTCGAGGAGTTGTTCACGCTCCTGCTCTACCCGTAAACGCCTGATTCCCAAGGCAATCGCGTTCGCTACCGACGCCATCGCTTGCAGAGTGCTTTCCGTCAAAGGGTGGCGCCCGAACATCGCCATCACTCCCACCAGCCGATCCTCGACGATCAAAGGATAACCGGCAAAAGCGACCATTCCCTCCCGCTTCGCCCATTCTTGATCGTGGACGCGCGGATCGCTGCTGACATCGTTGGTCAAGTGGGGCCGCCTCTCTTCGGCGATGAGTCCGATCTTAAACCTACCGACAGTGACGCGCGAGTGCGCACCGTTCAGATGAGTGTACATCCCGGCGCTAGCTTGCAGCTCCAACACGTTCTCTGCTTCGTTGAGGGTCCAGATGCGTGCAAACGCCGCATCGAGATGTTGCACCAAAGTTTCAACGCAGTGACTCAACATGTCCGGCAAATTACCACTTTGGGTAAGAGCAAAGCCCACTTCAGCACCCAACGCCGACAGACGAGCGCGCTCGGATCGTACCTCCTCCGCGCGCTTCACATCGTCGATGTCGGTATTTAAGCCGATCCACATCAGCACGTTCTCTTCGGCGTCGCGGAGGGCATGAGCGCGGCTGAGATGCCAGCGATACTCGCCATCGGCGCGTCGGAAGCGATGCTCGAACTGAAACGGTTCTCCTGTCTCAATCGAGTGTTGCCATCGCCGGACATTCTCGTCGACGTCGGCGGGGTGAATGAACTGCGTCCAGCCCCAGTCCTTAATCTGTTCGAATGAAAGTCCAGTGAACTCGGTCCACTGCTGGTTAAAATAATCAACCTCTCCGCTGGATTTGGCGGTGAAGAGTTTTTGGGGCATTGAGTCGGCCATGAAACGCAGCCGCTCCTCGGACTCCGCGATCCCAGCGCGGGCTTTTACCTGGGCTGAGATGTCGCGGAAATAGCAGACCACGCCGAAGCGACCCTCTGGAAGTGGAATGCGGTTGATCCGCCACTCATAGAACTCGCGCACCCCCCGGCGTTCCTCGGTCCATTCGGGTTCGATGTGCGGTTCTCCGGTTTCTAGCGTGTGGCGGAGTCGTTCCACGATTTCATCGGCATACGCTTTTGGCCAGAGGATTCGGGCTACCTCGCCGAAGTCCCGGCCGACCGGGTCCGGAATGTTTCCGAAGGCCGGATGCGCCGTGGGATTTACTTGACGGATAAGGAAATCCGCATCGACCAGGTAGACGCCCAGTGGAGCTTCGTTGAGCAGGGTCTCGTAGTGGGCTGTGCGAAGTCGCAACGCTTCATCTTGCTGCGCCAGGGCATCCATCGACTCCCGGACCTTGTAGGCCGCCGAAGCGAACCTGCCAAGGCTGACTATTTGCCGCATATCTTCAGCATCAAACTTACGCTGCTCGTCATGGGCGATCACCCAGATGGTGCCGACCGCTTTGTCCTCTAAATAAAAAGGAGTCAACAGTGCCTCTCCGATTGGAGGCGTCACCGGCAAAAGATAGGTGTAATAGCGCTCGGGGTGGGTGAACAATTGCACGGCATCGCGATCGAGGACGACGCCGCAAGGGCCGAAATCGCGCGGCGTGCCGCCGCCGACGTGAGGTGTCCACGCGCCGGCGATCGCTGGCCAGTAAAACGTCTTTCCGGAATCGTTCTTATTTAGGAGACTGACGCCGGCTGAGCCGGCGTGACATAGGTCCAAGGCGGTCTCGACAAGCTTCTGAAGAATGGTGCGGGGCGAGTCAGCCAACTCCTGCGCCAATGCGACGAGCGCGCGGTTCTCGGCTTGGTAGTCCGGCGGCCGCGAGGGCCGTTGATTCAATTCGTCGGTGCTCAGAATCGATTCCATCGAGACCGCGGCGTCGCTCACGTAAGCTGTCGATTTCAGCCGGGTGGTATGTGCCGACGATGTCTTCCGAGTCATCTTGCTCCCGCCTATCGTGTTTGGCCGAGACTAGGGTTTTCGATTGTATCTTAGGGTTGGGGAAGCTTTATATCACAGGTAATGGGTGAGCCCAACAAAGGTCAGAGATGGTTAGTGGGTCAGTTTTGGGGTTCCGGCACATCATCCCGGAGGGATTCGAAAACACGTTAGATCTGACCTCAGGCTCAAACTGACCCAGGCCCAGCGTTCATTAGACGCCGAAAACTATCGCGCCCTCTCAATAGAAGGCTAACGAGCTGGGCAAGCTCGAGTGGCGGCGTCGAGGTTGGCACAAAGCGGTAACGGAAGAGCGTTTCGCGGCAGTCCTCGGTTTCGCGAAAGAGGACGTCCTGCGTGAAGTTTCCCCAACGCTCAGACCCAATGAGTTCGACA
>JACCUI010000161.1 GCA_013811945.1 Pyrinomonadaceae bacterium | reverse complement strand
CTTCCCGTTACGGATGCCGACGTGACGGATTGCATCGAGATTCGATTCGGGATCCATCACACGCCCATTGGCCAGCACAATGTCGAACTCAGTGACGTTCTGCGCGTCGGCAACAGATGCTGGCGTTGCTGGCAGGGTCAGCACAATGGCCAACCCCGCCAGCAAGACAGTCGCGATAAGCGTGGACGACATGATGTATGTGCGTAAGCAGTTCATGAGTGTTTTTCCTTTAACATGAATGTGAGTTCACCTTACCTGTAACCGCACCGTTGCAATCGAGCTGATTTTGTCGGGGCTACCTGATCGCGATTGGATTGATGATCGCCTGTACGCCGCCGGTGATGCGGGCTGGGCCGAGCGTGAACAGGAATTCCCACGCCTTGTCCTTGACCATCTCTTCGGTATTCATGTTCTCAAGGATGTGAATGCCGTTGAGCGCGAGAAGAATCTGGTGGACTTCGTAGAGACCGGCGTCCTTCTCGAAGGGAATCACTTCAAAGTTCGATGTGTCCGAGCCGACCATCGCCACCCCGAGCGACGCGAGATACTGCGCGCCCTCACGGCCCAGCCCCGGGTTGGCCGAGACAAATCGCTTGTCGTCCTTTCCGAGCAGCCTCATCCAGCCGGTGTGGAAGAGCACGACGTCGCCCTTCCCGATAGATTGAATGCCCTGCCGTTTCATCGCGCCCTCGATCTCGGCGCGGTTGAACGCCGTCCCCTCTTTGACCATGTCGGTGTTGAAGTAGCCGGCCATGTCGAGGAGCACGCCGCGCGTGGCGACCGCTGGCACGTTCTCGACGCCGAGCTTCTTCAACCCATCGACCATGGCGAAGTCGGGGGCCTTGTTGCAGTTGAAATAGAGGTTGTCGATGCCGGCGTGGCCCAGTCCGTCAAGCTGCGAGCCGACCCCGACCCACCCCGTAATGATGTCGTCGTTGTATGTGGCTCTGTTCGGCCCGAGGCTCGTCCCGGCCGTTTGGTCCGGCTGGACGACCGTGATCGAGAACGTGCGTGTGCCGAACGCGGGCGTGTTCTTGTTCGTCTCTATCCCCAGCCGGTACGCTTTCCCGGTCGTGACCAGTTTGCTGGCGGCGAGCGTCTTCGCCGGGGTGATGTGGTTGACGTTGCCGATCTGGTCATTAGGCCCGAACTTCGAGGCCGTCACACAAGGTTTTTGCTGGGCGTGGGCACCGACGGTGCAGGCCACGACGATGACACAGGCCGCTGTCAGCCTTGCCGCAAAGTTCATTCTCATAGTTCTTTCCTCTTTCTAACTTTCGGGGTGAAGATAGAAGACCTTGCTGATGATCTTCCATTCGCCGTCCGTTTTGAGCAGAGTGAACATGTCAGTGAACTTGTGGCCGGTCCAGTTGTCGAGTTCCAGCCGCGCCGTGGCTATCGTGCCTGCGATGTCGATGCCGGCAAGCCGGGCTTGGAGTTCCGTCGCTGGCCCGTTCTGGTCATTCCAGTCGAAGAGCTTCTGGATGGGGCCCGCGAACAGGTCGGCTCCGATATAGCCGAAGATCGTCGCGTCGGGGTGGAAAGCGGTCTTCATGTCGGCGCCGCGGCCGGACTTGCCGCCTTCGACATAGCGCTGGACCGTCTCGGCAATCGCGTCATACTCACTCACAGTTTTCGGTGAAGTGCTCATGGGTTCTTCTCCTTCTGGGTTTCAGTTTCCGAATTTCCTTTGTGCACAACGAAGTCCAGGGGCAGTCAAAAACGCCATGGATCCGACGTTCAGGAGAGCGTGGCCCATACCTGGTTTTAGACGGCGTGCTTACGCCGGGACGAGCTGTTTTGGCATTGTAATGTTCTACTTCAACTCGATCTCAACAGCCTCGAAGGTGGTGGAGTCGACGTTTCTCAATGTGTATTTCGTCCCGCCCTCATGCCACTGGGTGTCGCCGGGCTTGAACTTCACTGTCCTGACCCTCCGCCCGCCACTGATGACCGCGACCCTCCCCTCCGAGACGGCCACCCCCAGGCCCCGGAGCGCGTGCGTATGCAGCTCGGCTGATTGTCCCGGGGCGAGAACTAGCCGGGACATGCGCACGCGCTCATTCTCCAGGACGAGCGTGTGACCCGCCAGAAGCTCCGGCGGCGGCGCGCTGGGCGACATACTTGCCGACGGTAAGACTTCAACGAATATGTTGCGAAAGGGAGTGATGCCAATGTTACTGACTCTGTGAGTGAGCGGGCTGGGGCGGAGTGCGAAGCTCACAGCGCCGCGCTTCACCGTGATATCTTCCGGTGTGCCATCCAGTGCCTCATCCCGGATGCGGGCATCCGCAAGCCTGACGCTAAGGCCGTCGTTTACGTGTGTATGAAAGAGCGACGTATCATTCGGAGGGATGAAGACGTCGAACACGCGCACGTATTGATTCTCGAATTTGAGGCGGTGCCGCGGTTCCTTCTCAATCGGCACGGGTGACTGTGCGGACGCAGGTGGGAGGAGAGTCAGCGAAAGAAGTAGGCAGATTAAAAAGTTCATCTTGATACCTAAAAAAAGGCGCAGCGGTCTCTCCAGGCCAAAGCCGTCTAACGGGCGAGCGTTGTGCATGAAATTGTCCTTTAGATAGAGTTGATAGGATTCGTTGCTAGTAGTGTATTTCTTCGCCAACTTTTGCTCGCCCTCGCCCGACAGTTTCAGTCGCAACTTGTTAGCGATTTCGGCAAATCCCGCTGCGTTGCCAACAGTTCCGACATCTTGCCTTCTTGTTGCTCCGCCCATAGCTATTTCAGCGTGCGCCAGTCGATCAGTTCGAGGCTGATAGTCACGGTGAAAAGCTAAAGCGCTATAACTCCGGAGGCTAATAGTTTTCTTATGACTATCACCACCTTGCCGGCCGATGCGGAAGCCATCAGGCTCGACTGCATTCGTCCTTCCGCGGGTGCGATCACTCTGGCCGTCAGGACTAATGCGTCTCGGGCCATCTGCCCCTGCTGCATGAGAGATCATCGCGGGTTCAGAGCCGCTACATCCGGCGTGCGAATGAACTCCCATGGCAAGGGGGTCGCGGTCAGGCTGGAACTGCATACTCGGCGCTTCCGCTGTCCGAACAGCCTCTGTACGAAGCGCATCTTCTGCGAGAGGCTGCCCGCTGGTTGCCCATTATGGTAGGAAGACCGTGCGATTGAGCACCGCACTGGAGCTGATCGGGTTTGCCCTTGGAGGACAAGCAGGCGCACGCCTCGCCAGGGGGCTGGGTCTGGTCGTCAGCGAAATCTGGTGGCTGCAACTTTTCAAAAGGCAAATACTTACGTTTTTGCCGTACTATTCGTTTGAGACCGAGAGGTCGGAGGTTCGAATCGTCTCGCCCCGACCATTATTCTAAACCTAAGAATTCTGTTTGTTGGGTCTTACCTTACGGAGTAAATTACCGAGAGTTCAGGATTGCATTCTCCTCGGGCGTGGCGCTAGTTCTGCACCATCAAACTAACTTCAATCAAGTATCATTTATACAAATGCCCTCCCGTCGAGAACCAAGCTTCACTGTTACGTCAGCCTCTCAGGAGAGAATCCCGTTATTGCTTGTCGTATACCGCTATGCTTTTGAACTTCTTGCCCTGCGGATCGGTTCCGCTCGTAGTCACGGTGCGGGTTTTGCCATCGGCCGACACGACAATTCGCCCCGTGACAGTGACCTTTCCACCTTTCTTGATGGTTAACTCCAACGTGCGATCATCAACCTGCTTGTAGGACCGCGCGTCTGAACCGGAATCGCCGGTAACAGGGTAGTCTTTCCCGTCAAACTTTCCCGTCCACTCGTTGTGCACGGGCTTACCTTCGCTGTCGGTGCCATCCACCGTGATTCGCACCTCATCACCCGCGGCCTCGTAGACAACCGAGTGGTTCTTCGCCCCACCAGGGGCGAGCTTTGATGTGGCCTCATTCAGCTTCCAGGTGCCCATCTGTAAGTCGGCAGCGAAGCACACGGCCGCTGCGACAAAACACAGCGCCAGAGTCGATACAATCGTTTTTGCTTTCATGTCTCCTCCAATGAGAAACTAATCTGTGGAACTGATTTCCGCCGCATTCTATTGCTGCGTGGTGCATTCTGCAACTCGCAATCCTCTCTAAACTTCTATTCCGCCTTTTTAATCGGGTATTGTCAAAATTAACTAATGACGACTGCCCACGTTAAAGGCGCGGTCACTTTTTAGGGGCATCCGAATCCTGCGTGATGACGAGCACACGTTTCGCCATCTCACTGACAACTGCGTCTGATTGTCGGGGTCAACCGAGCTGAGGGCGATGCCTTCGACGCCCTTCGCCAGCAGGTCGTCGATCGGCTTTTTTGCTCGGCAGCCTTCCCGTCCGAGGGGATCGTAAACTTTACGGTTGCATTGTTGAGTTCGGCGTCGGCCTTCTCAATACCTCTGCCGCAATGGTCCAGAAATCGGACGCGTTGTTGGTAACGAAAGCTTTAGGCGACCTTTATCTGCAACACTTACACAAATGCTCGTAGCGCCCTCAGCGTGAGCCATTGAGGGAGGCTCGACTATCGCCGGATCTTGATTTACACCTCGAGCCCTACCGATCGCATCAATTCGAGCGCATTGCTTCTCTGCACCACGCCAGGTCGCAGGCGATAGTCGAAGGTTATCTTCCCGCCTTCGAGATGATCCTCGAAATGGACGTTGGCTGCGCGCGGGGCAAGCTCTTCAGCAATCCGCGCCAGCGCGAGGTCGTGAGTCGTAACCATTCCGATTGCACCACGCTCAATGAGGCCTTTCACCACACCTTCCGCTCCGATGAGGCGATCATGTGAGTTGGTCCCGTGGAGGATCTCGTCAAGGAGGAAGAGCACCGGAAGTGCCTTTTTGGTCAACTCGACAATTTGGCGGAGGCGGGTTATTTCAGCGTAGAAGCGCGAGGCTCCCGCTTGAAGAGAATCCTGAATGCGAATTGAGGCTCCCACCTCCATCGCCGAGAGGCGCAATCGTCGTGCGCGGACCGGTGCGCCGGCAAGCGCCATCACTGTATTGGTTCCCACCGTGCGTAGCAGCGTGCTCTTGCCCGACATATTCGAGCCGCTGATGACTAGGACGCGCGGCTCATCAGACAGGCGCAGGTCTGTGCGAACATTCCGACCTTCAGGAATCAGCGGATGCCCGAGACCTTCGCCCTCAAAGTATCCTTCGCCCTCTGCCAGCTCGGGGAAAGGGTCCTGCGGATGCTCGTAGGAATAGCCGGCCAGGGAGGTTAAAGCCTCAAGTTCTCCCACCGCGGCTAGCCAGCGAGCCACGGCGGGGCCCGATCTTTGGCGCCATCTTTCGATGACGAAGGCGAGCTGGAGGGGCCAAAGCAAGAGGGCGGCCAGGGGCGCAAACATCATGTTGCGCCGGGCGTCGAGCAGATCAATCAGGCGGTTGAGCTGGGCGATTTGTCGTGATGGGGCCAAGCCTTCGACATCGAGTGCCGCGCGCACTTCGACCAGGCGGGGGCTTGAGAATTGCTCGCGCTCAAGTCGCCTCAACACCTGGGAAAGCAGCGCGAGGTCGCGCCCGGGACCATCGACGGCGCCGATGACACGCTGCACATCGGCCGCCAATCGGAAGGCAAAGGATCTGCCAAGGATGAGCGCAACGAGAAATGGAATCCACCCCCATCCGGCGATCCAGAGGATGAGAGTTACCACGGCGAGCAGCGCCAGCGCGAAGGCGACAACGCGCATGGACCGTGATATGTCCCACGGCGTGGCCGCAGCCCAGGCCGCAAGCCCTTGCGAATCTTCGCCGGAGCGAACATCTTCGCCGAGAACCAACAAGTCTTCGCGAAGGTCGAGTCGGGGACGAAGCTCAGCAACTGCTGCCTGGCGGGCGCGCACCACCTCAGGCGCCGCCGGCGCGAGCAGCCAGGAAGCAAGTGTCTCTTCACCAGCCCGAGTGCGCGCTGTGGATAGCAGCTCGAAGAGTGATCCGTGGCCGAAGAGGTCCAGATCTTCAGCATAAGGGTGTGTGCTCTTAAGAAAGCGCTCGCCAGTTGCTCCCTTTCCAGCCCAACGATCATCGAGCCTGGCTAGCCCTTGCTCGTAAAGGGCCGCCGCTCGCTCGCAGCGGCGCCGCGCTTGAGTAATGCGCGCCTGAACTTGAGCCAAGGCGAAGAAGACAACCACTACAGGAAGCAACCACCACCAGGCAACCAACCCTTTGAACGCGGGCCAGGCCAGCACCAGCCCGGTGGCCAGCAATGTAAGACGCAGGACCCCAACCTTGCGAAAGGACTTCATCTGCCGGGCCGATTCTGCGTGGCGCGATTCCGAGCGTCGAGTATATTCAATCAGCGGCTGAGCCGCCTCATCTTCCGTCAAGTCTTTAAGGGACCTTCCTCAGCCTCATTCATCCTGGCGGCTTAAACTAACTACATCGATTCACGGTACACGCAGGCGACACATAGCGGCAACCAGCTTTTAATGTTCAGCGACTGAATTGATACTCCGTTTGAGATGACACAAGCGGCGTGCTCGACGGGGTGTGTCATGGTCCTACAGACTGTCGGAAAACGCCCGCAGGCGCTGGTTGAAGGTTGCCGCATCATCCCAGAAAGGTGCGTGTCCGGCATTCGCCATCATCTGAATTTGAGCCTGAGCTAGGCCAGCCATGTGCTGATCGACAGAGGCTGGTTTGACAACCGCATCATCAGCCCCATGAGAGATCAATACAGGCTTGCGGATCTTCGGTAGAAGATCGTTATTGTCGAACGACCGAGAGAACAGCGCCTGACGGACATAGGGTGGAACGGACACATTGTACCCGAGCATCAGGTACAGGTCCTCGGCTGAGGGCTCTTGGGCGAAACACATGCGTAACAGCGACTCAAGACTGCGTACGCTCTCTTCT
>JACCUI010000132.1 GCA_013811945.1 Pyrinomonadaceae bacterium | reverse complement strand
CGAACACCTGCTTCATTTTTATCAATCAGATTCGCGAGAAGATTGGAGTGATGTTTGGCAACCCCGAGACCACCAGCGGCGGTCGCGCATTAAAGTTTTATGCCTCTTTGCGGCTGGATATCAGGCGTATCGGTGCACTCAAGGACGGCGATCGCGTTGTGGGCAACCGCACCAGGGTAAAAGTAGTCAAGAATAAAGTTGCACCCCCCTTCCGTGAATGCGAGTTTGACATCATGTACGGAGAGGGAATATCGCGGGAAGGCGACGTTCTCGATCTCGGGGCAACGCATCGAGTAGTCGAAAAGAGCGGCGCCTGGTTTTCTTACAAGGGAGACCGTCTCGGACAGGGCCGGGAAAACGCGAAGCAGTCATTGAAAGAGAATCCGGAGCTGCTGAGAAAGATCGAAAGAGAAGTTAAGGTCAAGCTTGGCATGCCTGTACGCGAGGAGAAGGTCGAACCGGCGAACAGTAGCGCCAAGGCTGCAGCGGCGGATAAGAAGTAGTTTCAGTCTTAACTGAACAATAAGCGCTCGGTCAGTGGGAACAGATTCGTCTACCCCGCTTGCTGAGCGCTTATTTATTGCTTTACAGCCTGAGATTCAAAACCGATAATCCGCCCGGCATAGATTTCATGTCCGACATGCTTCAGCTTGTCGTCGAGATTGGCAATTACTCAAGCAATGATATTCCCCGTAAGATTGAGAGTTCCCAGTCTCAACGACAAGCTGAAGCATGTCGGACATATGGCTTGCTGATCTGATGAGCTTGTCGTCGAGATTGGCAATTACTCAAGCAATGATGTTTGCCAGTAAGGTTCCCATTCTTAACGACAAGCTGATGAAGCATGTCGGACATTTGGTTTTCTGACCTCGTGACCCGGTGCTTGATTTCTTGACTAGTCTTCAATGAAGCAATCAATACTGATTACAAACGGCACAATATTAACGATGGATGATCATGATTCCATTGTAAGCGGTGATCTGTTTGTCAGCGATGGAAAGATTCAGGACATTGCTGGTGGACCAACCCACGGGGCCGACGTTGTGATTGACGCGCGGGGTTGCGTGGTCCTCCCGGGCTTTGTTCAGACACATATTCATCTTTGCCAGACACTCTTTCGCGGCGCCGCAGACGACCTCAGCCTGATTGACTGGCTAAAAAAGCGCATCTGGCCCATGGAAGCTGCACACTCGGTTTTATCCCTACGGGCATCGGCGCGACTGGGCATAGCTGAATTGATTAAGGGTGGCACGACCTGCGCCCTAACAATGGAAACAGTCAACCACACTGAAGCGGTTTTTCAGGTTGTAGAGGAGACGGGCTACCGGGCCACGGTTGGCAAGTGCATGATGGATAAGGGCGAAGAAGTGCCCGCCGCGTTGCATGAAGATACCGAGGCCTCGGTTGAGGAATCGCTCGCCTTGCTTGAAAAGTGGCACGGTAAGGCAGATGGGCGCATTCGTTTTTGCTTTGCGCCGCGCTTCGCTGTTAGTTGCACTCCCGAGCTTCTTTCAAACGTTGCGTGTCTGGCCCATGAGCGTGGAGTCATGGTTCATACACACGCTTCTGAGAACCGGAAGGAGTGTGAGCTGGTAGAACGAGCAACCGGCCTTCGCAACATTACCTATCTTGATTCACTTGGCTTGACCGGTCGCCACGTCGCACTTGCGCATTGCATTCACGTCGATGATGACGAGATCGCTATCCTGAAACGTACGAAGACCAACGTGGTTCACTGTCCTTCGTCCAACCTGAAACTTGGGTCGGGTATTGCGCCCGTGAAGAGAATGCTGGAAGAGGGTATTTCGGTGTCCCTCGGTGCCGATGGCGCAGCCTGCAACAATCGTCTCGACATGTTTACCGAGATGCGAACTGCCGCGCTGCTGCAGAAAGCATTACACGGTCCTGAGGTCCTTCCGGCCAAACGAGCATTGCGCATGGCGACAATCGACGGCGCGCGGGCGCTTGGTCTCGGAGACGAGATTGGCAGCCTCGAGGTGGGCAAACATGCCGACTTGATCGTGGTGAAGATGAATTCGCTGCACTCCACCCCTTCTCCGACTGATCTTGCTTCGGCGATTACCTATTCCGCCCAGGGATCAGATGTTGAGACGGTCGTTATTGA
>JACCUI010000096.1 GCA_013811945.1 Pyrinomonadaceae bacterium | reverse complement strand
TGTTGTTGGTGCTGGCCGCTGCAACAATTTACTTCAAATATTCCCCTCCCCCGATCAACTCGGTTGCCATCCTACCCTTCCTTAACGACAGCAACGAGCCGAACGCTGAGTATCTCTCGGACGGTATCACGGAAAGCATCATCAATAGCCTCTCGCAATTGCCCCGCCTTAAGGTCATGTCGCGCAATGCTGTTTTCAGGTTTAAGGGACGCCAGGTAGACCCGAAGGAAGTAGGCCGTAGCCTGAAAGTGGGAGCTGTCCTGATGGGCCGCGTCGTTAAACTGGATAATCGCCTGGTGATCAAGACGGAGTTGATTGATGTCTCAGATGGATCGCAACTCTGGGGCGCGGAATACAACAACAGCCTGTCGGATATCTTGTCAGTGCAAGATGAAATCTCGCGCACGATTTCAGAAAAACTGAGGTTGCGACTGACCGGCGAGGACGAAGAGAGACTCTCAAAGAGATATACGAAGGACGCCGAAGCGTACGAACTTTACTTAAAGGGGCGTTACTTCTGGAACAAACGTGGCGAAGCGGGCCTGCGTAATGGAATCAAGCACTTCAAAGCCGCGCAGGAAAGGGATCCCACCTACGCCCTCGCGTATTCTGGTCTCGCCGATTCTTATGCCTTACTTTGTGATATCGGAGTGGTCGCGCCCGTGGACGAAATGCCTCTCGCCAAAGCGGCCGCCCAGAAGTCGGTGGACATCGATCCTCTTCTCGCCGAAGGGTACACCTCACGGGCCTTTGTAAAGCTGGCCTACGACTGGGACTGGCAGGGTGCCGAAGCAGATTTCAGAAAAGCTCTCCACTTGAATCCAAAATATCCCACGGCTCATCAGTGGTACGCGTCATATCTGGTCCAGATGGGAAAGTTCGATCGGGCCCGGGAGGAGATTGAGCAAGCCCAGCAACTCGATCCCCTCTCACCAATCATCAGTTCAAACGCGGGGCTTTACTCTTACTTTGAACACAGATATGACGATGCCATAACTCAATACCAGCGAACGCTTGAAATCGATCCGGGTTTCTGGGTCGCGCATCATTACCTGGGACTGGCGTATGCGAAGAAAGGATCGCACCAGGAGGCCATTGGCCAGCTACGCGGCTTGCTGGAGTCACCTGGAGCGGGACCATTGAATGACGGGGCGGTTGAGAAAGATCCCGAGGTCGCAGCTTCATTGGGATTTGTCTATGCCTCGGCGGGAAAACGAGGTGACGCGGAAGCGATTCTGGAACGTCTAAAGACTCTCTCCGAGCGACGCTATGTTTCCGGGCTCTACATGGCGATCATCTACGCTGGACTGAAAGATCAGGACCGAGCGCTGGAATGCCTCAACAAGGCTTATGAGAGCCGCCATCCAGGACTTGTGTTGATACGAGTGGATCCCATTTTCGATGACCTCAGATCCGACGACCGCTTCCAACAGCTCGTGAAGCGCTTCGAGCCCATGCCTTAGTTCACGCAAAGGCGCAAAGGGGGTAAAGACGCAAAGATGAGCGCGCAGCAAACATGGGCGTTCTATCCCGGATTTTTTAATTTTATATCCGAGAATTCTTGGCGTCTTTGCCCCCTTTGCGTCTTTGCGTGAACTACTACCTGAACTATTAACGCCACTCTCCCTACTGTTCGTCTTAGCGTCACTTCGCTTCGGACTCCAGAATCGCAACCAGTCCTCCAAGCTCAACAGGCAGTGGCACCTGGAACATCATTGGCTTGTCCGTGCCTGGATGACGAAATCCCAGTTGCTCGGCATGAAGGAAATGCCTACCGAGCTTGCGAATCTGCGCCTTCAATTTCGGGTCCAGTACTGTTTTGTCGCGGCCCCCGCCATAAACTTCATCGCCCACCACCGGATGCTTCAGCCAGGAGAGGTGCACCCGGATTTGATGAGTGCGTCCGGTTTTCAACTCAACATCGAGTAAAGTGAAGCGATCATACCGCCGCCGAGTGGTGTACAGCGACAACGCCGACCTTCCAGCCCGGATGACAGCCATCCGCGTCCGGTTGCGCGGGTCGCGGGCGATAGATTGATCGATCCGCCCGCTGTCGTTTTCTACAACTCCATGAACGAGTGCAACGTAAGACTTAAACACCTCGCGAGCGCGAAACTGATCTCCCAGCTTCTCATGGGCCAGTTCCGTTTTGGCGGCCACCAGCAGTCCTGATGTGTCTTTGTCGAGTCGATGCACGATCCCAGGCCGAATCGTTCCACCTTGACTTGAGAGATGTTGAAAATGAAACGCCAGCCCGTTGGCCAGCGTGCCAGAATGTATACCCGCGGCCGGATGAACCACGAGACCGGCTGGTTTATTGACCACGATCAGGTCGGAATCCTCGTAAACGATCGCCAGCGGAATGTCTTCCGAAGCAAAGGCGACTGTAGGCGAGGAAACCAGTTCTACTTCTATCTCGTCATTTTCGTGCAGCTTCTGTGAAGACTTCGCAGATCTCCCATTGACCAGGACCTCTGCGTCTTCAATCAATTGTTGGAGTCGCGCACGGCTCCAACCTTCGATGTTAGTGGCCAGATAAGTGTCCAGCCGCGACCCGGTGTCGGCCTCGTTAACGCGCAAGGTCACAAACTCATTGTCAGAAGGAGACTCTTGCTGGCGGGTATCCATTGAGCTGGTAGAGGGTCAGTCGTCGTGGTCAGTGGTCCGTTGTTTGTACTCTTTACTTAGTTCTTTGTACTAGTGCTTTGCACTTGAACTTCCGTCAGCACTTTGGTGCTTCCGTGCAAGGGAGAAATCTCAGCACACATCCAAGCACAAAGTACAGACTGCAACTGACACTGACAACATTCATCCGTTCTTTCGCTCAAACTCTTTCATAAACCCGACCAGCGCTTCGACACCTTCTCGCGGGAAAGCATTGTAGATGGACGCTCGGACTCCACCCACCGAACGGTGTCCTTTCAATCCATCCAGGCCCTGGGCTGTAGCTTCGGAGGTGAACTTCTTTTCGAGTTCCTCGGACGGCAGACGGTAGGTTACGTTCATTAAAGAACGAGAGTCGGTATCGGCATGTCCCCGGTAAAAGTCAGTCGAGTCGATCGCATCGTAAAGAAGCCCCGCCTTCTCTTCGTTCTCTCGCTGCATTGCTGAGAGGCCACCTTTGTCTTTCACCCACTTGCACACGAGACTGAGGATATAAATGCCCCAGGTATTCGGGGTGTTGTAGAGCGACTTATTCTCCACCTGTGTGCGGTAGTCGAGCATCGTATGGAGTCCCTCGGGGATTCGCGTCAGAAGATCGTCGCGGAGTATCACGAGCGTGACGCCGCTGGGTCCCATATTCTTTTGCGCACCTGCGTAGATCAGAGCGTATTTCTTAATTGGGATCGTATGAGACAGTATGTCGGACGAAGCATCGGCCACGAGTGGAACATCGCCTACCTTAGGCTCTTGCTTCCATTCCACGCCTTCAATGGTTTCATTGGTCGTAAAGTGAACGTAGGCCGCGTTGGGATCGATAGTCAGCTCGCTATCGGTGGGAACCCTAGTGAACCCGCCATCCGCCATGGTAGCAGCGACCTTCGCGGAACCTGAGCGCTTGGCCTCTTTCAATGCCTTCTTGCCCCAACTGCCGGTGATGATGTAGTCAGCGCTGGCGTGCTCCGCCAGAAAATTTAAAGCCACCATGGAAAACTGCAGGCTCGCACCACCTTGCAGGAAAAGGACGTGATAGTTATCCGGCACTCCTAGTAAATCTCTGATGCCGGATTCGGCACGGCTGAAAATCTCATCAAATGTCTTGGATCGATGACTGATCTCCATCACTGACATGCCCACACCGGGGAGAGACAGCATGTCGCGCTGCGCCTCTTCCAAAACCGGTAACGGCAATACTGCCGGGCCGGCACTGAAGTTAAAAATCCGCTCAGTCATTCTTCCTCCACTGACCATAGATTGTTTGGTTACCATTTACGATCTACTCCTTCTTGTCCTTCGTGGCGGGGGTTTCCTTGTTTCCGTAGCCAAAATACGGCCGTAAAACTCGCCCAGCCATCCTGACCACGAAGGAACGAGGCACCAGCCGCTCTGATTCGATCATGAGAAGGTTTGACCAACCTGAAACTATGTGACTCTTGCCGCGCGCCAGCCCGCGCAAGGCCGTGTCAACCACGTCTTCCGGTGTCTGCGCCGCGCGCATGGGGGGCATCCGAATCTGAGCAGCCTCAAAAAAGTTTGTTTCGGTCACGCCCGGGCAAAGAGCCATTACCTGTACTCCGTGAGATCGATTCTCCTCCCACAAAGCTTCCGAGAAGGAGAGCACAAACGCTTTAGTGGCTGCATACGTGGCCATGAAGGGAACTGGTTGAAACCCCGCCGTAGAAGCGACGTTGATAATTGTCCCCCGTTTACGAGCGCGCATCGGCACCAGAAATCGATATGTCAAATCAACCAACCCCTTCACATTCAAGTCGATCATCTCAAGCTCACGGGTCACATCAAGCCTGTTAAATTCTCCCATTGAACCAAAGCCGGCATTGTTGATGAGCATATCAATGACCAGTCCACGCTTTTCCGTCTCCTCAAACAAACGTGCCGGCGATTCCGGTTTCGAAAGATCTATCGCAACGTACTGGGCCCTGATGCTGTTGATGCGACCGAGTTCATTGCACAATGAAACAAGTTTGTCTTCAGACCGCGCCACCAGGACAACATTGCGGCCCAGCGCTGCAAACCTTCTCGCAAAGGCTTCGCCGATGCCACTCGACGCGCCGGTAATGAGAGTGGTATTCATTCGTGGCTCAACTTCAGTAAATTGAGTTCGATCACGTCAGCATTTTCGGTGCGTAAGCGCTTTAGCGTGTGCAGCGACGGCGCGTTATCTAGATTGATCCGTGCGACAGCAGCGGCAGCCCCCTCGAAAACGATATTTTCCATCTCCTGCACGTTGATCTGTTCGGCTTTGATTGCGTCGAGCACGCCGGCCAACACCCCCGGACGATCCAGATGACGCACAACCAGTCGGTGGGTCGCCGGCGTTTGCCGAGCCAGGTTCACGACGTTCGGAACCTTACCGGTCTCCTTAAACTCCCTAACTATTCGGACTGTCTCCGCGGCGATGGCCTCCTGCGCTTGATCCGTTGAAGCACCAATGTGATGGGTGCCAAATAGATTTGGCTCATCTCGAATAGGATCACTGAACTCGCCGGTTGCGGAGGTGGGCTCGTTCGCGAACACGTCAAGTCCCACTCGTAACCCGCGACTCCTCATTGCTTCAACCAGCGCTCCCTGATTCACCACTTCACCCCGCGCGGTATTGACGAAGTAAGCCCCTTCACGCATCGCGGCAAAGAATTCGGCGTCAATGAAGTCTTTTGTTTTTGGATTCAATGCCAGGTGCACACTGACCACATCGGCTTCCTTCGCGACGTCCACGGCCTGCGCTCGATATTCAACTCCAAGCTCGGCGGCGCGATCCGGAGTTAGACTCCGACTCCACGCTATAACCGGCATACCGAAGGCCTGCGCCCGCGGGATCATCTCCTGCCCGATCTTGCCGAGACCAATCAGTCCGAGGGTCCGACCGTATAGACCGCGCGCCATGGAAAACTCCTTCTTGTTCCACTCACCGCGTCGCAAGCTAGTAACGTTATCGGCGATGCGGCGATCCAGGGCCAGAATCAGTGCAAAGGCCAACTCCGCCACGGCAATCGAATTCTTACCCGGACAGTTCGAAACGTAAATCCCTCGTCTTGACGCCGCGGCCACGTCGATGGTGTTGAAACCCGCTCCGGCTCGGACCACCAGCTTGATTTGGCCGGCAGCCAGCATGGCTTCGGTAACCTTCGTACCGCGCACTACCAGCACATCCGGGTTTTCCTTGCGTATCGCCTCAACCAGCGCGTCGTCCTTCAGGTCAGGCTGAAACGAAATCTCACAACCGATGGTTTGTAGACCATCGCGCCCGGACTGTTCGAATTTGTCAGCGATTAAAACAAGCATGGGGTCATTGTTGATTTTTGAATTTTGATTTGCGATTGCCGCTTGTTGATTGCTGATTCGCGACCTGAAAGCGAAGACCGGATTTGCGAAATCAAAAATCAACAATTAAAAATCTAAAATCATATCGTGTGTATCAGCAACCCATCCCGCAGCTTCGGCTCGAACCAGGTTGACTTCGGCGGCATGATCTCGCCCGCGTCAGATACGCGCAAAAGGTCAGCGACATTTGTCGCATACAACGAAAAGGCGACGGCGGCCTTTCCTTCGTCAACCAAGCACTCAAGTTCTTTCGTGCCCCGCAGCCCACCAACAAAGTCGATTCGTTTGTCGGTGCGCACGTCCTTTATCCCAAGGATTGGACCTAACAGTCGGTCTTGAAGCAGCGCGACGTCCAATGAAGCCACCGCGCCCCCTGGCTTCGGGGCATTCGCAGGCAAGCGCAGACCATACCATTGGTTATCAAGATACATACTCCAGTTACCGGGTGCTTTGGGTGTGGGTGCTCCCTTCTCCGAGACTTCAAAAATCCTTTTTGCATTTGAAAGAAACTCAGACTTTGATTGACCATTCAGATCTCGCACGACGCGATTGTAGGGAAGAATCTGCAGCTGATCGTCCGGGAAAATTACGGCCAGAAAGAAGTTGTACTCTTCGTCGCCCGTGTGAGTGGAACCCTGGTCCTTCAGTTCGGCGCGAGCGCGGCTGGCGCTGGCCGCGCGGTGATGGCCATCGGCAATATAAAGGTAGGGTACATTCCGAAAGGCCTGCACGAACCGCACCGGATCAGGAACACGCCAGATTGTATGCTGGATCCCGTCATCAGCCGTGAAGTCGAAGAGGGCGTTGGCCATCATCGTCTCCATCACCATCGTGTCGATATCACGCCGCGCTCGATACGTGAGAAATACGGGCCCGGTTTGTGCTCGTAAAAAGAGCATATGCCGGGTACGATCGTCCTCTTTGTCTCGGCGCGTGCATTCATGTTTACGAATTACATCCGTGTCATACTCATCAACGGAACAGCAAGCGACTACGCCAATCTGTTCATGCTCGCCCATGATTAGTCGATAGAGATAGATACGGGGAAGTTCTTCATTTTCCAGCGGACAGTTCTTAATCAAATTCTGAAAGTTGTCTGCTGCCCTGCGGTAGACCGCGTCGCTGTGTACGCCGGTTCCTTCCGGGAGATCAATTTCCGGACGCGATACATGTAGAAAGCTCAAAGGATTGTCGGAGGCAAGCGCGCGCGCTTCTTCAGTGTTCACGACATCATAGGGAACGCTAGACACTTGTTTGGCCCTCTCAGGTGGCGGACGCAAAGCACTGAAGGGATGAAGAATTGTCACAAATCCTCCTTAAAGCGGCTTTGAGTAGACAGGACCAACCCCGTGAGCGCAAGTGCGTCCTACCACCCCGGGTCTGCCGGAATATGTTTGTTTAATTGCTGAAGGCTTCGGGTTAAGACTATCCGCTAAAGAGCGATCTTAGCAAGTCGCCCGCATGCGCATTCCGCGCGCGCGATTGGCTCTGGGGCGCGCAGTCCATGATCATGAGAGAAGGGCTAAGATTGCGTGTAGAATAGCCCCATGAGCTACAACACCCACGAAGGGGAAGGTCGGCTTGAGGAACGACTGCGTGAAGTCGAAGTGAATTTTGAACGACAGATGCGTGAGCGTGGTTTTGAACCAGCCCAGGTCGAGCTCATAGCTTTGCCGGGTCCACTTGCAAGACTCTACGCCGAGCGCGAGGAGTTGCGCGCCGATCTGGAAGAGCTTGTCAGAACGGCGAGCGGTAGCGACCCGGTCTCAACTGGGAAGTGTACGGCCGGAGTGTTTGAGGCGGATCGCCTTAAGCCAGGAGACTAGTCGGAGCAAAGCGTAATGAACGAGATCCAGAGGATTGAAACACAGTTAAGACTGGCCTTTGAAGGCGGAGCATGGCATGGTCCCGGAGTGCTGGAAACGCTTGAGGGTGTAACCGCTAAGCAGGCGGCCGCGCATCCCCTGGCGGGTGCTCATAGCATCTGGGAGCTGGTAGTTCACATTGCCGCCTGGGAAGGCGCCTGTCGCCGCAGACTCGAAGGAGATCGAGCCGAGCTTTCCACGGCCGAGAATTGGCCTCGCGTTACCGACCCCACCGAGGCGGCTTGGGCCACTACCAAAGCCGCACTGATAGAAGGTCATCGCAAACTGAGGGAATCCATTGCTTTCCTCACGGAAGCGCGGCTTGATGAACCCATCCTGCAAGACATGCCTTCCGTTTACGTGACAATTCACGGAGTGATACAGCATGATCTTTATCATGCGGGTCAGGTCGCAATTTTAAAAAAATCAGCCTTCGGGGCGGAGACGATATGAACAACCTGGCAAGTCGCGAGTGTGTTCCTTGTCGGGGTGGCGTGCCTCCGCTTAAAGGTGAGGAAATCTAGAAATTCTTATCTCAGTTTAATGGCTGGGAAGTCGTCAACGAGCACCACTTGAGCAAGGCTTACAAGTTCGAGAACTTCCGAGAGGCTCAGGCGTTTGTCGATCGCGTTGGCAATCTTGCGGAAGAGCAAGGCCATCATCCCGACATCTGCTTCGGCTGGGGCCGGGCGGAGATTACTATCTGGACCCACAAGATCGATGGACTGACCGAAAGCGATTTCGTTCTTGCCGCCAAAATTGACGAGCTCTAAGCGCCTGTCAGAACGGCGAGCGGTAGCGACCCGGTCTGATCTGGCGGCGGCTCTCAGCGAACCCTGTCAGAACCGCCCGGCCGTATACTTCCCGTTGAGACCGGGTCGCTACCGCTCTCCGTTCTGACGTCTGACAGAAACTACCCTTGAGGCATGGCTCTCCTGATAGATTTGCTCGGTAGCGTCAACCATTCTATCGAGGCTGAAGCGAAGCCTCACTTCTTCGCGAGCACTCTGACCAATTCGCTGGCGTCGCTCTTCGTCACCCAGTAAAGTACCGATGGCCTCCGCCAGCGCTCCCACATCCCGAACCTTCAAAAGCAAACCCGTGGCGCCGTCCCGAATGAGCTCCCGGGCACCTTCGGTTTCGGTCGCCACCACTGGAGTGCCAGTATTCATCGCTTCGGCAATGGCTAAACCAAATGATTCAGACTGTGACGCTGAAACGAATATGTCCAAAGCGCAAAATAGGGGCGCTACATCGTCCATCTTCCCGATAAAGCGAACTCTGGACTCCAGTTTGAGTTCTCGTACCAGGCGTTCCAGATTGGTCCGATTTGTTTGTCCCGCAGTGACGTCCACGCCGGCAACGATGAAATACGCGGCGGGAAAAATATCCGTAACCAGCGCGGCAGCCTGGAGAAAATCTTCGTGGCCCTTCAGTGGGTTGAGCGATCCGACACTTCCCACCAGCGTAGTGTTTTCCGGCACGTCCCAGCGACGGCAAAACTGCTCTCGATCGAATTCTCGCATCGCGGTCTCAAAACGGGCGATGTCAATTCCATTGTAAACCACGGTGACTCGCTCCGGCGGCACCAATTTCTGAATGCGGAGTTGGCGACCGACTGCCTCGGATACGGCCACGACTCTGGCCACGCGGGAGAGAGTAATTCGGTGCAAACGGTTTAGCGGAAACAGAACGTGTCGAGTAACGACTAGCTGCGCTTTCGGATTTCGCCTGCCTGCGTAAGCGGCCAATGGGTAATCACGGGCCATGTGTGCATGGATGAGTTGAATCTTCTGCTTTCCCACAAACGTCGCGAGCCGGCCCGCGCTTTTTGCATCCAGCGCGTTGCGCAGGGGAAGATAGACCAGGTTCTGCACCGGGAGGCCGGTGAGTTCGGCAATCAAAGGCGAATCTGGCCGCACTACTGCGAACACTTCATGACCTCGAGTAGCAAGCGCATTGGCCAGATCGACAAGGTGACGCTCGCCACCGCCAAATGCTTGCGCTGAGCTGATATGTAAAATTCTCAAGTCCACCCCTGGCCCATGTTATTGGGAACACCGCTCGTCATGGCAAGACTAAGCAATCACATTACAACATTCGGGTAGCTTAGTCCTCTAGTAGGTTGCCGAAAAAGTAGCGCACAAGAAGCGGTAAAGCGATCGACGAAATCACAACGAAGTAACTCGATTAAAGCATCCATTTCGTGAGGTTTTGTGAGGTTTCGTGGATCGTGTTTGTTTTTCACAGCCTGGGGCTCACTCGCGTATCGAATCAGAAGCGGCGGTGGATGCAATTTGAAGCGCAGTTATACGCGAGATCGGTGTACTCATGACTGACAGCCTACCCGCAACAAAGAATTTCGCCGGGGGACTACTTGCGATGTTGGTGCCCAGCACGTGCGGGCTGAATAGGTTACGACGATAAAAATGAGGGCCTGTGCGAGTGGTTCGCCACAGGCCCTCATTTTTTTATCGTGAAAAGACTGCTTTAGCAGCTTTCGTCTATCTCTTAATGGCATCTCCAATGTCTTCTACGGTCTCGCCGACTTTGCGTTTCGCCTTTCCCCAACCCTCTTGCACATCACCGCTGGCACGGTCGGCTTTGCCTTCGTGTTCCATGTCCTTGTCGTCGATCGCTCTGCCAACGTTTTCCTTGATTCCACCTTTGGCCTGGTCAAACTTTCCCTCGAGCTCGTCTTTGTTTGGTAAACCCATGACTAACCTCCTTGTTTATTCCAACTGTAAGGGTCCGCCGGGCGCAACCTCCTGCTTTTTGTGAGGTTTCACATCGCAAGCGTTGTTCCTGCCGAACTGCAATCCGGTCGATTGAGGCAAAGAGTTGCGCCAGAACAACTTAGCGGAAAGCCTGCTCTCTATCGCGGAAAAACGGCGTCGTTCTGCGTATGCTTTAGGAACTCAGAAGTGAGTTAAGTTAGAACATCCTGGGCGGCGCCACTAAGCGAGAAGCTGACCTCCGCGGTCGTGGTTCCTAACGCGTCAGAGTGGTTTACGAAATCCAAAACTTCAGGCAGATGGGCAGCCTCACCTCGAAACGAGTGGCCTCTCCCAGTTTCCCTAACAACGAAGATTCTCGTGTGTCGAGAAATGATGCCATTCGACCCAGAAAGACCAGGACATAAAAAAAGTGGGTGGGCCTCTTAAAAGGCCCACCCGCTGGGTTTTCAACTGCTTTCAGTTAGAAGTGGAAGCGGACTGCTAACTGGACTTGCCGTTCGCGGAAGATCGAGTTGCCTGTCGCTGCGTCTGTGCCAAAAGTCGCATCGGGAACGAGGTTGACGCCCGGTCCGCCGGAAACTGCACTGACCAACCGGAAGGCCGTGGTGTTGACGGAAGTGATGTGAGTCCGATTGAAGAGGTTGAAGGCCTCAACTAACAATTCGAGGTTCATCGACTCGTTAAAGTTAAAGCGCCGCGAAAGGCGTCCATCAACGTTAAAAATCTTCGGCTGGCGGAAGCTGTTTCGGCCCAATGGCAGGAAGTAGCTGTCGCCGCCCGAACCGGTGATGGAACTGTTCAGCGCGTTAAGGAGAGGCCTGGTTGTCACAGACACTCCCGGCGAGTATGGGCGTCCTGACTGAAGCGTGACGATCGGAGCGAATGTCCAGCCGTTGAGAATCGCTCGCGCTGCGCCATCCCTGTCTGTCGTCGGCGACCAGACAGCGCTGCCCACGAAGCGATGGGGGATGTCGAAACTTGTTGGACCTCGATCCAGATTGAGGTTGTAAGGATCAGTAGGAGTATTCGTCGACGTGAACGTCACCGACGTTTGTCCGTTGTCGCGCGCGCTCGACTTGGTGTAGCTGGCCTGGAATTGCAAGCCATTGGTAAAACGACGATTGGCTTGCAGCACCAGCGCGTGATAGGTCGACTCGACTGCGCCACGCACTTCGGTGATGTTGAAGAAGTTCGAATTAATACGCGCTGTGTAGACCGGCACGGTGACCGACTGTCCTGCGAACTCGCCGCTGGTTACCGTCAAGGTTTGGAACCCACCCGGCGGTGCCAGGTTCTTGTTTATGAAGGTCGGCAGGAAACGTCCTCGGCTAGTTATATAAGACGCGGAGACCAACGTATTTCGCGCGATTTCGCGCTCTACGATGAAGTCGCCTTGAAAGATCATCGGCAGATGAAGGTCTGGCGCCAACACCACTATGCTCGATCCAGGGAGGTGTGCGCCCGTCGGGTTTGCGATAGCGGCCGGTGCCGGAACAACGTTTGGGAAAATGGGAGCGCCTGAAACAGTTGCAGCAAGAGAAACTTGCAACTGGGCTCTGTCAATTCCTGTGTTCGTAATCGCATTCGAGATTGTCGAATTTATGAGGCGGCCATAATAGAGACCCATGCCGCCACGAACCGAAGTCTTGCCATCGCCTGTCAAGTCGTAAGCGAAACCGCCGCGCGGTCCAAAATTGTTTTTGTCATTAGGCAACTCGCTGGTCTGCGGGAAGATTGGATTTGGGAACTGCGGCTCGGGTAAGAGTTCAACTTCGTAACGCAGGCCGAGGTTAACGGTCAATCGCGGTGACCAACGCCAATCGTCCTGAACGTAAAAAGCCCAGTCGGTAGTATCAAACTCTGCACCATGTACGCCAAAACCTTGCGCGTAGTTGCTGGTGTAGCATAGGCCGGCACGACGCGTAGAAGGGTTCGGGCTTGTTGAAGCCGCAATCTGGGGACAGACCCCAAGGTTGGGTTGCGCCGCCGTGGGGACCAGGGAGCGAATCCCGCCGCTACCCGTAAAGTTGGCGTAGTCAACGATGAAGTCGTTGATGTTGTTGTAAGCGTAAACGCCACCCTCCTGGAATAGGTTGTCCAGAAGATCTCTGGTGCGGAGGTAATCAACGCCAAATTTGAACGAGTGATTGCCTCGCGAGAGTGAGATATTGTCAACCAGCTGAAAGTTCTTCTCAAGTGGATTGTGTAGCCGTTCCAGGAAGTTTGGTTTTCCGAAGGTGAGACCACCGGTGGTTGCCACTGAAGGCGAGCGTCCATCGAGGCCCGTAGTAGGCTCACCTGGCAGCGGCGGTGTGCTGAATTGGAAAAGGTCTTCTTTCCCGATCTTAACCCGCGCTTCATTGAGAAGTGTGGGCGTAATGGTCGAGGTCAGTCGGAAAATGCCGTAATCAATGTTGACGAAATCGTCACCGAAACTAGAGCGGCCTCGCGTAACAGTTGCCTGCGTCTGAACGCCGTTTGGCGACTCGCTACGAAGACGATTATAAGTAAACGAGAAAGTGTTTGAGTCATTAATGTTCCAATCAATCTTGGGCAAAATCAAGGTCTGATCCTGCTTGCGAGGCACCTCGCCCGTTAGGCTGAGGATAAAAGCCCTGGTCGCGTCGATCTGCGCCTGAGTCACACCGCGGGCGTTCAGCGTCGCCGTGTTAACGGTGTTCAGGAAAGTGCCGCTGTCAAACTGAGCGATTCCCGGGAAGTCGCGCTTCTGCTGATCATAGCTGAAAAAGAAGAACGCCTTGTTTGGGACGATTGGGCCACCGATAGCACCGCCAAACTGATGACGTTTGTCCACTGGTTTGAGGGCCGCCCCGGTCTGGGGATTAAACCCCCGCGGATTGCGTGCTCCCCATTTGTTATCTCGCAGGTAGTAGAACAGTTGGCCGTGAAAATCGTTTGTCCCCGACTTGGTGACGGTATTAATAACGCCGCCGGCGGCGCGACCGTACTCAGCCGAGTAGTTCGAAGTGTTGACTTGGAATTCACGCACAGCCGCCTGGCTGATCGAGGAGCTAATGCGCGTGCGGCCAGCTTCTTCAGAGAAGAACGCGTTATTATTGTTGCCGCCATCAACAGTGCTGTTGTTAAGCAGTCCCGAGATACCGCGGAAACTTATTAGACCGAAATCTCCGTCGGGCACCGCACCGGGGGTCAGCAGCACGAAATTGGAGGCACGACGACCGTTTATTGGAAGCTCATTAATCGAAGTCTGGTTCACATTTGTAGAAAAATCTTGCTGGGATGTATTGATTACCGGAGCTTCACCAGTAACCTCGACACTTCCGGTCACTTCACCAAGCGTCAGAGCAACATCCAACTCCGTTACACGCCCCACTTCGACGACGACCTGAGGCTGAGAGAAGGGGCCGAAACCCGAGGCGTTGATAGTCACTGCGTAGATTCCGGGTTGCAAGTTCGTTATACGAAAACGACCCTGATCATCAGTAGTTATGGAATCCTCTTTATTCGTCTCGGCGTTCCGAGTAGTTACAGTCGCACCGGGAACAACTTCTTTATTCGGGTTGGAAACTGATCCGCCGATTGCGCCCGCCACAGTGGATTGGCCAATTACGATCGCGCTCGTGGCGACCATAAGGAGCACTAGAAAAGAGAGCCTCAAAATTCTCGACATAAAAACTCCTTAAGCATCAAAGTTGGCAGTTGAGGGCTGATCCGCGCACCCAAATCCAGGGGGCGCAGATTGTGACCTTGAACTCGGAAGTGATTTGAATCAACCAAAACAAGAAAATAGCGATTAGCATTAAGTGCAGATGCGACCTTCTATCATGCCTGCACGGCGTTCCGCAAGTCTAGAACAATTAAATCGAGGTGAATTTTTGCGGGTGACGAATTCGGTCTGGTGACGACTGGCAGTCTGCATCACGTTTCACCTTCGCAAGACTTGTGCCGAATGGGAAGACTCATCAGGTTCCGGCTTAAGGCTGCTGTTTTCAGTACTTATCGAATCGGGACTGAAGGCCGCAGGATATCTCCGCTTAAATTTTGGATTTTGATCGGAAATTCAGGAAATCAAGCCCTCCAAAGAAATCAGGAATGGTAACCAGAAATTGAGCTCTTGTGCTTGTTCTTTGTAGTTGCGCTCAAGATGCGAGGGGAAACAAAGCACAAAGCACAAAGTGCAAAGCTCACTAATCTAAACTCGTTCGACAATCATCGCGATGCCTTGCCCGCCCCCTATACACGCCGTGGCCAATCCGTATCTTCCGCCGCGTCGATGCAACTCGTGCAGTACGGTAAGAACCAGACGCGTCCCGGTCGCTCCCAGGGGATGACCCAGCGCAATCGCGCCGCCGTTGACATTCGTGCGTGAACGATCCAGGCCCAACTCTTTTTCGACGGCCAGGTACTGCGCGGCAAATGCCTCATTCACCTCGATGAGGTCCATGTCTGAAAGTTTTAGTCCCGCTCGTTCCAGAGCCTTACGCGTTGCCGGCACCGGACCAATGCCCATTAGCTCAGGCTCGACACCAGCGTAGGCCCAGCTGACGATTCGACCCATCGGTTTTAGGTTGCGACTCTTGACGAATTCTTCGTTGGCAATCACCAGGGCCGCAGCACCGTCAACGATACCGGACGCATTTCCCGCGGTGACGAATCCGTCTTTAACAAAGGCCGGTTTGAGCTGCGCCAAAATCTCCATGGTAGTGTCCGGCCTTAAGTGGTCGTCGTGTTCGAAAAGAAAACTGCCCTTACGCGTCTTTACTTCAACGGGAACGATCTCAGCCGACAAGTAACACGCATCTTTCGCGCGCCCCGCTGCCTGCTGCGAACGAAGTGCATAGGTATCTTGCTCTTCGCGTGAGACCTCAAATTTTCGAGCGAGGTTTTCCGCCGTACCCGCCATCGGAGTGTTGCAGTAGGTATCAAGCAAAGCGACCATCAGGCTGTCTTCAAGCTTCCCCTGGCCCAGGGCGAACCCTGACCTCGCGCCTCTTACCACGTGCGGAGCTTGCGACATTGATTCCATGCCACCAACCAGGGCGGTTGCCGCTTCTCCCAGTTGAATTATCTGCGCGCCCGACACAATCGCCTGAATGCCGCTACCGCAGAGGCGATTTACCGTCAACGCGGGACGTTCAAAGGGCACCCCTGCTTTGAGGGCTACGTGTCGTGCACCGTAAATCGCATCGCCGGAAGTTTGCAGTGCATTACCAATGACCGCGTGGTCGATCTCCTCAGGAGCGACGTTGGTGGCTTCGAGTGCTCCTTTCGCGGCAACTACTCCCAAGTCGATTGCCGAAACGTCTTTCAGCGCACCTACATACTCCCCCATCGGCGTTCTCTTACCACCTAAAATGAAAACATCTACTGACATATTCTTGCTTCAGACCCTCATTAGAGAATTTCTGTCAAAGGGAGCAGCTCTGAGGGTAGCAAATCAAAAAATAGCCCGTCAATTTGCCGCCCCCGCGGGTAGTGTCATCTGTAAGTGATCTGACGATGCCTCGTCCGCACTAGCTGATGGCTAATAGCCCCTCGTTAAGAGACTCTGTGAAAACCCCGGAATTCAGCGCACCGGAATGGGTGGTCTGTTCAGCCCCCTCCTGATCCGCCGCCACTCAACCTTGAGACAATTATCCAACCTAAGCAAATTTCCTCAGCTTGAGGGGTTCAGTTCAAGATTGAGTGCTCTCCCTGAGATGGTTTACTCAGTCGATGAAACGGTGCGTGACGCGGTAGCGATGGAGCAGCTCCTCCAGAAACCCCTCATAAGAAAAAGTTGCGAGATCGTAAGTGGGACGAATCTTGTACATGATGGGTAGGGAAACACGCCAGGCCATCCATTGACGCGGCACGTCCTGCAGATCCCAGCGACGGCGTAGAAATGTTTCTACCACTTGGATCTCAGATTCAGTTAACCCGCTGAGATCAGCGATGAACTCCACTGGCTTGAACGATCGACGTTGCGCCGGATCACTCACCGCGGCGGCAAACACTTGAGCAAAGGCCGGGGCCTCTGTCTCACGCTCGCGAACCACCACTGTGCCGGCCACCAGATCTCCGACTCGCTGATCTTTTTCTGTACTGAAAACTGAAATCAATCCAATTGAATAGAAGGGCGCTGGCATCATATCGAAGCTACGCAGTAGGTTTCTGACCAGGGCCTCCCAAAAAGTTACCGGGCGGCCGTCTTCGCGAATTACGCGGAGCTTGAGCCAACGCTTTCCAGGCGTCTGTCCATTCCAAAGCCACTCAAAGAAAGCGAAGTAGCCGGTGACAATTAAAAATAGGACGAGAATTAAGACTGCGTAGACCCACTTGGGCGCGCTCGTAAGCTGATCGCTCAAACTCGAATAGTTTGCCAGGGTAAAGAAAGCGATCCCCATCAGGATCATCGTTAGCGCTTGAATGGCATGATCGATTGTGCAGGCGAGAAAGCGGTTTCCAATCGACGCCAGGGCGAAGTGCAACGGCACGCGCTCAGGCGTTTCGATAATTAAAGTGTCTTCGGTGGCGATCGCTGCCGACATTTTTTGCTAGAGCGCGCCGAGCTGTTTAAACATACTCATAAAGTCGAAGTTGTTCCACGCCTCGACGATCTGGCCATCACGCACGCGCACGATGGTTATGCCGGTGATCTCCATCGGCTGTTGGGTCGCCGCAAAGCCCAAACTATCTGACTGGTGCGTGCCGCGAACCGTGCAGCGCGCCGCGACCTTGTCGCCCTCGGTGACGGTGTCCTCAACGACGACTTCGATGTCGGGAAAGGCAGCCCGGAACTTCCGGAAGAAGGGCTTGAAACCGGTCGCCCCGCGAAGTGGCTCCCCGCCCTCGTCAGCCAGGCCATGGGCCATACCGTCCTCCGCAAACATCTCGTCGATTGCTTCTTCCCGACCCTTGTTCCATACCTCTTCAAACCAGCGATGGATGAGCGCTTTGTTTTCATCTGACATCGTGTTACCACCTTTATTTGGTCATATTCTCAGGTTGATACGATAAGCGATCCACGAAATGGCACGAATACTTTTCGTGTTCGTTCGTGTGATTTCGTGGTCGTTCTTACCAATCGATTTCAAACCTTATCACTGCTCGCCTTTATGAGAAGTTGACGCGAACGAAACGGCGCTTGCCGACTTTGATTAAAGTTGACATACCAGGTTTCCAGATTGTCAAAGAGTTGGCGATGGTTTGCCTTTCGCCGTTCACTGATACTCCCCCCTGCTGGATAAGTCTCCGCGCCTCAGCTTTGGACTCCGCCATCCCCACGGTGACTAACAACTGAGACAAATCCCAACCCTGGGGATGGTTGGACGGAAGAGAGTGCTCCTGCACTTCGTCCGGAGTCTCCTTGTTGCGGAACCTCCGAACAAAATCTTCCTCAGCAGCGTCTGCAGCTTCCTTCGAGTGAAAGTCGGTGATGATTTGTTTCGCCAAGTCGACTTTCAGGTCACGCGGATTGCGCTCACCCCTCTCCGCAGCTGAGCGAAGTGCGACGATCTCCGGCGTCGACAAATCCGTCAGTAGTTCATAGTAGCGCCACATCAGGTCATCCGAGATCGACATTGCCTTGCCGAAGATCTCCGCCGGCGGCTCGTTGATGCCGATGTAGTTTCCGAGGCTCTTCGACATCTTCTGAACGCCGTCGGTGCCTTCCAAGAGCGGCATGATGACGCAAACCTGTGCCTCCTGTTCATACTCGCGTTGCAGATTCCGTCCCATCAGCAGGTTAAACTTTTGATCCGTGCCACCCAGCTCGACATCAGCTTCGAGCGCGACCGAATCGTAAGCTTGCGTCAGCGGATAGAGCAGTTCGTGCAAGGCAATGGGGCGTTCGTCAGCCAGGCGTTTGGAAAAGTCGTCGCGTTCGAGAATTTGTTTGACGGTGACGTGTGAGGCTAAACGGATGAAGCCATCAGAACCCAGCTTGTCCATCCACTCTGCATTGAAGCGAATCTCCGTCTTATCAGGAGCGAGCAATTTGAAGATCTGCTGTTTATAGGTTTCGGCGTTAGCGTTGATTTCTTCGCGCGTGAGCTGCGGACGCGTCGCAGAATTGCCGGAAGGGTCCCCAATCATTCCGGTGAAGTCGCCAATTAGAAAAATCACCGTGTGACCGAGATCCTGAAACGACCGCAACTTGCGAATGACAACCGTGTGCCCGAGATGGATATCGGGGGCGGTGGGATCGACACCGAGCTTCACACGCAGCGGCCTGCCTGTCTTCGCTGACTTCTCTAACTTTGCTCGCAGCTCACTCTCGCGAATGATTTCAACGGTGCCTTTACGCAGGTGCTCGAGTTGTTCCTCAATTGTCATTGCTGAATCGTAAATGGTGAATTGTGAATCGTAAAATCGTAGATATTAGTTTCTCGAACCGTCAGGAGGTTACTCCTTCTTAATAACCCGACGGCCAACCACGTAATAGTTTCCGCTACTGATGAGAGCGACTGTCTCAGGATAGAGCAGATGCTCCTGCTCCAGGATGCGAGCCGAAAGGGTTTCTTCGCTGTCATCTGCCAAAACGGGCACGATACTCTGGGCGATGATGGGACCGCCGTCGAGCATCTCATCGACGAAATGGACGGTGCAGCCA
>JACCUI010000021.1 GCA_013811945.1 Pyrinomonadaceae bacterium | reverse complement strand
CAACAGAACGATCCACGAAATCACACGAACGGACACGAACAAGAAGACAACGTTCTGTTGCACTTCCAAGTTGAATCCGCGATTGACAATTGAAAAATGAGAAATGGAAAATGTTCCGTCTTTCCTTTGCCACCCTTACCCATTCATAGATTGGTAACTATGTCCAAAAAAATATTTTCCGACGGAATCCTAAATGAGCGGGTTGCTTTCGTCACCGGTGGTGGAACAGGAATCACCGGCGGTGTAGCGCGTGCACTTGCGGAATCCGGCGCTCGCGTAGTTCTTGTGAGCCGAAAGATGGAGCATTTGCAGCCGGCGGCCGAGGCTATCAACCAAGCCGGCGGAGCGGCGTTTGCGGTAGCGGCGGACGTTCGCAATCCCGAGGATGTGGAGAAGGCCATTGCCGGAACGGTCCAGCAGTTTGGCAAAGTGGATATCGTGGTAAATGGGGCCGCCGGAAACTTTCTGTGCGCTGCCGAAGAGCTTTCGCCTAACGGCTTTGGGACTGTCGTCGACATCGATCTCAAGGGTACGTTCAATGTTTGTCGGGCGGCGTTTGCGGAGCTGAAAAAGAATCGCGGCCAAATTCTAAATATCAGCGCCACGCTTCATTACCTTGGCACCCCAATGCAGTTACACGTTTCCGCGGCCAAAGCGGGTGTTGACGCCTTAACTCGAAACCTGGCCGTGGAGTGGGGGCGTTACGGTATTCGCGTAAATGCTATTGCCCCGGGCCCAATCGGTGATACGGAAGGAATGAAGCGACTTGTGCCGGAGCCGATCAAAGAAAAACTGCGGCAAGGAATACCCCTCGGTCGGTTCGGAGAAATCGCAGATATTGAAAAAGCTGCGGTGTTCCTCTGTTCTGACGCAGCCGCATATATCAATGGAATTGTTCTGGTGGTCGATGGTGGACACTGGCTCGCGGCTAATCGGTTGATATAATGCTTGACCTGCAACCCGCATCATTCGAAGACTTTGAGCGCCAGGCACGCCAGGGCAACGTTGTGCCGGTGGTGCGGTCTGTCCTTGCTGACCTGCAAACGCCGGTCGGCGTGTTCATGTGCATCGCCGGCAATTCCCCATATGCTTTCTTGCTCGAATCGGTGGAAGGTGGCGAACGAATTGCACGCTATTCATTCCTCGGCGCGGAACCTCAAATGATTGTGCGCGGCCGCGGCTCGCAGACATTCGTTGAACGAAACGGAAGTACTGAGACCTATCCCATCGTAGCGACAGATTGGGTGCGCGATTATTTTCGGGAACGAATGCTGGCTCAGCGTTCAGGCCTGGCGCCTTTCGCCGGCGGCGCGGTTGGGTATCTTGGCTACGATGCAGCAGCCTGGTTCGAATCCGTCTTGAAAACTGACGACCAAAGCTCGTCAAAAACGCAGCCGCTTCAGAGCCAGGCCGACGCCGTCTGGATGTTCTACCGCGACGTGATTGCTTTTGATCGTCTGCGACAGCGCACGGAGATTGTCTCAATCGTGTTGACGGAAGAGGCGGCAGGAAGTCACACGAAGCTGAGAGCGCTTTATGATGAGGCCGTGGGCCGCACAGCGATTATTGAAGAGAAGCTCCGCCAGGGCGTACCGCCCAGAGTTGCGGAGAAGCGTCCGGCCCGGAATGCCAGGATTGAGCCGGAATCCACCTGGAGCCGGAGAGGCTTCGAAGCCGGCGTACGTCGCATTCAGGAGCACATCGCAGCCGGCGACTGTTACCAGGTAGTGCTTTCGCAGGAGTTTTCCACGAAGTTTACGGATGATCCCCTGGAGATCTACCGGGCGTTGCGGGCCATCAATCCTTCGCCATACATGTTTTACCTCCGCCTCGGGGAGGAGACTATCGTTGGCGCCTCGCCTGAAATGTTGGTTCGCTGTCACGGGCAGAGGTTGGATTACCGGCCCATTGCCGGAACTCGGAAGCGCGGAGCAACGGAGACTGAGGATTGGATGCTTGGCGAAGACTTGCGAACTGATGAAAAGGAAGTGTCTGAACACACAATGCTCGTCGATCTGGGACGGAATGATCTCGGGCGTGTTGCTGACTATGGCTCCGTGAAGGTCGAAGAGTTGATGGCAGTTGAGCGGTATTCACATGTGCAGCATCTCGTTACCAGCTTGCGGGCCCGTTTGCGTGACGGGCTCGATCGTTTCGACGCGCTGGGATCGTGCTTTCCTGCCGGCACGGTCACCGGCGCACCTAAAATTCGCGCCATGGAAATCATTCGAGAGCTTGAGCCAGAGCGGCGCGGCGTCTACGCGGGGTCGATACTCTATATGGACTACGCGGATAATCTCGACTCTTGCATTGCGATCCGCACCATTGTTTTGCGCGACGGAAAAGCATCCGTCCAAGCCGGGGCGGGCATAGTCGCGGACTCTGTCCCGGAACATGAGTATGCTGAGACCGTAAACAAAGCGCGCGGATTGTTTCGAGCGATTGAATTAGCTGAAAAAGGATTGTGATCGACTCGACTATTTGTCGCCGGAAGCTCGTGAGGCAAAGACGTAAGAAAGTTCAAACTGGTAGAAGAGTATTTGTCAGAAAAGTAATCTAGTCATGCAATCCTTCGATGCTCCGATAGGAGCACAATGTCTATAGCTGCAAGCTACCCTTACAACAAAGCTCCGCTAGGAGCGAAATGTAGAGACATCGCGCTCCGCTGGAGCGCCCGAGATTCGATAATGGCTTCTCAGGCTATAAACATTGGGCTCCTCCGGAGCAAAAACGCTGCCAAAAAAACAAGAAGATGGCCGGTGGTAAGTTTGTTTTTTGCGGCCTGTGGTGTCGTGATGTTAGCTGTAGCCGCCTCGGCACAAATCCCGGCCTCCAGTCCGCCGACTGCTTCTGACGCAGCCAGAAAAGCCAATGCAAGACCTGGTTACTCTCCGGCTAATCCACCGGAACCTTTTAACGATGCTTCGCCCGATAAGATGGCCGCGCACTGTGTCACACTTGAGACTGAGGCGGGGTCGATCGAAATCGAAATGATGCCGGAAGTGGCGCCGGAGAGCGTGCGAAGTTTTCTCAACCTGGCGGCGGCCGGCGCATTCGACACAACCACGTTCAGTCGCGTGGTCAAAGGCTTCATAATTCAGGGTGGCAATCTTTCCACTGGGGAGAAGTGGGGTGTTGAGCTATCCAAACGCGCCGCGCAAAAGTTGCCCGACGAACCAGGGCTCGTCAAACACGAGCGCGGAATTGTTTCCATGGCGCGCACTGACGAACCAAATAGTGCCAGCACTCATTTTTTTATCCTGGTCGGGGAGGGTCAGCATCTGAATTCGAAGTTTGCTGCTTTTGGCAGAGTACGAAAAGGCATCGAAGTTGCGGATGCAATAAACGGGGCCCAGACAGACGGCGAAATGCCGGTAAAAGCGGTTCGCATCAGGCGGGCCCTAGTTGCCCAGTGTGTTAAATGAGCAGATTCATAAAAAGAGTGTTGGCGAGCAAGAAGTTCATTGTCACAATCCTTGCCGTCGGCAGTTTGTCTCTTCTGAGCGGCTGTGCGCCCATCGCTGCCAAACCGACACCCGAGGCTGCCAGCCAGTTTTTGAAACTGCGCGGTTACGACTTCGACGAAAAATCTTTTCTGGCAGCTGCGGCAGCGAGCGACGTGCTGGCGGTGAACGCCTTTCTGGCGGCTGGTATCGACCGGGATGCGAGAGATGAAATCAGTGGCGGAACTGCCATGATAGCGGCGGCGGCGCGTGGCGACTTAGCAATCGTTAAGACCCTCTTGCAGGCCGGCGTAGACCTGAACATAAGAGATGAAGCCGGCTCAACGGCGCTCTTGCGCTCTCTTGAATACAAAAATGAAGAAGTCGCCAATGCTATATTGGGCGAGAAGGGTCTCGACCTGAATGCGCCGGGTGCTAACGGCGCGACAGTCTTGACGTATTACGTTTCTCGCGAGCGTCATGAGATCGTGGCAAAGCTGTTGGAGCGGGGCCTCAATTTAAACCTTCAGGACATCGACGGCGACACTGCCCTCCATAGCGCCGCGCAGACAGGCAATGCGATTATCTTGAAAATGCTCCTGGCGAAGGGCGGTAATCCCAACGTTAAGAACCGAGTGGGCGGAACGGCATTAATGTGGGCTGCTGTCTATGGCCATGAGGAAGTGGCGCGGGTCTTGTTGGATAGTGGAGCTGACCCGCACCTCAGAGATGATGATGGAGTGATCGCCTCCGCGTGGGCACTTAAGAATGGACGAGACGATTTGGCGAAGCTGCTCCGCGAGTCGGAAACGAGAAAGTAGGCAGGAGGCAGGAGCAGGAGGCAGGCGGAAGGCTAGGGGGTTAATGGCCAGAGCCTCATCCCAAGTTTCGTCAGAAAATATAACGACGGACTGATAACACAGAATGCGTCACAAAAGAACAAATCGGCAATTGGCAATTGGCAATCGGCAATGCTGTTGGTAATCGACAACTACGACTCGTTCACTTATAACCTCGTCCAGTATCTTGGTGAGCTCGGCGAAACAGTTGAAGTGCGTCGCAACGATAAGGTGACCATTGAGGAGATTGCATCGAGTCTGCATCCCAGCCGCATCGTCATATCGCCCGGTCCCGGCGCTCCCGATGATGCCGGGTTGTCCCTGGAGGTAATAAGAAGCTTCGCCGGGCAGGTGCCCATTCTCGGAGTCTGTCTGGGCCATCAGGCGATTGGGCAGGCGTTCGGCGGCAAAGTCGTGTCGGCACCGGTATTGATGCATGGTAAGGCTTCCGAGATTTGTCACGATGGCAAGACTATCTTCCAGGGACTTGAAGATCACTTTCGGGCCGGGCGTTATCATTCGCTGATGGTCGAGAAGGCATCGTTGCCGGAGTGTTTGGAAATCTCCGCCTTCACATCAGACGACGTCATCATGGGTTTGCGCCATCGCGAAATGCAGATTGAGGGTGTGCAGTTTCACCCTGAATCAATCCTGACAAATTGCGGCAAGCAAATGTTGGCGAATTTCCTCAAACTGTAACCTCACGATATGGGTGAAAACGTTTTGCGGGATTTTCTTCCTCGCCTCGTTTGTCGCGAAGTTCTTAGTCGAGACGACGCCGAGCGCTTGCTCAACGCCATGCTGGACGAGGATGCAACAGATGCCCAGATCGCCGCGGTTCTGGTCGCCTTAGCCGCTAAGGGTGAGACCGTTGAGGAACTGGCGGGCATGGCCGCCGCGTTACGCAGACGCGCAGTTCGCATCAGGTGCCAACACTTCTGTTTCATTGACACTGCCGGCACCGGTTCAAGTCTCGCTAAAACATTCAACATCTCCACTGCGGCGGCTTTTGTGATCGCCGGCGCTGGGCTTCCCGTGGCGAAGCACGGCAATCGGGCGGCGAGCAGCCGGTCGGGGAGTGCTGATCTACTTTCTGCGCTGGGCGTTAATGTTAACGCCACTCCGGAAGTTTCTGAGCAGTGCCTGAACGAGATCGACATCTGTTTCATGTTTGCCCCGCTCTATCATGGCGCGACCGCGCGTGTTGCCGGGATTCGTCGACAATTGGGGATTCACACGACCTTCAATTTGCTGGGGCCTCTCAGCAATCCAGCCGGAGCACCCAGACAGATTGTTGGAGTTTGGAGGCCAGATCTCGTTGAGCGAATGGCGAAGGTGCTCGCCGCCTCAGGCACCGAACGGGCTTGGGTGGTACACGGCGAGGACGGATTGGACGAGATAACTTTGGCGAATAAGACACTGGTGGCAGAGGTGAAAGGCGAGAACGTCACTTCCTTCGAAGTGGAACCGAAGACCTTCGGGCTCTGGCGCGGAAGCTTAGAACATCTGCGGGGAGGCGACCCCAAAGCCAATGGTAAGATTGTTCGCGAAGTATTATCCGGAAAACGTCAAGATGAAGCGCGTGGCCTGGTGGTAGCCAATGCAGCGGCGGCGCTTTTTGTCGGCGGCATCAGCAGCGATCTTCTAGCGGCCGCGAAAGCTGCGGAGGAAAGCATTGATGGCGGTGCTGCTCAGGCGAAACTGGAGCAGTTGATCGAACGAACCAATCGTACTCCCAAAGCGGACAGCCCGCCTGGAGAGGTGGATACCGGTACGTAGAATTAATGGCGCGCTTCTGCGCACTGCGGTCCCGGAACAGTTGTAAGGGCGCCACTCTTTGGGCGCCCACGTAGCCGACCGCCAACGTCGATATAGCACCGACAACGCAGATAGAGAGTGTTACTAGATGGACATCCTTAGTGAAATCATTGCTAGTAAGAAGAAAAGAATTTCGAACCAGGGCTACCGGCCCCTTGCGAGAATGCGGGAACACGCCCGGGCAGTCAGGTCTGCAGCGGAGGCCCATGTCTTAGTCAAGGCCCTCTGTAACGAACGTATTAACGTGATTGCCGAGTTCAAGCGAAGGTCTCCCTCCAAGGGTGTTATTCGTGATGATATGAGTCCTGATTCAATGGCGCGCTATTACGAGGCTGGAGGTGCCGCAGCAATCTCAGTACTAACGGAGGAGGACTATTTCGGCGGTTCGCTGCAGGACTTGCGAGCCGTCCGGACGGCAGTTTCAATTCCAGTGCTGCGAAAGGATTTCATCTTTGACGAGTATCAAGTATATGAAACAGCCGCTGCCGGGGCCGACGCGCTACTGCTGATTGTGTCAGCTTTGGACGACGAGGCATTGGTCTTGTTACGAGAGCTTGCTGAAGATGAGCTGGGAATGGTCGCTCTTGTTGAAGTGCATACGAATACCGAAATGCAGCGGGCAGTGGCCAGCGGCGCCAGGTTTATTGGCGTGAACAATCGCGACCTTAAAACATTCTCAGTCTCCGTGGAAACTTCAGTGGAGCTGGCACGGGAAGCTCCTGCCGACGGGATGCTGGTTTCTGAAAGTGGTTTGAATTCGGCCCATGACCTGCGGCGGCTGCAGGGGGTGGGTTATCAGGGGTTTCTGGTGGGCGAATCCTTGATGCGCTCTCCGCGCCCTGATGAAGCCTTGCGCGCGTTGATCAGAGACGGAGAAATGGCGACAGGATGAACGGAAGAAAGAAAGGGGTGAACGGGTGAAAGGAGGGAAATACCTAAGCATTTCCCATTTCCCATTTGACATTTTTCACTGGTTATTTTTCTGATCTCATTTCGTCGTATTTCGTGGTACTTCGTGAATCGTTGCTTGTGCGAGAGAGGAGCAACGATCCACAAAACACACGAACTGGCACGAACAAAAAGTCAACAATCCGCAAACAGGAAATGAGAAATGGAAAAGGCTTTTATGGCGTTTGTCAAAATCTGCGGAATAACTAACCTGGAAGACGCCCTGCTATCCGTTGCCGCCGGCGCGGATGCGCTGGGTTTCAATTTCTACCGCCCTAGTCCGCGCTACATCGAGCCACTTGCCGCGCGAGAGATTATGGATCGTTTGCCGGGGAATGTTTTAACTGTAGGCGTTTTCGTGAATGAGGCGACCCCCGAGACTGTGGAGCGAATCTCGTCTGACGCCGGGGTAGCGGCCGTGCAGTTGCACGGTGATGAATCGCCCGAGTATTGCCGCGCGCTCCGAGGGCGGTATGTGATCAAAGTATTGACGGCGGGCAATGACTTTGAACCTCAGCGTGCCCTGGATTACGAGGTGCAAGCGATCATGCTTGACACGTTTGACCCGCAGATGCGTGGCGGCACTGGTCGAGTAATGGATTGGTCTGTGGCACGGAGGACACGCGCCCTGGTGCCGAAATTTTTCCTGGCGGGCGGTCTCGCTCCCGAAAATGTGCAAGAGGCAATAACGGCGGTTAATCCATATGGCGTAGACGCCTGCAGTGCGCTCGAGATCAGTCCGGGGAAGAAACTTCCGGATCGCGTGGCGGCATTTGTGAAAGCTGCACGCGCCAGTCAACTCCCGTTAAACGTTGACGACCACCACTAACCACGGGGTATCCGAACAAGGCCCTTACTCGGTACTGTCGTCGAAGAAGTCAACTTTTTCTCCTAACGTTCTTCCGCGAAAACCTTTCTCCTCACCTCATGCTGGTCTTATATGAAAGCGAAAGTCCAGAAACAGAAGCTCGGCAGGACGGTTGCGCGTGAGCGAGGCCGTGTGCTGATTGTTACCGATGAGCCGGAATCAGTGGATCCCGGGCCCCTAATTTCCGCGGGACTGGAAATAGTCGCGGTGTGCCGCGGCTCTGCGGCTCCAGTCTCTTTGCAACGATCGCGTCCGCACTTAGTCATAGCAAGTTCCGCAATCAAGGGAATCTCTACTGCGGAATTAGCGCGCCTGTTGGGTCAAACGGAAGATGGCATACCTTTGGTTTTGGTGGGCGCGAAAGCATCGACGCTGAACCGAAGGCAAGCAGCGCTGTTAGCGGGCGCCTTTGACTACTTTCAGCTTCCTGCGGAGATCGATCTGCTCGTTCTGCGGGTCGGACAAGTAGTCGCTCTGAGAAAGACGATGGAGCGGCTTCGCTCAGAAGCAGATCTCGACCATTTGACGGGATTGGCCAATCGACGCCGTTTCCGCGTTGCGCTCAATGGCGAGCTTGAAAGATTCCGCCGTTACAGTGTACCGTGCGCACTACTTCAGTTGGACATCGACCATATGAAGGAGATAAATGATCGTTTCGGACATCCGGTCGGAGACGTTGTCATACGCCACGTCGCGAACACGCTTTCCGCAGTTTCGCGAGATAACGACACCGCAGCGCGGTTAGGTGGCGAAGAGTTTGCTTTGCTACTTGCAAATATTGGTGAGGGGAAGGCTACCGCGGCCGCGGAACGATTGCGCGCTCTTTTGGATGAACAGAGCATACCCGGTGTCGGAAGTATTACTGTCAGCATTGGCGTGGCGGCCTGCCCAGCCCACGCAACTTCGGAACGCGCTCTATATGCTGCCAGCGACGGGGCACTCTACGTCGCGAAGAATGAGGGTCGCAATCGCGTCGCCGTCGCGCCTTTGATTCAAGAAAAACTGCCCGGGGTGTGAGTTCTTTCAACCGAACACCAAAGGAGAATAAGCTATGAGACGCTTTGCCCACTCGTTGACCCTTTGTCTTGGGCTCTCGCTGACCGCCGGAATTACAGCCGCCGCGCTGGCGGCCCAGCAGAGGGTCGCTAGTTGGACCCCGGAGTTGGCGATGAAGGTTAAAAATATTGCCGCGGTCCGCGTCTCGCCCGATGGCCGGAAGGTCGTCTACACGGTAAGTCAGGCGGTGATGACGCCTGAGAAGAGTGAATATGTTGCGCAGATTTGGTTGGCTAACAACGACGGCAGTGATCCCCTGCAATTAACCTTCGCCGAAAAGTCTTCTGACAATCCACAGTGGTCGCCGGACGGCAAAATGATCGCGTTTACTTCGAGCCGGAGCGGAAAAAGCAACCTGTTCGTCCTTCGCTTGATCGGTGGTGAAGCCGAGCAGACGACTGACGTCAAAACGGGAGTGGGGAACTTCGCCTGGTCGCCCGATGGCAAGCAGATCGCCTTCCTCATGCGCGACGCCCAGAGCGAAGACGAGGAGAAGGGCGCAAAAGGCAAAGACGATTCACGTTGGGTTGATGAGAACATCAAGATGAATCGCTTGCACGTGATGAATATCGAAAAAGATGCTAACGGCAAACGGGAGCCGCGCAAGCTAACCGGTGACTACAACGTTGATAGTGACTTCGACTGGGCACCTGATGGCAAAACAATCGCTTTCGCTCGCACAAAGATGCCGAAGGCAGACTATTGGACCACGGGCGACCTGATGGCTGTGGACGTGGGAAAGGGAGAAGTAAGAACGATCGCCGCCACCAACGCCGCGGAATCGGGCCCCAAATATTCACCTGATGGTAAATGGCTTCTGTTTGTGGTTTCAGACGATCCACCGCGTTGGGCGGGCTATCGTCGCATGGCGGTAATTCCCACTCGCGGCGGCCCCGTGAAATTGCTGGCGGAAACTTTCGACGCGCAACCAAACGTCATCGATTGGTCGGCCGATGGCAAGAAGATTTACTTCGGCGAGACCAGGGGCACTGTTTCCCGGATCTATTCGCTGGACGTCAATTCGATCGCGATTACCGAACTCAACAAGGGAAACGAAGTCATCAGCGGTATGTCTCTCAATCGCTCGCAGTCAATGATTGGTTTCACCTTACAGACCAATGACAAAGCTCCTGAGGCTTATGTAAGTCAGATAACTACCTACTCTCCAGTCCAGGTGAGCCGGGCCAATGCGGATCTGCCAAAGTTGCCGGTCGGTAAGACTGAGGTGATCAAATGGAAAAGCTCCGACGGTCTTGAGGTTGAAGGACTCCTGACCTATCCCGTCAACTATCAGACTGGCAAACGAGTGCCGCTGCTTCTAATAATCCATGGCGGACCAGCCGGAGTATTTACTCAATCGTTTCTTGCGGGGAGCCGTGGAGTGTATCCCACTGCGGCTTTCCCAGCGCGTGGCTATGCAATGCTTCGCGTGAACCCGCGCGGCTCGTCCGGTTACGGGCAGAAGTTTCGGTTCGCAAACATCAAAGATTGGGGCGGAGGCGATTACCAGGATCTAATGACTGGTGTCGATGAAGTGATACGAATGGGCGTTGCCGATCCCGATCGTTTAGGCGTGATGGGATGGAGCTACGGAGGTTTTATGACTTCCTGGATCGTTACGCAAACGAAACGCTTCAAAGCAGCTTCGGTCGGGGCGGGTGTTACAAACTTGATGAGTTTCATCGGGACGGCCGACATCCCCAGCTTCATTCCGGATTACTTTGGGGAACAGCCCTGGGAGAACCTGGATATTTATCGGTCCCACTCGGCGATGTTCCACATGAAAGGGGTCGTTACCCCCACGCTCGTTCAGCACGGCGAAGCGGACGAGCGCGTGCCGATTTCCCAGGGCTATGAGTTTTACAACGCACTCAAAGTGAGAAACGTGCCCAGCAGAATGATCGTGCTGCCGCGCATGCCTCACGGTCTGAATGAACCCAAGATGGTGCTCAAGGCCAAGCAAACTAATCTTGAGTGGTTTGAGAAGTACGTAGGAGCGAATTAATTTCTTCCTGGTAGGTTGCCGGAAAGCAAGTACGATCCACGAATCACACGAAACAGCACGAAAGAGCCCTTAGTTCGAGTCATTTCGTGTGCTTTCGTGGATCGTTTAGTTGCTTAGCGCAACCAGCGGCGCGAAGTACTTTTAAGTAATGGTCATAAGAAACTCACAACCTGATGAAGGTGGCCACTGGGGCCCATATGGGGGACGGTTCGTTCCTGAAACCCTCGTGGCTCCCCTGGAAGAACTGACGTCCGCCTACCTGGCTGCCCATGATGACGATAATTTCCAGAGCGAGTTCGCCGCACTGCTCGCTGATTATTCAGGACGGCCCACACCATTATTTCATGCAAAGCGTTTGACGGAATACGCTGGCGGAGCTCAGATCTATCTTAAACGCGAGGACCTTTCGCACACCGGGTCTCACAAAATCAACAACGCCCTGGGCCAGATACTACTGGCGCGAAGAATGGGTAAAAGCCGAGTGATCGCCGAAACCGGCGCGGGGCAGCACGGAGTTGCCACCGCCACCGTGTGCGCATTATTTGGTCTCGATTGCGTGGTCTACATGGGTACCGAAGATATGCGGCGGCAGGCCTTGAACGTCTTTCGCATGGAGTTGTTAGGGGCGGGAGTACAAGAAGTGAATGCCGGCTCGCGAACGCTGAAAGATGCAATCAACGAAGCCTTGCGTGACTGGGTTACCAACGTTTCCGACACCTACTATCTGCTTGGCAGTGCGTTGGGACCGCATCCCTATCCGCTGATGGTTCGTGAATTCCAATCCGTGATTGGCCGCGAAGCTCGGGCGCAGGTTCTGAGTCAGACCGAACGGTTACCAGATTTATTGATTGCCTGCGTCGGCGGTGGTTCGAATTCGATCGGCCTCTTTCATCCGTTTCTTAACGACAGAGTCCGCATGATCGGTGTTGAAGCCGGAGGGCGGGGCAATAATCTGGGGCAACACGCCGCGCGTTTCAACCAGGTGGGCGGTGGACGGCCAGGAGTTTTGCAGGGCACCCTTAGCTATGTGTTGCAGGACCAGGGAGGGCAGATTGCCCCTACGCATTCCGTTTCTGCGGGACTCGACTATCCCTCGATCGGACCGGAACACGCTTTTCTGCACGACTCAGGCAGGGTCGAATATGTCAGCGCGTCGGATGCCGCCGCCCTGGAAGCTTTTCAAACGCTCTCGAAGTTAGAAGGCATAATTCCCGCACTCGAATCGGCGCACGCGGTCGCTCATGCAATTAAAGTCGCGCGAGAAATGTCGTGTGATGAGTCCATCATTATCAATCTCTCGGGCCGCGGAGATAAAGACATTGATACTGTCGGTCGGTTAAGGCTGGGTACAAACCAGTGAAAATACCAGGCGAGTACAGAACCGGTGAGCGGTAGCGACCGGGTGAAGTTGCGTTGACTGAAGCGGTAAAGGATGGAATTCTCGTACGTAGAGTGTCTGGCGGGATTACCCGGGCGCTACCGCTTACCGGTTCTGACGTGAGGGGTGTTCTCGCACCGTTCACCCTGAAACCACCTATATACTGTAAGCACTTATTCTAGATCGCGCATTTGAATCGGGGTAGTGATTGAGTCGCATCGCCGAGGTATTCGCCAAGCTCAAGCGGGAAGGGAAGAAGGGCTTTATTCCCTTCATAGTGGCGGGTCATCCGGATCTGGAAACGACCGTGGAGCTCTTGGTTGAACTGGCTAATTCCGGAGCTTCGGTAATTGAACTCGGCGTACCTTTTAGCGACCCTATGGCCGACGGACCGGTTATCCAGCTAGCCTCGGAGCGCGCTTTGCAGCACGGCTTCGGGTTGAAGGCGGTGCTTGAAGCGGCGGCAAAAGCGCGTCAGCGAACGAATATCCCCATCGTTCTTTTCAGCTACTACAATCCGTTGATGCAATATGGGGTGGTGAACGTTATCAGGGACGCAAAGGAAGCGGGGATTGATGGCGTCCTGGTCACCGATCTAACCCTCGAGGAATCGGACGAGTTCGCAAACGCGCTCAGGGCAAAAGAACTTGACCTGATTTTTCTCGTGGCTCCAACATCTACCGATGTGCGCTTGCAGGCGATAACTTTAAAGGCGACCGGCTTTATCTATGCCGTGTCGCGCGCGGGAGTTACCGGCGAGCAAGCGAATGTCAGTGCCGCAGCCGAAAATCTCGTTAGTCGCGTACGGAAATGCTCCGACCTGCCGGTTGCAGTTGGTTTCGGGATCTCGACTGCGGAACAAGTGGCAAAAACCTGGACCTATGCGGATGCGGCAGTGGTGGGATCGGCTATTGTCGCTGAGATTGAACGATGCGCCGGCGCGCCGGACATCGTGCAACGAGTCGGTAACTTCGCGCGTGCCCTTGGTTCATACCTAGGGAAGTGAGAACAGTTCACGTCAGGCTTGAGTGCGAGCCAACACACATTTTAGCCGCAGATCCGCGCGGATACGCGGGGATCAGAGCGAAAACCAAGCTAAGTACAACAACTCACTCGAAGCATTTGATTAGTCGTTTTTTCAGATCCGCGTTTATCCGCGCAGATCCGCGGCTAAATGGCGTTAGCTTCCACACAGGGTTGAAGAGTATTGAAGAACTAGCCTAAATAGAGGCTCAGGAATATTGGAAGGTGATGACCCAATGCCGGGTTAGGTCTTAAGCAATGGACAATGCCGTCAGTAACAGAACGCGTATTCAGGGTGGTGAACCTGTAGTTCTTGTTCTCCATAGTCCCCGGGAAAAATGTTGGGGAATACTCGACGAGGTCAACGCGGCTGGAGTATTCTTACGCGGTCTCGATTTGAATGCTTTTGATGAT
>JACCUI010000008.1 GCA_013811945.1 Pyrinomonadaceae bacterium | reverse complement strand
CGCTGACCGGGGCGTTGTCCACGTTCGTCGTATTCAAAAAGATATCGCCTTTGCTCATCCAATCAGGGACTTCTGTTTTGGGAACGCCACCGGGCAGGCTGATGCGATCCATCACACCCAATTCCATCGCCGCTTGCCGCATCTCCTGCAAACTTCCATCTTCTTTATCCGGCCCAATCATCGTCAGATGAATACCGGGAAAATCTAGCGCCAGACGGGCCACAACTTTGGGGGCCAACGAGGGATTATAGATAGCACTAAAGGCCCGTAACCAAATCAGATGAAGCTGCGGTCGTTGACGCACCCTGAATTTGTACGAGCTCAAATCCAGTGCATTGGGTAGGAGGCGCAGGTCACTTCGATAGGGCGCCATCCTTTCGAGCAAGAAAAGCGAAGGCGTGGTAACAACAACGGCAGAGCAAAGCAAATGCCGCACGCGTTCCGGCCAGCTACGGGCAAAGTCAGGCAGGCCGCCACCGTGCAACGTCAGGATATAAGGCTTACCGGCCCGGCGTAACATCCAACACACGGCTTCGGCCCACAGAAAGGCGGAACCGCTGTAGACATCCACTTGGGCCGCAGCATACTGGTGCCGCTTGCTCCAAGCTGTGTGGATCATATCGAACAGGCGCGGCAGGCGTCCCGGCTTGCTGGAAGTCGTGAAGATTGGCCATCCTGATGCAGCCAATTGGCCAGCCAGCTCTTCACAAACGTCGAGAACCTTGTGGGTGGAAGAGAGAAAGTTACCAACCAGAAGAACCGGCCTCTTCTCCCCAGCCCACTTTAGGCTCGCCGCACATTTGTCCTTAGCCATCAAACACGACACGGTTGCCTCACCTTACGATCAAACACATACGGCTGGATAACTTGACCCTCAAGACATTCGCTCGCCGCACTCTCCGAAGCCTCATCTCGGATCATCCCACTCATGACGCAAATTCATAACTGCGTCATACACTAGGGAGAGTTGTCGAATGGCTGGGCCCGGGCTATAAACTTCCCGCACCCTGCGTTGTAAACGTTTTCCGAGGTCTGCGCGCTGCTTGGGCGAGCGTAAGAGCGACAGCAGCGCTCCGGCAAGTTTATCAGGTGACGCGGGAGGAATAAGGATTCCCGTTCGACCTTCATCCAGCACTTCCGCGCATTGCCCTACCCGCGTTGCCACCGCCGCCAACCCGGCCATCCCGTATTCAAGCAGAGCCATCGGAAGCCCTTCTGAGGTAGAACTTAACACACCAATATCGCACGCCCGCAGAATGGCGGACACATCGCGTCGCTGGCCCAGTAAGGAAACGTGCCGGCTTAGCTCTTGCTGAGCGATCTCCCTCCGAAGGAGATCGAAATAAGCTGGATTATTCACAGCGCCCACCAACAGAAGATGCGCAGCAGGCGCTTGCCCGCTAACCAACGCCATTGCGCGAAGGAGAGTAAGCTGGTCTTTCTCCGAACGGATATTGGCAACACAGACAATCCTCCCGCCCGCCTTTCCAGGCAGCTCGGACGGCTCTTCATCATTGTCGACTTCACAGACGAAATTTGGGACATACCAGATTCGTTGAGCTGGCACACCTAGTCGACTTCGCGACCACTCCACCAATGGTTGGTTAACTGTTATCACTCCGCTGACACGCCTCGCTACCAATCTGTAGGGCCAAGCCGCACGGTCTTCTGAGGCGAGGCGGCCGTAGTGCTCGTGCCAGACGACGGCCGGGTACGGCGGAAAGAGCGAAGCCGCCGCCGCGGTGAACACTGATGTTCCATGCGCGTGGAGGATTTGAATCTGGTGCTGCTGGATATAAGCAGTCAAGCGTCGCAACGCCCCCGCTTCGAACCGCTGCTTGCGGGCGAGGCGAAGCCGACCGACATCATTTGCCACTAAGTCGGCCAGCGGCCCGTCACGCCGAGTTGTGCACAAGTGCGTCAGGTATTGCTCACGCGGCAAGACATTCACAAGGTCGACGGCCACCCGCTCCGCTCCGCCAGCGTCTAAGGTATCCGTCACGTGCATAACATTAGTGCGGCCCATGAATGCAGATTATCAGATCACAAGGTGGGCGGAGCGTTTTGCCTTTTGGCTGTCTGTTACCGGGCGTAAGGCAACAGTGAAGGCTGAACTCCTCACGCTTCCTTAGGTTGAGCCATTGCCCCCCGAGATCAAATCAAGCCGCAACGGTCAATCAAAACCTGCTCAAGGCGAGTTTTAAAGCTGTCTAGTGAAAGAGCCTTGGCCTGCGGCATGAGTTTCCCGGACATGGCCTTTACTCGTTCAGGATCATCCAGCAACTCGATTAACGCATTAGCTAGCCCAACTGGAGTAGGATTGAATTGCACCCCGGTATCTCGTTCTTGCAGTAACCATGGTACCAGGCCGGCTGAGGCAGCCACAGGAACGGCTCCATGCGCCCAAGCCTCTGCGACAATCTTCGGCCAACCTTCTAAGACCCCTGGCATAATAGCCACATGTGCTTCCGCATAATGCTTCTGCACTTCAGCAAAGGGCAAAGCGCCTGTGAAAAGAACGCGATCCGCAATCCCGCATTGCGTAGCCAGGTCGCGTAAGTCGTTATCTACCGAGCCGTCGCCGACAAGCGTATATTTCCATTCAATACTAGGTCGGCGGCGTCTGAATTCCCCTAGTCCGCGAATTGCCAAATCAAACCCCTTCTCGGGTTCCAAACGTCCTACGGAGAGGAGCCCCCAGGGAGGATTCCAACGCTTGTGAGAAGACAATTGCCCAGACTGCGAAAGCTCATGGTTAGACATTAGTGCCGGCAAGAAGCTCAACAAGTGTGAATGGTGCGAAGGGCCATAGATGAGAACGGGATGACGAGCGCCGGAGAAGGTCAACAGCCAGCGGTCAATGCGCGAAGGCAAGCGTTCACCTTCGTAAGGGCCAAAAAAGCCGGCCCATTTCGTTATGCTACGCTTACCCATTAACCGCACTTGCAAATTTCCGAGCAGGGCCGGATGCCCCGGGCTGCGCGTATGAACCAAATCGCTCCGTCGAATCAAATTATTAATGCTGAGAGCCAAGCCGGGCAATTGGAAAAGGCGTTTCAGTTGGGCACGCCAGCCGTCCGACCAAGAATACGACACCGGAAGCCATACAATATTCTCTCGGCCATACGCAGCTTGGTTGCCTGGCACCGGGCCGTCAGCGACGGGGGCACATACCTCCACGTGCGAAAACAAATCGGCCCACACTCTCATTTCACGGACGTAAGGCTCGTAGGCCCGAGGAGTCCCATCCGGTCCGATCCAGTGAGAGACATGCGTGATGACAGCAAGGCGCTTGCAAAAGCGAGCGGATTCGTTCGGCTTAGTCATGGCTGAGGCGCCCAGGCACTTTGAATAAGCTCTCTCGCCTTCGCCGGTCCTAGATTGAAAATGCAGTCGATAATCGACAGACCAGGAATAAAGGTGCTACCTAGTTGCGGATACACCACTTTACTGGGTTCAAACTCCTGCCAGATAACATCAATCTTCGCTTTCTTAAACTCCTCCAGCCGGAGATAGTTATGCCCCCCTCTGCCTGCAATATATTGGCTCGCCCCTAAATAGGTACATATTTCAACAAGCCGTTCTGTCGGATCAGTAGACGTCACAGGAATTTCCTCTACGCGCGAAACTTGCACATGACTACCGTTAAGTAATCGTAATAGCACTAAGAAGGTTTGATAATTAACCTCATCCAGATTATCGGGCGCTTGCATAATCTCAGTGGACAAGGCCGTCCAGCACTCGGCAAAGTACGGAGTTTTCTGGTAACACTGCTCGATGGTCTTACAAACCCGTATGCGCCAGCGCGGGTCGGCGATGACCACCTGATTAATAGCCATATCGTGCTTCGCATGCACGGGCAGCGTTAACCACAGTGGTTCTTCGTTAATGTTTTTCACTTTAGTTCTATTTTGAAAATAGTTTTTCCGGTACTGCACGTAGTTCAGCCACACGAACGCGTCGCTCTGCAGCACTTTATTGAAATATCCGATCCAGGGTAAAAAGTGAGGCTGATGAATACTGACAATCACACGATTAGCCTCGTCAATTCGAAACATTCGGCGTACTCTCGTCCGATTTGCTTACCCCGCACGCGCGCCAAATCTCCAACAATATCGTTCGCGAAGAAGATACGGCTCTTTTGCGTTCGGTAAGCATTGATTGCCGCGACTTTCGCTTCAACGTCTTCCCGGTCGACGGTAATAAATACATCCATGGAAAAGTCCAAACTATTCCAGGGTAGTTCGTAACCGAGAATTGTGGTGTATTTGAATGCCCGGCGAGCCTCGGCGAAAACCACTTCGTGTGATTGATGAATATCTTGGCTATTTGGGATGAGCACCAGGTCTGGTTTCAGGTCCTTGCTCAAGTCGAAAAACAATTGCAGTATATCGCCCCGCGCATCAAATAAATTACGCGGATTAAAATTCCGCAGAATGATCCGATCCTTGTCGAGACCTAAGATTCGTGAACTCTCCTGAAATTCTTCCATGAAGGTGTGAGAATCAATAAGTGGAGGGAGCGATAACCCTACATAGTAAACTTGATTGTCATTATTGAGGTGATGAATCGTCGCACCAGCCCCGAGTTCTACGTCATCAATATGCGGCGCAATGGCAATAACCTTCAGACCGGATAAAGAAAGCATCTGTTTGATTCCTTACTACTTAACGTGCTGCCGTGCAGTTTGCAGCCGAAAGTTTTGCGTCAGGTCAAAGATTCGTCGGCTGTCTCCCATCATTTCTAGACTATCCTGTTGACGCCCCGCTGCCGCGAAGCCAAGGCGAGTGTAGAATGCAATAGCCCCTGCATTAGCGTAATGGACCTTCAAAGTAATGTTAACGCATCCCCGCTCTAAAGCCCGCCGCACGGCGCTAGCCATCAACGCCCCGCCCAAACCTTTACTACGTTCGTTTACAGCAACTGCAAAACGGTGAATGTGTAGCGCGCTCTCTTTCCGTGAAGCGATCAGGAATCCGATCGGTCGCGCTTCGCGTAGCAGAACCCAGGAAAGCTCCCACTTACTCGGTAGATCCATGAGCCACTGAGCTTGCCCCCAAGGCTCTCCTAACATGTCAGCGTCAATTCCCTCGAGTTGACGCAAATAATCCTTGAGCTTGCTCTTCGACAAGTTCTGTAGCTCGAGATCTAGACTGCTATGCTGCATGCTGAAATGTCTCGGAAGAGACTTGCGGAGGTCGGTTATGATCCTGAGGTTGTCGGTCCAGTCAAGGACTTGATATCGGCAGCTTATCCCTCAATAACATCTGTGATCTAAGGTCAACTCCACTTTGCTCCCAGACGAAACGGCGCGCAACTACACTTTTCGCGCTCAGCAAACCAATACCCAAAAAGAGGCCCGAGACAGCATCCAGACCGGAAACTGATAGTCCAATGACTATGAAACCTATGACCCCGATCAAGGGAACGCTACTGCCGTATAAGCGCCAATGTGTGAATCCGCGAAAGAGCAAAGGAGCCAAGAGCAGGATTAACCCCATGAGACCAATTATTCCGGCCTCAACACCCATTTGCAGGAACAAAGAATGCCATGCGATATTACCCCGTAAACGAACTTCGTTCTCTTCCAGAGTAGAATACCTGCCATAAACGGACTTTCCGGAGCCGGGTCCAAACCCCCAGATCGGCGAATCCTTAAAGACCTGCGGAAAAATTTGCCACTGGTCAGAACGTCCACTTGATTTTTGCGCCATACTACGGTCGAGCGAAAAAGTCTTTTCATAAAACTCAATTAGAAATGATCCTCTTTGTGATGCTAGCAGCGCCAAAGTAATAACCGCTAACAAGGCTATAGAAACAAGCAGCATCCCTCTTTGCCGTTTTCCAAGCACCAATAGAACTATCACATTCACAACAACGATAGCCCAGCTCCCGCGTGAAGTGGATATCACCAAAAAAGCGCCAGATATTAGACCAAGTGCTAGACGCCAGTAGGGACGGTTTTCGAGAAGCAGCCACTTACCCCTGTCTGCGATGGAAAGAAGGAAAAGTAACGCTAAGGGGATGCCAAATGAGATCGGATTTCCGAGGATGTAACCATCCACCGCCTCGTGCCCCCAACGTTCGTCGCCGCTCGGCATAAACGCAACCCCAACCGAGAATACTGAAATGCTCAGGCCGATCAGTGCAGTCGCAAGATACTCCCGATGTTTGGCAAGGAGATAAACGCAGGAGGCGCTAAATACCAACTCCAGAGCACGCATATTGGTAGAGTAGTCTCCTGTCCAGAGATAGGATGACAGCCAGTAGAGTCCCCCGAGAATAACCAGGCTCCGCCAACGCAGATCTTTCCAGGACTGAAAGAACTCCTTCGGGGACGCGAAAAGCCACAAAATAATCCCTGTTCCCATGATGAAGTTCAACGAGTTATAGAAGAAAAACGCCCTCAGCATCAACAAAGCCGGAATCAAGCTTAGAGTCAAACTAACGAAACTCAGCCGATCCTTTATTAACAAGAACCGAGCGAGCAGCAATAACGTAACGCCGTAGAACCATCTGGCGCCCGTAGCAGGCCTCCCTAACGTGACCAAGCTCATGGCTGGCACGACGCACAGAGCGACTTGGGTCAGCAGGATCCAACTAAGCTTAGAACTCGAGGCGTTCACCTTTGAAATGAATAATTCGGAACTATAGCGTTCATGGAAAAGACTAAGCTGATTCATTTAGCTTCCACCTGCAGCAAGTGATAAGGATTTCAACTAACGATTACCTTGAAGGCTTGATCTTTCTTTTCTCGTTTCTTGCGGATTGCAGCTAATCTTGACAAGCCTGCTTTTAGAGCAGCGTTGCGGCCCGGTTTTCTGCCGGGTGATGTAGAGGATAAGCTGGCAATTAGTCTACTTAACAGTTTCTACCCTCTTCGGGTCTAAATCTACAACTCTCAGGTTCTGGTTACGAGACTGATAGACGATCTGGTACGTCCCTCCGGGCCGGCTGAAGGCAGGCTCGCGATGCCACGGAGTGAACACTAAGTAGCGCACTCCCGGCCGCGCCCACTCACCCCAATTGTCCGTCGGATGATCGGGGAAAATCGTTTTATGCCCGGTGTAGAGGTGAACCAGAGCCGGGTTGAAGCTGGCAATAACCTCCTCCTTCGGTATATTTTCACGGACCCACTTAAACATCGCCTCAACTTCCTCGAATCTTCGTACTCGCCCCGGGCGCTCTGCGGGCGGTCCATGAAGAGAAAGGATATACTCTCCATTACTTAAAGTGTTAATTGCGACGGCACACCACACAACGATCCCGGCTATCACCCACCGGGCACGAGGATTCGGGGTTTGACGCAGCCGCCGATACAAGCGGTGAACGACCTGCAAGCCAATTAGGACATA
>JACCUI010000299.1 GCA_013811945.1 Pyrinomonadaceae bacterium | reverse complement strand
GCTGACATTGCTGCTCGTATGTATCAGGAGCAGAAGGTCAACCAGAAGGGTGTAGCTAAGGACGACGAGATCGTCCGGGGATACTTCGAGATTATGAACGTGGCTGTTACGGAGTTTGAATTCCGTAACTGTATCACAGACCATAACCTTGAAGATGAGAATAGTCATCTGATCGATTTCACTCGTCCTATGCAGGCATGGCGACTCGACCCAAAGGTCGGTAAGGAAATCGGTGATCGTATCGATGAGCTTAACCAGGGGGATAACGAAGACCTAGTCCCTTTGGGGATGCCTGCTTCCTTGTCCTTACAGGACGAACCGACTTTGCTGAGTCACACTACGGACGTGAAGTAGTCATCGAAGCCTACCGTTGGTTACGGTACGGCGCGATATGTAAGACGTTGAACGTGCTCCCACGATCAGGAGGGGTCTTGGATCAGCCTGCACCAGAGATTCTTAGACTTGAAAAGGTGCTAGACGCCTACGCTCGCTATGAGGAAAAAGAGCGCAAGAAATCTGAGACTCGCACCAAGAACAAGAACAGGACTCATAGTGAATTCTGATCCTCCTGTGCGCTTTTTAAAAAAGGTAGGCCGGTAAACCGTGCCTATGCAAGTAAACACAATGATGGCCGTCATCAGGGCGCAGGACTTCGCCTCACGCACCCTCCGTAAGGTGTCGAGTGAGTTCGCCCATATGTCTCGGGCGCAACAGATCGCTGCACGTAAGGGGGACATTGTATTCCAGAAGGCGCAAGCCCTTGATCGGCTGTCAGACGCACGTAGGACAAGAGATGCCCTCCGCATGATCGCGGATCGTAATGCCCTCTTGGAAAAACAGACGGGTATAACCAATAAGTTGGCAGGAGCGCAGCGTGAACTAGCCAAGCTAGAAAAGCAGCGCGAGAAGTTAATGACAGGCGCTAGGTCAGGTAAGTTTGCTGGAATGACCCCGGCAGGACTTGCGGTTCGTGATGCCCGTGAAAAAGAAGTGTTTGAAAAGAAAATTCGTAATGTTGTTCCACGTCGAAAAGTAGTCAGTCCGAAAGAACGTGTCAGTGGTATCCATGAGGCACAGGGTAGAGTTGCCTCTACCCTTACCCAGAGGTTCCTGCCACTAGCAGACTCTATTCGTCTAGCAGAGCAACGTGTCGGTCAGCTTCAATCTCGGGTCACCCAGGCTACCAGGCCATTAGCAAGGCTTGATCACGCAATTAGTCAGTTGCCTGCAACCTTGCAGCAAGCGGCAAGAAGTCAGCTTGCTTTCCAAAGCGCCACCAGTAAATCCAATCAGGCTCTACGCGCTGCGTATCATAATCTAACGCGGGCGCAGCAGGCAGAGCTTGCCTTTAATCAGGCTCTAAAGGCTATGCCATTGCAGCGTCTTGACGCAATGGCACATACAATGTCGGGTATCGGTCGTACCATGCAGCTGTTTGGTGCTGTGGGTACGCTTGCGTTTGGCGCAGCTGCAAAGGGTGCAGCTAACTTTGATACCACGGTGAGTCAGGCAGCCACCCAGACTCGCGATATCGGTGCATCGTTCTCACAGATTGGTTTGCGCTCAAAGCAGCTTCAGAACGGAGTCAAAGGTGCTCGCGGCGAGATAGGTGGTATCCTCGATTTGATGCAGAGTTATCCTGCGACTGCGGAGGATATGAGCACCGCGACTTACGATATCTTCTCATCAATGCAGTTACAGAGTAATGGTGTTACCAACGTGGGCAAGGGACTCAAGCTTCTTGAATCCGCAAACAGGATTGCCGTGGCAGGTAGCGTTGATCTTGGTGAAGCTACCAACGCCATGATCACGGTGTTGAACAACTTCGATCCTCAGCTTCAAAACATTACAGGACAGTTCGACACCATGTTCGACATTGTGCGTTTCGGTCGAATGCGAATGTCCGACTTCAACGTCATGATGAACAAGATAGCCCCAGCAGCACAGGGCGCAGGGCAAACCCTTGAGGACGTTGGTGGAGCGATGGCATTCCTCACCGAAGTCATGCCGTCACAGAGAATGGTGGCTACGGGTATCTCCCGTCTGCTTGAAGCATTTGAGCATCCTGATATTGTTGCAGGACTGAAGACCATCGGTATCGAGGCCAAAAATGCTAAAGGCGACTTGATTCCTCTGCCAAAATTGCTTACCAAGATTGCCGACACAGGTGCAAGAGACGCGGCTGAATTCTTTCGCATGATTAGTGCGGCCGGACGTGGCGGTGGACGCGGTCAGATATTCACGGCTGAAGGTCGCCGCTCACTCAACCAGATACTTGCCCACATGGATCAGTACCTTGGTCGTCAGAAGCAGATCATTGACAACAAAGACGAATTCGATCGGGCATTCCAGGCACAGATAGGTACCCAGGGCGTGCAGTGGTCTATCTTTACTAATCAGATGCGGGCACTGCTTATTGTTATCGGTAAAGAAGCTGTCCCCGTTTTCGCGTCTTTCGGTCGGCATATCTCTGCCGTGGTTGAGTGGTTCCAGAGCCTTAGTCCAGGTACACGTCACCTAATCGTGCAGTTTGCAGCCATTGCATCTATAGGCTCACTGCTAGGTGGTGTCTTCCTATCGATGTTCGGAGGAATGCTGGCCTTTGAAGCAATGCTTAAGAAGCTTGCTTTTGGAGCAGCCGGGGCAAGCGGAATGCTAGGTGGTCTATTTTTGATTGTACAGCGCCTCGGTGCTATCGGCGCGGTGCTCATCGGAATCAAGGTTATACGCGGTGGCGATATGAAGGGTTGGGACTTCCTAATGGCGATGGCAGCTGGTGCAGCTGCGGGATCACGATTCGGCCCGTGGGGTGCGCTCATCGGAGGTATCACTGTTCCTATCACTTTGAAGATGATCGTAGCTCTACGCAAGGAA
>JACCUI010000298.1 GCA_013811945.1 Pyrinomonadaceae bacterium | reverse complement strand
TAAAGCAATATCGCGGCTGGACTGCAACCAATTCATTCAATCATTTCGGGAAAAGGTGTGAAAAGATGAAATCCAAAAGCCTTTCATTGCTCCGCGTCATTTCTGTTTTCTCACTCGTCGTTTGCATCGGTCCAGCGGGATTTGCCCGGCATTTCTCTTCGGACTTTCTTACTCAGCAACAGGCCAAACCTAAGGTGTCTGAGGCGGAAGCGAAGGCAGTCGCTGCGATCAATTCTGCTCCGGACGCCGCGGCCAAGCTTGCTGCTGCTGGAGAGTTTCTTAAGAAATACTCGAATAGCACTTTACGCTCAGAAGTTGCGGCTTATGTCTCGGGCGAAATCGCCAAGGTGGCCGATGCTAACCAAAAGCTCAAGCTGGCAGAAGATTTTCAGAAAGTATTCCAGCAAGACGAGGATTTGGAAACTATCCAGCTGGTTAGACTTGACGGCTTGCTGGCTCTAAAACGAATAGATGAGGCTTTCAGTCAGGGTGCTTAGCTATTGGCGAAGCACCCTGACAATGTAGCCGTCATGTCGCATCTCGCAATGGCCGGCACAGAAGAGGCAAAGCGCCAAAACGCGAAGCACGTACCGGTCAGCCTTCAGTACGGTCTCAAGTCCATCGAGCTTATCGAGGCGAATAAGAAGCCTGTTGCCCTGGACGATGCGAGGTGGGAGAAGCAAAAGGTGATGCTGCCTCTTCTCTATCTGAACATGGGGATTCTTTCTCTCGTCAGCAATAATCCGGCGGAGGCGAAGGCTCGGTTTGAAAAAGCGATTGCGCTTAACCCGGCCGAGCCCACCAGTTATGCTCTTCTTGGGAACATGGTCGATGACGAATACCAGCAGCTTGCGCAAACTCATAAGGCAATGCCAGAGGGCAAACAAAAAGAAGAGACGCTAAAGAAGGCAACTGAAATGATGGACAAAGCCATTGACCTTTATGCAAGGGCTCTCGGTGCCAGTGCGGGCAGGCCGGAGCATAAGCCATTTCAGGATCAGCTTCTGCAAATCGTTACGCCTTACTACAAGTATCGTCATAACGGATCGACTGAGGGACTTCAGCAGCTAATCGACAAGTACAAAGCGCCTGCGACTCCTTGAGCACAGAGTCCAGCGCGAGGCGGCTCTGCCGCACCCTTGCGGAAAGGCTTTGCCTTTCCGAGAAGCATTAGAGATTTGAGGCTATGCCTCAGCGCCGCGGCAGAGGCATAGCCTCGCAGATTAAGATTGGTGCATGGAAAGCCATGAGCCTTCCGCAAGGAGTGCGGCACAGCCGCCGAGCGCTGCCCTTGGCCACACTTTAACTCTGTGTCATGCAGCCAGACCTAAGTGGCGTAAAGGGAGTAAACGGATTTAACCTTCCCCAGAAAATCTCGGCGATCCACCACGTAGTAAAGCTTGGTTCGGGCTGAACCGCCAGATACCTTTTCCACGAGCCGCTCCAGAATCTCGAACTGATCGCTTTCAGTAATTTCGTTTGCGCCGAGATAGTGTGAGTAACGCAAGCGTCGTATCAACTCAACCAACGTAATCCGACCTTCGAAGGTGTGCCCGGCGTGCGTCTGTGAACGGCTGATGAGGTACTGCACAATCAGCACCTCACTGTAGATTGACGGAGACAGAAAGAGGCGTGACCCCGCTCGTTCCCAGCCCTCTTCGAGCCGCTGCGATCTTCGCACTGCCCGTAGATCTGCGAATACCTCTGACCAGTTGTTCTTCGGTTCCAGTCGTTCGAGAAAAGCCCGGGTTGCAGGTATTAACCAGGAGTCATCATCGAGGTCGAGATGGCTACGCTGCGTGTCAAGCCAGTTGAAAAACAAGGTGCGTCGGTCCGACTTGGTTTCGATAAACTGAAACTGGGTGTCTTTCGTGGGGAGCGATTTGGCTAGTGCCCGGCGCGCAGCATCCGTGCTCTTGCCGCCTTCAATTCGAAGGGTATCCAGACGGGCGTGCCAGCGTTTTGCCGCATTGCAGTGGGGACAATGTGGGTGCTTCTCTTCGCTATCGAAGAAGGGACGCACCGCTCTCGGCGCGGTCAATTCTTCGATGGATGGCGCATAGCGTTTGATTTCGGAATAGGCGGTGCGCGGCGCGAGGCCCAATTGGCTGGTAAAGAGCTCGAAGATGCAGGCGAGGCAGACCAGCGTTGAGTATTCTGTGACGGTGCCGGACGGGAAGTCACTCAAATTGAGTTCGCGGCTTTTCTTCCCCTGCGACATGAGTTTTCCACGGAACCAAGACCCCGAGCGCAGAAAGCCCAACGCCTCTTCATCCCATCGAAACGAGTAGCTGACCAGAGCTCTGGTTGTTGTGGCCCAGAGCCAGATCGAGTTCTGCTTCAACGTCGCCTGTGGCGGGTTCGAGTTTTGCGAATTCGAAAAGCTTTCGATCAAGCAAATGCGAGGGCACAGCATTGCCCAGCGCCGTCAGCATCGAGCTGCGAATGTTAGGGATCTCTTTTTCGAGATCCGTGATGAGACGCATGATGCGCGCGCGTTTTAAATTTGATTGCGAGCCGCAGAGATCGCAAGGGATGATCGGAAACTGACGCGACCTGACAAATTCGATGATGTCTGACTCGCGACAGTAGGTGAGCGGTCGGATAACTGTGTTGCGTCCATCTTGCGAACGCAGAACCGGCGGCATGGTCTTGAGAGTGCCGCCGTAGAACGCGTTCAGCAGGAAGGTGGCGATGATATCGTCGGCGTGGTGGCCCAGGGCGATCTTGTTGCAACTCTCTTCGACGGCAATGTTGTAGAGAATCCCGCGGCGCAGCCGGGAGCAAACCGAGCAGTAGGTCTTTCCTTCTGGTACCAGGCGTTTGACGATTGAATAGGTATCGCTTTCGACAATGCGAAAGGGAACAGCACGACCGGTCAGGTAGTCGGGAAGGACACTCGCGGGAAAGCCGGGTTGCTTCTGATCCAAATTCACCGCCAGTAGATCGAACCTTACTGGAGCACGTGATTGCAAGTCGAGCAGCAAGTCGAGTAGCGTGTAACTGTCCTTGCCGCCCGAGAGGCAAACCATTATCCGGTCGCCGTTCTGGATCATTCCAAAGTGCTCGATCGCTTCCCCGACGCGGCGAAGCATTTTAGTTTTGTTCCTGTCTTCCGCAGGCATTCTCCCGCCCCCAGTCTCCTCTGTGTTTGTTCCACTTGAGAATGCCACGTCCGCTCAGCGGTTGACAACAGGGGGGTCGGTCTTCGAGTTGCGACTCGAAAAACGCGAGTTCCTGTGAGGCCCGAGTTTAAGGGAGTAACAATTCGTCCTCTCTCCTCATCAGCGACGGCCTCATCTTTGGAGGTCTGGGGACGATGGGAACTGAGGATCGAGCGCCTGCCCACTCAATAATGACGAGTTTTGCTGCAACAATTCCCTTGGGTGCATGATTCCGGAGAGTGCGCAGGCCAAAATATCTGAGCGTAGGAATCTGAGAGGGTCGAAGATGGCATCAACCCAGAGAAGCATGGGTTGCATTTTCGTTACAGGACTGGACACTGGTAGTCCAGATTGTCTATGATGTATTCCCCGCTTTCTGGGCGGTTGACCATTCAAGCTAGAACCAAACTGGCAAACAAATCCACCACTGGAAGGTAAGCGGGTCGTTTCGTTGCTTCTACCCCCTGAGGACACTCGTGACTGAACTCACCGCGCCGCCAAATTTACGGAGGTTAAAATGCTGAGGATAGGAAAGAACAAGGATCAACAAGACGACGAACATACAAACGATAAGCAGAACGCGTCCGCTTATAACACTCCCCGAGACAACTACCCCTCATATCAGGCAACCACACCCGAAACTAAGCCTGCAAGTGATACCTCTCAGATTTCAGCTAAGGCGATGACTGAGAGCGAAACGCTTGCTCGTGATATTAAGGAAGGCACACTTAGCGGCTTTATTGGTAACGGCACTTCGGTAACCGGTGAGGCAACGTTTAAAGCTATGCTCCGGGTTGACGGACATCTTTCGGGACGAATTAGCTCGGGTAGCGGGACCTTGATCGTAGGAGCGAATGGAAAAGTCGATGCCAATATTGAGGTAGCAGTGGCGGTTATCCACGGCGCGATAAATGGCGACATCATAGCCACGCAGCGGCTTGAGCTTGGCCGGGCAGCGAAAGTGAATGGCAACATCCAGACTCCGTCGCTGGTCATCGAGCAGGGTGGAGTCTTTGAAGGCACCTGCAAAATGCTCCAGATGAGCGCGGCGGCCGACAAGAGCAAGAAAGATCAACCACTGGATGCCTCCAGCATGAGGCCCCTCACCGCAGATGGCTCGACGAAGACACCGGACGCTGGCAAGCCCGCGGACGTCGCGAAGCAGTCGCCGGTTACCAACGTATCAAGCGCAACAAACTAGCTCGTCGCGTTTAACTGAAAACCTATTGAAAACGCCTCGCCGTAACTGGCGAGGCGCTTTTGTCTTCGAATCCCGATGGGATTTAAGTCGACAGCCGGGGCGAGCGTTTGCGACACCCACGGAGGATCGGCGTAGAGTCGGTGTGAAAACTCAGATCCTCGAAAGGACCGCTAGAGCGGGGGCAAGGCGAGGGTCCCCAGCGGGGCAGCCCCGCGGGGTGCCAGTCCACCCTTCCTGATCTGCAAATCACCGTAGGCCCGTGGAGCCCTTGACAGAGAACCCGCGCGTCCCTGATACATACAGGACGACTCCCCAGGACAAAACGCAGTCAGATAATCGAGAAACCCTTGTCGACTAAATCTGTTGGCCCGAAATGTAATCAAATGATTTTTAGTGCGCAAGTTGCTCTCAGGCGGACGCTCTGCGCTGCCCCCGTCGTCTGCTCGTGCCTTTTCGCGATCGCCACTGCGAGAGAGGCTTTCATTCAGAAACCTGCAGTGGAGTCGAGAACTTCGGCTACCTCGGTTCCCCAAGAGATATTGTTGAGAATTCTGCGCGCTGAGGATGAGCGCCGCTGGGATGCAGACCTGAGTGGTTTGTTATCGGATAGGAATGCAGCGGTGCGCGCTCGCACCGCTCTGGCTGCAGGGCGTATCGGCGATGAACGAGCTGTGCCAGCTCTGGTTTCATTGCTACAGAAAGACGCCGACGACAACGTCAGGGCAATGGCTGCGTTTGCCCTCGGTGAGACTGAATCTGCCGTGGCCGGCGACGCTCTGTTGGCCGAACTCACCAAGAGCAACCAATCCACGATAAAAGCGCGTGTGGTAGAGGCACTGGGGAAAACAACGGCGGCCTTGCCGGAGACTGAAGAAGCGCGTTTGCGTTCCGCGCGAAGTGCAATTCTCGGTGTGCTTGAATCTGAGACTCGCCGTGCCACCGCGGCGGACACCGGATTGGTTCGGTTGGCGTTGACCGCCGCGCTTCGGGCTCGGCCCGAGGGCGCCGGTAAGGTCGTCGCCCGGTTTCTTTACTCTTCTGATCTGAGCGTCCGAGCGGACGCGGCCAACGCGCTCGCACGTCTGAAAGCAAACGACGGAAACCAACAACTGCGACAACTCGTGCTGGCGGATCTCGATCCCGTGGTTCGTGCAAACTCCGCTCGTGTCCTGGGCGCCACTGAAGACCAGGCTGCTTTCGAGGCTTTGCTCGACCGGGCATTGAAAGACACAGATTCGCGGGTGCGAGTAAGCGCCGTTCGTGCCCTGGCGACGCTTAAGGATTCACGAGCAGCCAACCCTCTTTTAAAACGCGGCGACGATTGGTCGGCTGCCACGCTGCGAACTGTCCCGGGTCAGGCAAATGAAGCGTTGGAAATCGTCAGCACTATCGGACGCCTGTTGCAGGGGGGAGAAGACAAAGACGCACTTGCCTGGTTAAGAAGAACTCGCGCGGGTTTTAATAACCCGGCACCTGAGCAGGATATTGCATTCGTGCGGATCTCCCCGCAAACCTATTTAGCGGAACTCGGTAGTGGAGCAGCCGCCAGAAGAAAAGCTCAAGAGACTTTGTTGTTGAATTGGAATGCAGCCTCAACCCTGGCCCAGGGTCTGGGTGAGATCGCGGCACTGCCAGACTCCACAAGAGACAAGACCCAGTTGGCGGAGCAGGCTCAAGACATCCTGCGAGCAATGCTCGACTACAGAAAATCCGGCATCACCATCAACACCCTTGTGGCTGTCCATTCTGAGTATGCTATCCCGGATGTGCTGCGGGCTTTGGCTGCCTTCAAGCCGAAGGATGTCAATAATCTACTGATCGCGCTTCTGGAAGACACTGATGTCGTTGTCCGCGCCACTGCCGCTGAGCTTTTAGGCGAGCTTCCTGCGGACGAATTGAATACCTCGGCCTTGATAAAAGCGTTGCCGTTGGCCCTGGCAGACAAAGAGAACGATGCGGCGCTCGCTATTCTCGACTCCCTGGGAAAGCAGAAGACCGCAGCAGCGAACGAGGCGATTACAACGGCGCTAAACTCATCAGACTATCTCGTCCGACGCCGTGCAGCAGCTCGGTTGAAAGCCAATGGCGGCGGCGACTTCGCGACGCGAATCGGAAAGGTGCAGACGCGAAGTACGTTGGCCGATTACCAGCGCGCGATTTCCCGCATGGGAAAAAAAGTTCGGGCGGTCGTTTCAACTTCCAGCGGCGAATTTACTATCGAGCTGATGCCTGGCGATTCCCCTCTCACCGTTGATAACTTCGTACAACTGGCAAAGCGCGGCTACTTCAGGGGCATCACGGTCCACCGTGTCGTTCCAAACTTTGTAGTTCAGGACGGCGACCCGCGCGGCGACGGCAATGGCGGTCCGGGATATCAGATCCGTTGCGAAATAAAACCAGGCGCCGTACGAACGTGGCGCAGTTGGAATGGCACTATCTGGCAAAGATACAGGTGGTTCGCAGTGGTTCGTGACCCATTCCCCTCAGCCGCATCTGGACGGCGGATACACCGTGTTTGGCAAAGTGGTATCAGGTATGGAAATAGTTGACGGTATTACGCGCGGCGACGTCATTCGTGACATAGTCGTAACTGAGACGGGCCCAGGAGGGAAAGCGGCGACAAGGCACCGCGCTAAAGCCCAGCGGCGTCTGCGGTAATTCCAGCAGACTGACGCACACTATATATTTGGCTCCTCCGGAGCTTCCGAAATTCTTTGGTGCAAGTTCTATAAATATCGGGTTTCTACGAGACTCTGAGCACCAAACTTGCTATTTGTTACGATAACTCTAGAGTCAGCACACCAGGTCGCTCAATGAACGGTCACAATAAACCACTGAACGTGTCGTGGAGTCGCCTATTTCTTTTCCTGCCACTCCTCGCTGCAGTCGTTTCCAGCCACGCCACTCAGAAAGCCCTGGAACGATTACAGTCAGTTGAGGGCGCCCAGAACAAAACGGTAGAACGGGCAAAATATCAAATCAATCTAAGGCTCAATTTCGACTTGCGTTCATATGCAGGCTCAGAGCGCGTGCGCTGGATTAATCGCGGTGACCGCCCAACCGCCGCTCTCTACTTTCATCTCTATTCCAATCTGCGCGTCGGCCAGTCCATGCCTGCCTCAGGTTCCAACTCTGCGGCACTTGTTGTGGCAGAAGCTGATGAACCACGAATTGAAGTTACGGAGGTCCGTTCGGCAGCTGACAACGAACGGTTAACTTTCGTCCTGGACGATCAAGGCACAACTCTACGCGTCAACTTGCGTGAAGCCGTAGCGCCCGGCGGCTCAGCAGAGGTTCTGCTGAGCTTTAAAGGGAGCGTGCCGGAAATCGACCCGGATGAGACAAGTATAACGACGCATGTAATCAAGCAAGTCAGCGCGGCTCTGCGCGGCGAACGAGAGATCCGTCGAGCTCGAGACATCAATTTTCGCTCTCGCGGCATGATGTTGCTGGGCACCTCTTATCCGGTGCTGGCTGTGCATGATGGTGGTGAATGGCAGCGAAAGATTGAGCCGAGTGTGGGGGACATCATTTTCAACGAGGTTGCCGACTACGAAGTCAGCGTGGAGGCGGCCTCCGGTGTGATGGTATTTACTTCGGCTACTGAGCTGGAGACGAAGTCAGAAGGCGAAACAGTTAAGACCTTCACGGGCACCGCGCTGCGAGACTTCGCCATCATTGCCGGTCACGGCTTGCGCGTTGAAGAAGCCGTGGTGGGAAACACGACCCTGCGATCAATTTTTCTGCCCCCTCACGAACAAGCAGGCAAACGCGTCCTGGCGGCAGGTACAAATGCGCTCAGAATCTTCACGGCGCGTTTTGGACCACCGCCCTTCAAGACGATCAACATCGCCGAAGTTCCCCTCGTAGCGGGCCTTGGTAGTACCGAGTTCGCCGGGCTGGATGTAATCGCCAGTGCTTTCTACGTCGATTTTGATTCCGCGAGTATGCGGAATCTTCCCGAGATCATTCGCGAGCAGCGCCCTTCCGTGGAGCAAAGTCTGGAGTGGACCGTAGGGCATCTCGTTGCCCATCAGTGGTGGGGGGCGGCCGTCGGAAACAATCCGGCGCGGGAGCCTGTGCTTGATGAGGCGCTGTCTTGTTGGTCAGC
>JACCUI010000295.1 GCA_013811945.1 Pyrinomonadaceae bacterium | reverse complement strand
GCGGTATTCGATAGCAGCGGCCGCGTGATTGCCCAGGGCGATCACATGCCTGTGCACCTGGGCTCGATGCCTATGGCTGTCGCCGCGGCACTTGGTGAAGTGAAAATAGCGCCGGGCGATGTGGTGGCTCTCAATGATCCTTTTGCAGGCGGCACACATCTGCCGGATGTGACGTTGGTGATGGGAGTTTGGACAGAAACAAGGGAAACAGGGGAAAAGGGGAAGAGGGGAACGGGAAAAATAAAACAAACTCGGTCGCGCCAGTTCCCCGGTTCCCCTTTTACCCATTTACCCCCAATCTTTTTCGTTGCCAATCGTGCGCATCACGCCGACATTGGCGGGGCAACGGCGGGTTCGATGGGTTTGGCGACCGACGTCTATGGTGAGGGTTTACGAATTCCGCCTATTCGTCTGGCGCGTGCAGGTGAAATAGCCGACGACGTGATGCGCCTGATTCTCGCAAATGTGCGCGGACATGCCGAGCGTAGCGGCGACTTCCAGGCCCAGATTGGTTCATTGAAGACCGGCGAGTCGCGGTTGCTGGAAATCGTGGCGCGACGCGGAATCACTGAAGCTAAGGAATATGCCAGTCACCTGATCGAATATTCCGCGCGACTGATGCGGCATGCGCTCGAGCTGATTCCTGACGGCACTTACCAGGCAGAAGACTGGCTGGACAACGACGGCATCAGCAAAGAAAGAATTCCGATTCGGGTGAGGATCGCAATCGATGGTAACCGGGCCCTGGTGGACTTCAACGGCAGCGCCCACCAGGTTGCCGGCGCAATCAATGCCGTAGAAGCAATTACCGTGTCTGCCGTCTCTTACGTTTTCCGTTGCCTGATCGGTGGAGACGTGCCTGCCAGTGCGGGTCTGATGGAACCAATCGAAGTGATTGCTCCGGCAGGCAGCGTGGTGAATGCCGTTCATCCTGCCTCAGTAGCCGGCGGCAATGTCGAAACCTCGCAACGCATCGTGGATGTCCTGTTCAGAGCCCTCGCCCAGGCGTTACCGGATCGCATACCTGCTGCCAGCCAGGGCACCATGAACAATCTAACAATTGGTGGCATCGATCCGCGCACCGGGCGCGAGTTTTCCTACTACGAAACAGTGGCGGGCGGCATGGGTGCGCGGGCCAATCACGACGGCATGAGCGCAGTCCATACTCACATGACCAACAGCCTCAACACTCCCGCCGAAGCGCTTGAGTATGCTTATCCGCTGCGAGTACGCGAGTACAGCATCCGCAAGGACTCAGGTGGAAAGGGTAAACGGCGTGGCGGAGATGGGGTGGTTCGCGAGATCGAGACTCTCGCCCCCGCCCGCATGTCGCTGCTCGCTGATAGACGAAAGCAAGCACCTTACGGGCTAGGCGGCGGGGAGGTAGGAGCGGTGGGCCGCGATGCCATCATTCGCCAGGGGTCCCCTCGTGAAATAGCCTCGAAAGGGAGCTGGGAACTACAGCCGGGCGACCGTGTGCGAATTGAAACTCCCGGAGGCGGTGGATATGGTTCAGATGAGGTGTGGTCACAAAGACAGACCCCAATCCCAAAGGGAAGGCGCAACCGGCGCTAATTTGCAGGTCGGGAAGGCGGTTTACCCCCGCTGAGATTGGTTAACAGACCTCTTTTAAAATGAGATTCAGTGCTGGGCGGAATTGGGTTTAGAGCCCGCGAAGCGTGGCGAAAGCATAGAGCCTGGGGCGTGAGCCCCAGGACAATCGCATTTGAGTTCCTAGCCCGCGCAGAGGGCGGCAGCGGCAAACAAAGAAGACATCGTTGATGACAAGTAGAGCCGAACACGGTTCTTGATCTGCTGTCGCCCGCTGTCGCGGGCTGGCTGAATCTTGTTTGTTCGTTGACCTGGGGTTCCGCTACGCTCCACCCCAGGCTCTATGCTGTCGCCCACTATCGCGGGCTGGTTGAGCGGTTTATTGTGCTTGAGTCGCGAAGGCCGGCGGGGGTAAACCAACCTTTTTTCCGAACCCGAGAGATCTTCAAACTCGAATAGCTTCCGGGAGGTCAGGTAGTGAGTCGTCTGTAGATCCCGGGCAGTCTCTCAGGGAGTGAAAGTACGTCGTCGATGATTGTGTATCCGATCTCGCCGTAGAGGTCACGTAATTCCGCCTCGGATTCCCGATCGATGGTAATGCAGAAGGGCGTGATGCCCTGAATCTTGGCCTGACGTAACGCTTCGCGCGTGTCCTCCCGAGCGTAACGGGCGTCCCCATAGTCGTGATCGTAAGGACGACCGTCAGAGAGCACAATCAACAGACGCGTGCGCACTTGTTGTTTTGCCAGCTTCGCAGTCGCATGGCGAATCGCAGCCCCGAGTCGAGTATTGTTTTGGTAAGTAATCCCGCCAATACGACGCTTAACTTCGTCCGAATACTTCTCGTCGAAATCCTTGACCACATAAAACTTCACATTCCGCCGGCCCTCGGAAGTGAAACCGTTTATCGAGTAGATATCGCCCACGGCTTCCAAGGCTTCGCTCATCAAAACCAACCCTTCTTTCTCAATTTCGATGATGCGTCTGCCGGGGTGCGTGTAAGGCTGCAGCGGATGCCGGCCTATTGTGCGGGCCGTTGACGAGGACTGATCCAGCAGGAAGGAAACTGCCACATCACGACGGCGACGTAAGCGTTTCATATAGAGCCGCTCGGATTGATGCCCGCCGCCGACCCCCGCGGC
>JACCUI010000258.1 GCA_013811945.1 Pyrinomonadaceae bacterium | reverse complement strand
CCCTCGATCCACTGGAGGCAATCCTCCTCTGACCCTCGGCATGGACCGCGGCGCAAAAAGGCTGGTCCATCGAGTAAGAGGCTGGTCCATCGAGTAAGCATCCTTTTTCCTGGTAGGTGGCGCGTCGACGGGGCGGGGCGGCCCCCTTTTTGGGGTGGCCTCTATAGTAGAGTCGACCACAAATTTTCACATCACGCAAAAGGAGAAGCGTCGAAGATGCCAGTTGGTCGGATGAAGATCGGTTTTGGGGTTGAGTTTGGCGTATTCACCAACATCGGCAATCGAATGAGAGGGGTTGAGGGTTGGGCAGTTCGGGAGGTTCCGTGTCCAAAAAGTGAAGAAAGACCAATGATTTCCCAATTATAGGAATTCCTACAATAGGGAAATGCAGGCAAATGGGGGAGGTTGCAGTTCGATTGAGGGAGCGGTGCAAGTGGGGAGGGGTAAATGGGAGACCGTCCGGTTGAGAGGGGAAGGGAATGAACGTGAGTTGATACAAAGAAAGAGGGTTTGGAATGAAGAGCGGTGACGGGGAGGGGATTGTCAGGTAACGGAAGGGACTGGGAAGATGTTTCTTGGGGCTACGTGGCACGGAGAAGCGTTTTGAGTGGAGGAAGGCGTCGAAGTTGCCTTGGGAGACGACCGAACGGTTGTGAGGGGCGATTTGGAGCAAAGGGAGGTGGTGAATGGGTTCAAGTTGGTTGTTTTACCTGAGCCGCCGGAGGCCAGCATTCGAGGGGACAGAAAGCGTAAGAAAACGCGGGGGTAGGGGGATGGAGATGGAGGTGGATATGAGGGGCTTACTTTGCTGATAATAAGAATTTTCCATTACTGTCATCATTTCTCTTGTTTTCCCTTGTGATTTGCTGTGTTCTTGGTGTCTTAACATGACGAAAAGTCAAAAGGCGTATCGGGAGTATTTGAAGAGCGATCATTGGTTGGATCTACGAAATAAGGGAGGACCAGGCGGAAGATTAATGGTGGATCACGATCATAAAACCTGGGCCATTCGCGGTCTGCTTTGCTGTCGCTGCAACTCTGTGATCGGTTATGCGAAAGACAATCCAGAGACGCTAAGGAATGCGATCTCGTATTTGGAAAGGAATTCGATTGTACGGCCGACACTTTGAATCCATGTACGAAGGCTCGATGTACGGCGCTGGATGCAACGTTTTTGCGGTGTGGGGATACGTCATTTCCCACATGCGATTCGGATCGGTTGAACTCAACCCAAGGATGCTTTCCAATACGCTTGGTGGGTCCGTGGACGAGATCGAGCAGGCGATTGTTTACCTGACAAAACCAGACGATCAAAGCCGACATAAAGAGCACGAAGGCAGGCACATGATCCAGGAAGGGCAGTTTCAATATTTCATCCCGTCATGGCAGTATTACGAAGCAATTCGCAACGAGGCCGATCGGAAGGGGCAAAACCGGGCGGCTCAGGCCAGGCATCGAGAAAAATTGAAGCAGCTTGAAGCAAAGAAAAACGGCAAGATCCACATGAAAAGCGCCGTCAAACAGAAGGAGCGGATCTACGACAAAGCGGTGAGCGACGATCAACCGCAAGATGTTCTGAACCGATTAACCGACCCTCCGGAACGGGCGGATTCCGGTGAACTTGGTGGTTACGCCGAAAATCTATGAAAACCAACAAAGAACGCAAAAAAGACAATGAGCCAGATTCAACGCAAGTTCAGGCAATGCGTGAACCTTTATTGTGCAGCCGGTAACGACAGCGATTTGATCGACGAAGCGATGGCAAATCAATGGACTTTATGAGCCAATACTACCGAAACAACCCGGACGAAAAGATCAGTCACGACTGGACTGCGCCGGGGAAACCTGTGAAGCAGTTGCAACGCTGCGCTTGCGGCAGTTGGCAGAACCTGAAACTGTTCATGGTCCGGCATCTGCACGGAATTCACGCGGACGAAGTGCGGCCCGTATGCCCGAAGTGCCTGGTTGAATGCGCCCGTAACTTCGAGTTCCTGGACCCGGCAACGCCACCGAAAACGACGCAATTCGATCTTCCGATGTAAACGTTATGGACGACAACGCCGAACAAGAAACGACGAAGCTGATCGACGATTGCATGCACCGAATCAGGGAGCATGTCGATACTGTCCAGATATTCATCACGCTACATGGAGACGACGGTAAGGAAACCTTAACCTACGATGTTGGGTCCGGAAACTTTTACGCCAGGCAAGGGCAAGTCGAGGAATGGGTAAGGATACAAAGGGTGTATCAGAAACAGTATGCTAAAAGTAAATCCGAATAACTTTACCTCGCAGCAAGGAGATCGCGGCTGGCGTTGCTGGATGTTGTCCAACGCATCAGTCTGGAAATCTTCGAACGGGGCAAGCTCGCTCTCTTTCGCGAGCCTTCTGCCGTCCGTGCTGCGAGGTTTAATTGAAAAGGAAAACAAATGATCATCACACAAATCCTACTTGGTGTCTCGCTTATGGTGTGCGGCATGATCCTGATCATTAAACTGCCACCTGCAAGGCCATCGCTCACTCCCTGGACTCTGGTTTGCGATGAAGCTGGCCAGTTTTCATACACCGCATGGGATGGGGTGATGAGTAACACGACGTACAAAACCAGGAAGAAAGCCATATGCGCGAAACATGGAAATGGTTTTCGTGTTTATTCTGCAACAGCCGCCCACCGAGCGGAAGCGTTCCTCCGCACGCTTGGCCTTTGGACAGGCGATAAGTGAAACCGGACATCCTCAAGTACGGTTACGCGTTCAACGGCGAGATGATGCCGTTACACATCGAGCTTATGACGTTCAAGCTCGGATCGGTTGAAGGAAAATTTTATCACATGAAAAAGGTTCTGGCGATCACCATGCCGGACTTGCAATGGAACGATTGGCTAGAACGTCAGATTTCAACCTTTTGCGATGACAGTTACGCCTACAAATCCGGGGACACAATCTTTCGGAACATCAGTCTCGTGGGCTGCGCCAGTGCAGGTAAAACGTTCAGTGCTGGCATATACGCTTATCATTGGTGGCTGGCGGACCCGTCCAAGTCCATCGCAATCCTGACCAGCACAACCAAGGAAATGATCGGGCGCAGGGTATGGCCAGTGATTCAGGGGTGCCATCACAATTTTAAACGGAACGCTTCAAAACATTTCAAGGTGCAGGAAGACAAGATGCCGTGCGGCAACCTGGTCGATTCCAAGAAGATCCTGAGCGCAACCAAAGGTGACGAGAAACATGCGATCAGCGCCATTGCAGTGCGCGACGGTGAAACGAGCAAGGCCGAAGCGAACATTCGCGGGCAACATGCCGAACGGATTTTGGTGATGATCGATGAAGCGAATAAAACGCCGGAAGCGATCCTGGGCACCATCCCAAACCTGCGTAAAGGTTGCAAAGATTTCACGTTGATCGTCATTGGGAACCCGGAAAGTCGGCTCGATCCGCACGGGAAATGTTGTGAACCAGTTCAAGGGTTCAGTTCACGCAAGCCAGGGTCGATAAGCTGGCGCACCAAAGGGGTTCCTGAATGGCAGATTGAACCGGGCATCTGCTTGCAGTTCCGCGGTGACGAAAGTCCGAACGTGAAAGCTGGCAAGACTGAACACCCGAAGATTTACAGCTTCGAAGATTACAAAGCGACCTTGCGCGACGGTGTTCGTAACACACTCCGGTATTGGGTGATGGACGCCGGGGAATGGCCTCCGGACGGGTTCTGCAACACGATCTTCAACGAGACGATGGTTGAGACGTGCAAATTGCGCGAGCGGCGCACGTTCCGGTCCAGCGCCACGGCAATATCCTCTCTGGACCCGGCTTTCGGAGGTGACGGGTGCGTCCAAAAGATCGCGATGTTGGGCGACCTAGATGATGGACGACAGGCGATGCACGTCACGGCCAGTTATGAAATTCCGCTGGACCCATCGAGCCCGGACGATTACGAGCATCAGATCGCGCGTTCGGTCGTTGCCAATTGCGCCCGGCACGGTGTCAGCCCGGAGAACTTCGTTATGGACGCAACGGCAATCGGGCGAGGTGTCGCCTCTGTCCTGTTTACAGACTGGAGCAATCGCATCCTGAAAACTGAGTTTGGCGGCAGCGCAAGTGAACTTCCGGCGTCGAACGATGACCGGCGCCAGGCACGGGACGTTTACGATCGGAAAGTGACCGAACTATGGTTTTCGACGCGTGAATTCGCTTTGGCAGGGCAACTTGGCGGGCTCGACACGCAAACGATCATGGAATTCTGCGGTCGGGAATACGAGATGGTCGGAAAGAAATACAAGCTCGAAGCGAAAGAGGAATGCAAAGTGCGGCTTCACCGCAGCCCGGACAATGCCGATGCTGTCACATTACTGGTTGAACTTGCTCGAGTTCGGCACGGGGCTGTTGGTGGCGGATTGGTTCAGGCTGGTGGCAAGGACGAATTCGAAAAGCAGGTTGAACTCGCCAGCGCAGTTTACGACAACGTCAGTTATGACGAAGGCAACTTCGAAACTGTGAGCGACGAGTATTGATTATCAAAAGTCAAGTCTGTAACGTGCCGAAACGTGCGTGTCCTGAATACATCAGCCGTTCCGCCCGGTGGCGTGTTTCGTTACATCGATCCGGAAACGGGTCAACGTTTCGAACATCCGTACTTTCAACAGGTTCGAACAATGGCGACGGCGCATCGAACCGCGAACAACCTTCCAATTGCGGTCAATTGGGAGCAGGCATTTGAGTCCAATGTGTGCGACAGCACTCCTACTTGTGAATGCGAACCGGACGAACCTGCCGACCGGATAACGTTCCGGCAGATTGCAAACGCTACCAGGGCTGCGGCGGAATGGGCGAGGAACGGGTTTCGAGTGACGAGTCAAGCGATGTTGGAACAGCGTTACGACATCTGCCGCGGTAACGACGCCAAAAACATTACGCGTTGTTCGTGGTGGGGCGGGGACGGTGCCGGGTTCGGTCTTGGAAGATGTGGCCGTTGCGGATGCTCGGGACTGAAGCTGTACTCGCCAACGGAACGGTGTCCGGCAGGTAAATGGCCAGAGAACGGAAGTATATGACAGATTACCCTTACCCAGTCTCAAACGATCCGTACGATTCGTCATTGCCGACACTCAAATCGGACGGGCGCCCACCAGCAACACGAATCACCAGTGCTGAACAAACTCGTAACCTCGTCCAGGGCTGGATTCGAAATGATAACCTGCGTGCGTCGCGGAGGGCTTTAGTTTCCGGGTTGATCGAAGGCAATCCACCGTATCGCAATGGTGACCTTCGTAATTCCGGTCGCGCGGACGCTTGCAATGTCAACTGGCGCATGGCTGAAGCGTACGAGGACGCTGCCAAAGGCGCGTTTTACGACGTGTTCCATGAAGCGCCAACGTTCGCCTCGGTGTCGTTCGACGAATACGACGTGGACGATGAAGAAGGTGAACATCCTCCCGCAAATCGCGCCAGTATTGTGACGTGCGGATTCCATCAGATGTTGCTCAAGAACAAGTCGTGGGACATGACGATGCAAGGGAGCATTCAAGAGATGGTCCGGTTCGGTGCTGGGCCGGTCTTGTTCGAGGACAACGTCAATTGGCAACCGCGGGCGATTACGTTCAGTCATTTGCAGGTTCCAGACGGGACAAGTTGCGACTTGAACAAGTGGGAATGCGCCGCGATCAGAGTCGATTATTTAGCTCACCAAATATATGAATTCATTCGTAATGCTGATGCGGCTCGTGAAGTGGGTTGGGACGTGGATGCGGTCAAGCGCGCGATCATGGAAGCTGGACCGGACAATCAAGGTGGATCAGGAAATCAACAGCAAAATTGGGAGTGGCACCAGGAACAGATCAAGCAGAACGCCTACAGCTATAGTGCGCGGAGCAGGACAATTCGCGTGTTCCACATGTTCGCCAAGGAATTCGCAAAGGAAGATAAAGTCGAGGGTCGGATCACGCACGCGATTGTTCTGATGGATATGATGGCGGACAACAACGCCAACGATTTCCTTTTCCGCAAGATCGGGCGCTACGCGAATTGGCAGGAAGCGATTCATCCGATGTATTACTCGTATGGATCGAACGGGAAACATTACGGCGTCACAGGTCAGGGCGTGAAGATGTACGGCGCGATCGAAAGTCAGAACCGTATCCTATGCAATCTTTACGACAAAGCGTTCGCGCCAAAGGTGATGTTCAAACCCACGACGGCCAACGGGAAACAGAAGTTTCTTTTGGCGCGCATGGGCGATTACGGAGTGTTGCCTGAAGGGTACGACAGCGTTCAGGTCGGAACTCAAGGGTTCCTGGATGAAGGGCTCGCTCTCAACCGTGAGATTGAAGGGATCGTGGCCAGCAACTTGTCAAGTTACAGGCAGAATCTGCAAGCTCCAAAGAGCGGCAATCCAATCACAGCGAAGGAGGTTGACGTTCGAGCAGAAAGTCAGGCGCGCCTCGGTAAAACTCAACTGAACAGGTACTACGAACAATTGGACTGGCTTTACGAGGAGATTTATCGGCGCGCAATCAACACGGACCTGACCGAATCCGACCCAGGCGGTAAAGAGGCGTTGGCATTTCAAAAGTATTGTCGCGATAACGGAGTCAAGGTGTCCGACCTTAAGAAAGGCCGCACCAAAGCGACAAGGATCGTTGGGCAGGGCAGTCCGTACATGCGGGATTCCGCCCTGACATTCTTGATCAGTCTCGCCGGGGCGTTGCCGGAGGATGGCCGAGACAATCTGATGCAGGACACTGTCGCAAGTCGCGCTGGTCAAGACATGGTCCAGCGATATTATCCAACGCGCAAGACATCCAAGCTCGCCAGTGACGCTCAAGCCTTGGCCACGGGCCAGGTTGCTGACATGAAGATTGGCGTCAATGCGGTCGTGACTGCCAGTCAAAGCCCTATCGTATTCGCGCAAACGTTCATGGCCGCAAGCGCGCAGGCTCTAGGATCACTTCAGAAAGGAGCGAACCCGATTGAAGTGGCGAACTTCCTGGAATTGGCCGGTCCGGCAATCGCCGCGCACATGCAGCGGTTATCGACCGACCCAACTCGCAAGCAAGCGTTTCAAACGCTTGAATTGCAATTCAAACAGATAACGCAGGCGTTCGATAAGCTGAAGTCGCACATCGAACGGCAACAGGCGCAGCAACAGAAGCAGGCTCAGGAACAGCAGCAAGCAGCGTTGCAAGCGCAACTGATCCAGTCCGGGCAAGATCCCGAGACGCAAATCACAGCCGCTAAGGTCCAGAACAAGATGGCCATTGACAAGGCCAAGGCGCAGCAGCAAATGGCGATAAAATTGAATAAGTCAGAGTTGGATGCGGAACTTAAATCGCAAAAGACGCGTCAAGGGATGTCGTTGTCGGATGCAAAGACTGCGAGCGACATCATGCGGAAGAATGCGACGGCTGAACCTGTCGAGGTTTGATCGATGCCGCTGGCCATATTCATTCGTCCGCCGCCACCGCCGTTACCGGAAGGGTTCGTTTATCCAAAGGAACTGCCGAGTATAACGGAACAGTCGAAGTGGGAGACGGGATTCTACAGGTTCCGTGATGAAGGGGAAGGATTCAAAAGTCAGGTGGAATATTTCAATTGCGGCATCGTAAACTGGCGCGGGGACGATTGGTTGATCACTCGGAGAAGGGCGGAACAATCAGGGCCACCTGGACGAAACACGATCGTTGCGTGGAAACTTGTCGATAACCAACCGCAGCGAGATTACCCGGTGTTGATTCGGCCAGTGTTTTCTGGTGAAAATTGGGAAGATCCAAGGATAACGGTAGTTGACGGCAAACTTCTGTTGTCCTGGTGCAATTTCAGGTGGAACTCGCTCGCGCATCAATGCGTTGGTTATCTGACAGACAGATGGTTCGTTCCGTATGTTGTTCGTCCCGAATACGGCAGGAACGGGTCGCATTTGCTTGG
>JACCUI010000249.1 GCA_013811945.1 Pyrinomonadaceae bacterium | reverse complement strand
TAGCCGAAGTGCCTGGCAATTTCTTCGACCAGGTCCTCTTGGCGCTCGATATCAATCCGCCAGGAAGGTGGAACACACTTCCATAAAGCGGGCGATTCTTCGGTGTGGGCTATTCCGAGGCCGGTGAGAATACGCTGCATTTCGGTCTCGGCAACGCGGAGCGAGGTCAAACTCTCCACTAGAGCAGGACTAAATGCGATGCTCCGCGCCCGCAAAGGACTTGGATACGCATCGATCGCATCCTTCGTCGCAACACCGCCGGCGATCTCGCAGATCAGCTCGACGCACCGGCTTTGCGCGCCCAAGACGTTGTCACAATCCGCGCCACGCTCGAACCTTCGCGACGCTTCTGTATCCATGCCGAGCTTTCTTGCAGTCTGACGCACCGACTCGGGATTAAAGTAGGCGCTTTCAATCAAGACGTCGGTTGTGTGAATGGAGATTTGGGAGTCTTCGCCACCCATTATCCCAGCCAGTGCAACTGGCCGCTCGGCATCTGCAATCACCAGCATGTTGGCGTCGAGCGCGCGCTCCACACCGTCAAGCGTCTTCAACTTTTCACTCCCGGTTGCGCGTCTGATTACGATTCGTTGTTCGCTGAGCTTTGCGAAGTCAAAGGCGTGAAGCGGTTGGCCCAGTTCATGCAGCACGTAATTCGTGATGTCGGCGACATTGTTGATCGGTCTCTGCCCAATCTCTTCTAGGCGTTTCGCCAACCAAGCCGGGGATTGGACAATCTTTACACCGCGAACCAGTCGGGCAGCGTAACGCGGGCAGAGATCGGTATCACGGATTTCCACTGACATCAGGTCGGTGGCGTGGCCTTGAACTCTGGTAGGTTTACTGCACGGCGGACGAACCCTTCCTGACTCGATGACCGCAACTTCGCGAGCAATCCCAACATGGGAGAGACAGTCCGGACGGTTCGAAGGAACTTCGACGTCAAGAAGAGCGTCGCCGTCCTTCTCTGCTACGGCGTCGATCGCCAACCCGACCATGGTTAATCGCTCCCGCAACTCCAGCGGGGTCAGGCGGGTCCCGGTCAGTTCCCGTAGCCAGTTGTAGCTGATAAGCATAGCGGTCAGTTGTCAGTGGTGGTAGTAGGGTAGTGGGTCAGTTTGGGTTTCGGGCACATCATCCCGGAGGGATCTAAGTTAATAGCCGTGGGCGAGCGTTGCGAGACGCCCACGGTTAGCGAAAGAAAAACACCCGACCCTGAAGGGGTCACATTCTCGGGGCACAGTTTGACCCTTACAGGGTCAGGAATCTCTTCTCCGATCCTCCCTGGGCGTCGCGCAACGCTCGTCCACGGCTATTGACTTAAATCCCTTCGGGATTCGAAACACATTGAATCTAACCTCAATCTAAAACTGACCCCACTACGGTCAGTCGTCCGTGGTTCCCTTTTGCAACTGACCACGGACATTCCTTATTCAAACTGTTCCAGGAATCGAACGTCGTTTTCGAACAACAAGCGGATGTCGTCGAGCTCATACATCAGTCCCACCATGCGGTCGATACCAAAGCCAAAAGCGAACCCAGAAAACTCATCAGGATTCACCCCAGCGGCGCGGAGTACGTTCGGATGGACCATTCCCGATCCACCTAACTCGATCCAGCCGGAATTCTTGCAGATACGACACCCTGAACCGCCGCACTTGAAACAACTAAAATCAAACTCAGCGCTTGGTTCCGTAAACGGGAAGTATGAGGGTCGAAAACGCGTGACCGTCTTGGATCCAAACATGCGCCGCAGCAGCTCAGCCACGGTACCCTTCAGGTGCGCCATGGTAACGCCGCGATCCACGCACAGGCCTTCTACCTGAAAAAACATCGGATTGTGCGTCGGATCCGGAGTGTCGCGGCGAAAAACACGGCCGGGCGCGATCATTCGCACTGGGGCTCCGCGTCGCTGCATTGCGTGTATTTGGACCGTTGAGGTTTGGGAACGCAGAGCCAGCCCGTCAGTTGTGTAGAAAGTGTCTTGAGAGGCCCGCGCAGGATGGTTCCGTGGAATATTCAGGGCATCGAAGTTGTAGAAGTCGGTTTCAATCTCCCGATCATCCTCAATCGCGTAACCCAGGGCCACGAAGATATCTTCAAGGCGTTCGCGCAGGAGGGTGATTGGATGGAGGTGCCCGCGCCGAGGGCGTCGACCGGGCAGAGTTACGTCAATGCTTTCGCGTTTAGCGCGGGCCGACTGAATGTGATCCTTCAGTTTCGTTTCGGCCTGCTCGAGGGCCGATACGATTTCAGCTTCCCGGCTATGGACCAGTTGGCCAAAGGCGGCGCGTCCGTCCGCCGCTACCCGGCCGATGCTTTTCTTGCAGTTGGCAAGCGCGCTCTTCTTGCCCACATGTCGCGTTCTCAGCTCTGCCAGAGCACGCTGCTCGGACTCCGCCCGGTCGAGGGTGAGCCCCTGCACGGCCGCAGATTGACCGGTAAAGCGGGCAAAGCGTTCGAACTCACGCTCGAACGCTTTGCTTGCAGCTTCAACCTGGGTCGTTGGATCTCCCTGGCTTTGACTTTCGGCCATTAGCAAATGGGTGCGCTGTTTCAGGCAGCCGTTTTTTGTCGCAGTTCACCATCCAGAGCGTTCTTCGCTTGCATGGCCACTTCTGTAAAAGCGTCCGGCGTATTGGCGGCCAGATCGGCAAGCACCTTTCGGTCCAGCTCGATACCAGCGAGTTTCAGGCCGTGCATTAACTGTGAATAATTCAGTCCGTTAAGACGCGCGGCGGCGCCAATTCGCACGATCCAGAGACTACGAAAATCACGCTTCTTCAGCTTTCTTCCGGTATATGCAAAATTTAACCCGCGCTCGACTGACTCTTTCGCCGAACGGTAAAGCTTTGATTTGGTTCCGCGATAACCTTTCGCGAGCTTTAATATTTTCTTCCGCTTTTCAAGGCGTTTATTTCCACGTTTTGCTCGAGGCATAGTTGAATCCCCCTTCTATAAAGAGAAACGGCGACGGGGTGGCACGGAGACCCGGGGAACATGAAATTTGGCATCCTAGCCCTGTCGCCCAGTCTCCCTGTCGCTCGCTCTTCATCCTTCCGCCTTCAGCCTTCATTCTCCAGCATTAGCCGCGCCCGTAAGGCAGCATCGCTTCCACTCGCTCTTGATCTGACTTCGACACCAACGCGTCAATATCCAGCAGGCGCTTACGCTTATTACTCTTTTTCGTCAGGATGTGGCGAGCATGTGAATGCCCGCGCTTAATCTTCCCAGTCGCAGTAATTCGGAAGCGCTTGGCCGCCCCCTTGTGTGTTTTTAGTTTTGGCATGATTAACCGTTCTCCATTTCAATTGCCAATTGCCAATTTCCGACCGGCTTCGCGATAACACAAATAAGCAATCGGCAGTTGGCAATCAAAAATCTACTGCCCACTGCCTTCCGGCTTCGCACTACTACCTTCCGGCTTCGCACTACTACCTTCCGGCTTCGCACTACTACCTTCCGGCTTCGCACTATTGCCTTCCGGCTTCGCACTATTGCCTTCCGGCTTCGCACTATTGCCTTCTGGCTTCGCAATACTACTGCCTTCTGGCTTCGCCCTACTACTGCCTTCTGGCTTCGCACTACTACTGCCTTCTGGCTTCGCACCACTACTGCCTTCAGGCTTCGGCTTGCCGCCTTCTGGCAACTGTCTGCTGCCTTCCGCTGATGCGGGTCGTTCGGGCTTGCTTGCACCCTTATGTCGCTTGGGACCGAAGATGATGAACATCTGATTGCCTTCCATCCGCGGCCTGGCTTCCACTTCACCGAGGTCTTGTAGATCGCCCTCCAGTTTAGCAAGTATTCGGGAGCCGAGTTCGCGATGCGTCATCTCTCGGCCCCGGAACCAGATAGTGGCTTTCACCTTGTCACCTTCCTGCAGCCACTCCCGTGCGTGCTTCATACGGTAATCGTAATCGTGGTCGTCTGTACCGGGCCGAAACTTAACTTCCTTGACTACAATCGTCACCTGCTTCTTCTTCGCCTCGTTTGCCTTCTTCTTGGCCTCGTACTGATACTTTCCGAAGTCAATAATCCGGCAAACCGGCGGGTCGGCTGTTGGCGCAACCTCAACCAGATCCAATCCCTTTTCCTTTGCCGCGCGGATGGCATCGCGCACGTCCATTACTCCGAGCTGTTCACCTTCATCACCGATTACGCGCACCTGCGGGACCCGGATTCGATCATTGATACGCGCAATCGGCATGCGACGATTGTCAGGTCGCTGTCCACGACCTCGAAAGCCTGTAGCTATATTTCACCTCCTCGATTTGATGTCCAAAGTCCAACGTCCAACGCCTTTTTAGCGCTCTGGCACTTTGGACTAGCTGTTTACCAACGCCCGCTCTGCGACAAGCCTGCGGGCCATCTCACTAAAATCTGAGAGCGACATCGCGCCGATGTCTCCCTTTGAACGTTCGCGGACCGCAACCTGGTTCTGCGCCAACTCTCGATCACCCAGCACCAGCATGAACGGAACCTTCTGCATTTGTGCGTCGCGAATCTTTGCTCCGATCTTTTCCCCGCGGAAGTTTGACTCAACACGAAAACCTCCAGCGCGCAGCTCCCTCGCTACTCTCCCGGCGTACTCGTTGATGCGATCAGTGATAGGCAGAACTGCCACCTGCACTGGTGCCAGCCACAACGGAAAGGCCCCGGCATAGTGCTCGATGAGCACGCCAAAGAAGCGTTCGATAGAACCGAACAACGCGCGGTGAACCATCACCGGGCGATGAGCCTTGTTGTCCTCGCCTATATACTCAAGCTCGAAGCGCTGCGGCAAATTGAAATCCCACTGGACCGTCCCCAGTTGCCATAAACGGCCGATCGCGTCTTCGACCTTGAAGTCTATTTTCGGGCCATAGAAGGCCGCTTCGCCTTCGATACGTTCGTACTTGATCTCCCGACCCTCGAGTCCCTCGGCCAGAGCTGCTTCCGCAGCCTCCCATTCTTCCTCCGCACCCAGCCACTTCTTACCAGTTTCGTTACCCTTTACCGACAACTCAAACTTTATTTTGTCGAACCCAAAAGTCTTCAGCACCTGGTGCGCGAAATCCACGCAGTCATCTATTTCTTTGCGGACTTGTTCGGGCGTACAGAAAAGATGTGCATCATCGACGGTAAATCCACGAACGCGCATCAGGCCGTGCAGCGTGCCTGACAATTCGGCGCGGTACACTGTGCCCATTTCCCCATATCGCTGAGGCAGGTCGCGATAGGAGCGCGGTTGTGATTTATAGATGGCGATGTGCATCGGGCAGTTCATCGGCTTGAGTCGAAACTCAGCTTCTTCGATGGTGGTCGGAGCAAACATCGAGTCAGCATAGTTCTCTTCGTGCCCGCTTATCTGCCACAGCTCTCGCTTTGCAATGTGTGGCGTATAGACAATGCTGTAGTTGCGCTTAATCATCTCCTCGCGCAGGAAGTCTTCCATCTGCTGCCGAATGACTCCGCCTTTGGGATGCCAGAAGATGAGGCCCTGTCCGTACTGTTCCTGAATAGAAAAGAGGTCCAGTTCGCGTCCCAAACGACGATGATCGCGCTTTTCTGCTTCTTCTCGCTGCTTGAGCCAGGCTTCCAACTCGGCGGGGGTAAAGAATGCCGTCCCGTAGATGCGCTGCATCTGGGGCTGTGTGGCATCACCCATCCAGTAAGCGCCGGCGAGGGAGAGCAACTTGAAAGCGCGTAACTTGTTGGTGTTCGGCACGTGGGGTCCGAGACAAAAGTCGAGGAAAGGAGAACCGTCAATGTAGTAGACACTGACGGTGTCGCTGCCCTTGTCAGCGATTAGGGCGCACTTCAAAGGTTCATCACGTTCCTGGAAAATACGAATGGCCTCACTCTTCGCAATCTCATCGCGGCGATACTGCAGATTGCGTTTGGCAATATCACGCATCCTCTTCTCAATGATCGGGAGGTCAGCTTCTGTGAGAGCCCGCGTGGTGATCACATCGTAAAAGAAGCCGTAGCGTGGGTCGTCCAGCAATGCCGGCCCGATCCCGAGCTTCGTCCCGGGGAACAGATCCAGTACGGCAGCTGCGAGCAGGTGCGCCGTCGAATGGCGCAGCACGTCCAGACCCTCCCTGGTTTCCGGCAGGACCGGCTCGATCTGAATTGCTTCGCCGTTCTTAGAGCTGAGCGTGAAGGCGAGATCCACCTCGCGGCCGTTTACACGTGCCGCCAGCGCCTGTTTGGCCGCGTCGCGGTCGAGACGTTTGAGCGCCTCGCCCACCGTCACCGGGCCAGGAATCTGCGCTCCCGCGCCGTCTTTCAATTTTACGTTAATCTCGCTCATGCCGCTGTCTTGAATCAAATCGGAAACTGTGAAAAATAGAAACGGGAAGACCCGGAAAGGTTCCTCCGTTCACAATCCCATCGGGAAGCGACGAGCATCGCTTCTTTACACAATTAACGATTCAATATTTGCAAACTTCCAGATCGGTTCCGATAGGAGCGCCTTCGTCTCAAGGCAGCTTAGTAGCGGCCGTAAAAAGTAAGGAATCGAGAAACGTTCGATCCTTGACGAAGGTCTTCCGGAGCGTCCTATCAAAAATTGAAACTTAGCCGGCGAAGACAAAAGTCCCGATTACCCGCCGTAACAATTGTTTCCGAAACGTCGAGGTAGTCCTTTGTCGTTCCTGAGTCTCAAAACCTAACCGAAGCAGCCGGATATGTCAATTCCACCGCCATCCCATCCTCAACCTGTGCGTCACTAGCCCTAAACTTGACTGTATCAGCAAGTAGATTCCTGGTCGTCTAATAGTGGCGCATGACATTCCCACCACCCATCCGAAGGCGGGATCGCCTTGAGCCGCAACTCGCCCTTGGCCTCCTCAGGGGCGCACAGTATTGGTCGGTGCCTCGATGACACCGAATGTCCTGAAGACGCATCTGGCCGTGATGATGCGCAGATTATCCAGCGGGTGGGGTTTTCACCAGGAAACACGTAAAATGACCTCACAACTTGACTGTGCCGTCGACCGGTCTTCGAACGCGAGCCAGTTAAAGCCCACGTTCCATTTTGCTGAGAGTTGCACCCCTAATTCATTGTAAAGTTTCTGTTGTTTACTGTATGTTAAACGTGACCGGGGCCTAAGACCCCCACTCGACACTTCGCCTTCCTACCCGTACCTAAGCTTACTTTCAGCCTGCCTCAAGATTTACTCACAAAAGGTCCACACGACTATGGGTCATGAGCGGTCAGGCTGGGACCTCTTAGGACTCGCTAAATCTTTGAGATTATGGTGGCTAGACAATGATAGGACAAGAGAGCGAATCAAGTCAGACGGTAATGGTCGTTGAAGATGATCTGATTATTTCGGCTTTGCTCAAACACATGCTCGCGCGGCGTGGGTTTGAAGTTCATCTAGCATCGGACGGGCGGCAAGCTTCGGCGATGGTTGAAGAACTTACCGCGCCGCCCGGTCTCGTGATGCTCGACGTGATGCTACCGTTTGTGGACGGATTCGATCTCATTACCTTGATTCGCAACAAGCAAGAGTGGAGGACGTGCCGATCATCATGCTTACATCGAAGGCGCAGGAGCAAAACATCGTACGCGCGCTCGATGCCGGCGCGACCGATTACGTCGTCGAGCCTTTTCAGCCAGAAGAACTGATGGCGCGCGTGCGTTCGCCTCGTCAAGTAACACCCTTACAGTGAGATCTTCGGATGCTTACCCTGAACACAATCTCTCAGCGATTCGTCATTGCGCTAATTCTCGCGTTAGGCGCGAATCATGTCGCCGCACAAGAAGGCGTACCGACTTCGCTAGCGAGTCCGTCGCCAGCGACGCAAACCATGATCGGAAGAGACGATCTTCATACGACGGAGTGCCGGACGCGGGAAAGTCTGAATGAAGCGCAAATAGCAAGCGAACGCAAATCGGAGACGGCGCGTCCCGCAAGCGAAAGGCTCGAAGTCGAAGCCGGATACTCGTACGACTATTTGACGAACGGCTTCGCTCCGTGGCAGAGCGCGCATCTGTTCGTCGGTAAAGATTCGCGTCGCGGCAATCGCTCTACGGCGTTTACCGCGAGACTTTGCGCGTTCGCCAACGCGACCGCGAAGGACAAATTGGTTTCTATCAACCTCTCGATCGTCGTTGGGCTGTGTTGTTGGAAGCGAATGCGAGTCCAACGCACCGCATTCTGCCGAAATGGTCGGCGCTCGCGCAAATCGAACGGCAATTCGGCAAGGGCTGGGTGGCAAGCGCGGGCTATCGTCGCACGGCCTACAACACGGCGCAGGTAAACACGGGCGCCTTCACAGTTGAGCGTTACTTCTCGCGCTATCGCGCGGCCTACACGCTGTATGTGAGCGAACTCGAAGGCGCGGGAACCTCCGCGAGTCATCGCGGGCAATTAAATTATTATTACGGCGAGCAGAGCAGCACGCTCGGTGTGAGCTTTGCGCTGGGACGCGAACTTGAGAACCTGGGAACACGCATTTTGCGCACCGGCGTGCAGAGTTTTGCCGTGCAGGGTCGGCACTGGGTCAATTCACGTTGGGGTATGAGTTACGACGCTACCCTTCATCGTCAAGGCGACATCTACACGCGAAAAGGATTTAGTGTTGGCTTACGTTACCGATTCTGATTTTGTCATTACGGTGGCGTGGTGGACGCGCACGGCTTCGGTCGCGCTCGTATTTCTGTTGATGCTGCAGATCCTTTTCCTGCGCTGGTTGCTCATCAGACGCTTGCGGCGGCGCGAACATTTCGTCGCCATCTGGCAGCCCCTCTTGATGGACTGCATCGAGGAAGTCCCGGCGCAGTTGCCGAAGATCAGGGGAGGCGATGCGTACAGTTTCCTCACGCTCTGGAATTGCCTGCATGAATCTGTACGCGATGAACCAAAGGAATGCCTGAATACGCTAGCACGCTACTGTGATATGGATGCGGCGGCGCTCATCCTGGCGCGTAGCGGAAACGCGCGCGAAAGGCTAATGGGGCCGAGCACGTTGGGAACTTGCGCGATGACACAACGTGGAGCGAACTGGTCGAGATGGCTGAAGGGCACGATGCCGCGTTATCGCTCGCGGCCGCCCGCGCCTTGATGCGAATTGACGCGCGACGCGCTATCAAGCTATTGATGCCTCTAATTGCCGCGCACGAAGATTGGTCGCTTTCGTTCATCGCAGTAATGCTCAAGGAGGCCGGAGCCGATGTCGTCTCCGAACCCTTAGCGCGTGCTGCGCTCGCCGCTGCGCCGAAATACGCGCCCAGTCTGGTGCGCTTGCTTGAAACGGCGCATGCGCACGTTTGCATCCTCACCGTCCGTCGCATTCTCCGTTCGACGAATAACACGGAAACGATCATTGCAGCCTTGCGCGTCTGGAATGACCCGGAGGATTTGGAGACCGCGCGCGAGTTCTTGCGCGATGACCGTTGGCAGGTGCGCGTGCAAGCGGTGCGGGCTTTGGGGCGTACGGGAACCGAAGAGGACGAACAATTATTGCTCGGCGCGCTCGCGGACGCTGAGTGGTGGGTGCGTTATCGGGCAGCGCAATCTCTCGCTACCCTGCCTTCGGTCAGCAGTGAGAAACTCGCGCGCTTTCGCGAGGGGCAGCATGCGGAATACGCGCGCGACATCCTCGCTCAAGTCATCGCGGAAAGGAGGCTGGCGACGTGACACTGCAAGACCTGATCGTCGCATCTCAGGTCCTTTTTCTGCTTTATTTCATCGGCATCAATAGCGGCTATCTGGTGTTGAGTGTCGCCGCCTTTTTGACTCCGCCGCCCCAGATGCATCGTCAGGCTTTGCACCACGCGCTGCCTTCCGCACACACGAGCTTCGAGCCGCCAATCTCGCTCATCGTTACCGCCTATAACGAAGAAGCCCTGATCGTTTCGGCCGTCCGTTCGCTTCTGCAACTCGATTATTCGGAGTTGAAATTCTCGTCGTCAACGATGGCTCGACAGACCACACGCTCGAAGTCTTAAAAAAAAGAGTTTCAGCTCGTGCCATTCCCGTAAGCCTTTCGCGTACGCGTGCCGCACGCGCGAGTAGCGGCCGTTTATCAACCAACCCTCAATTCCGAACTGCGCGTTATCGATAAAGAGAACGCCGGCGGCAAAGCGGATGCGATCAACGCCGGAATTAACGGCGCGCGCTTTCCGCTCTTTTGCCCGCTCGACGCCGACACGATTCTGCAGCGCGACAGCTTAAAATTGATGGCGCAACCGTTTCTCGAAGATCGGCGCACCATCGCGGTCGGCGGCACAGTTCGCATCGCTAATGGATGTGAAGTCTCAAGCGGTTTTTTAACGCACGTCGGAGTTCCCACAAACCTTGCGCTTTTTCAAATCATCGAATACCTGCGGTCGTTTCTCGTGGCCCGCGTCGGCTTTTCTGCGATGAACGCGCTGCCGCTGATTTCGGGCGCGTTCGGGCTGTTTCACAAAGACTCGGTCATCGCCGTCGGCGGCTACCGCCAAGACGCTCTGGGCGAAGATATGGAGCTTGTGATGCGTCTGCATCGTCACTTTCGGCTTCAGGGAAAACCCTACCGCATCAAGTCTGTCGCCTACGCCACGTGTTGGACGGAGGCTCCCGAATCAAGGCGCGTGCTGAAGAGCCGGCGCGTGCGCTGGCAGCGCGGCTTGATGCAAAGCGTTCTGATCAACCGCGAACTTCTGTTTCACCCTCGCAGCGGTTGGCTCGGCTGGTTTGCGATTCCGTTCGTCTTCTTCTTTGAAGGTCTGGGCGGACTCGTCGAAGTCGTAGGACTGCTATTTATCATCGCGATGGTGGCGCTCGGACTCATCTCTTGGCAAGCCTTCCTTGCTTTCATGCTAGTCGCCATAGGGTTGGGCCTTTTGCTTTCGACGACCGCGTTGCTGCTTGAAGAAATGACTTTTCACACCTATCCGAAAACCAAAGATCTCTTGCTGCTTTTCGCCGCAATCGTCCTTGAAAACTTGGTTACCGCCAATTGAATGCTTTGTGGCGCGTCATCGGACTTTACAAGTGGATAATCAAGAGCCAGCCGAGTTGGGGCCAGATGACGCGCACCGCTTCCTGGAATAGAAAAGCAGTCAAGGCCGTTGCCCCTACCAGCGTGGCAAGCCGTAAAGCGGGGGTTCTTAGTGATGCCTCAGCCGCAGAAAACGTCGGACGGGGCGGGCGGGCGCGTCCTGATCGCCGAAGACAATCTCGTCAACCAGAGGGTGATACTCACCCATGTCGAGAATTTGGGCTATCAGGCAGACGTAGTGGCAAACGGGGCGGACGCTCTTGAAGCGCTTGCCCGCGCGCCCTACGCTCTTGTCTTGATGGATTGTCAGATGCCTGTGATGGACGGGCTTACGGCGACCGACGAAATCCGCCGCCGAGAGGGCGGTCAGCGTCACACGCCGATCATCGCAGTCACCGCCAACGGCAACCGGGAGCGGTGCCTCTTGGCCGGTATGGACGACTACCTTGCGAAGCCAGTCAGAAAGCAGGAACTAGCAGATGCGATCGCGCGCTGTTTGAATATGAGTCTATTGGCGGTCTGTGTTTTATCCAGCCCAAGGCCAAAAAGCGGCGCTCAAACCGGACGAGATGCCTGCCCTCCGCCAGAAAACGAAGAGTTGAATCGCGGGTGAGGACGCTGACGCCTTCAGTGACGCGCCGATCTCCGAGCGTCTCGCGCAACTACCTGAAGAATGTGGGGCGGAGATAGTCGCGGGATTTATCGAAATGTTTGTAAGGGATACGGCGGAGCGCTTGACACGTCTCCATGGTTTAGCGACGCAACAAGACTCAAACGCCGTTGAACGCGAAGCGCACAGTCTCAAGGGAAGTTGCGCCAACCTCGGTGTCGAGCGCATGGCTGCCGTCTGCCAGCAACTCGAAGCCGAAGCCGAGGCAGGTTCACTTGCAAGCACAAAGGAATTTCTAAAACGGCTTGACTTCGAATTTGAACGCCTTAAGCCCCTGCTCTTCTCGCGGACAGAGATCCTGAGAAGATATCGATAGCCGCGTTCACCTATCGGAAAATGGCGGGACGCTGCTCGTTTCTCAGATCTACGCGCCTGCGTTCGCTTCGCGTACCTTGGCCGTCTGGTAGGTGCCGGGTACGGTGCGGGCTGAAATGGCTAGACGATTCCAAGCGTTGATCGTGGCCACGGCGAGCGTCAGGTCCGAAATTTCTTTCTCGCTGAAGTGTGAGCATACTTCTTCATATGCCGTATCGGGGACGTGGCCATTGGTGATCAGAGTAACGGCCTCCGTCCATGCCAGGGCGGCGCGTTCACGATCCGTGTAGTAGGGGCATTCGCGCCAAGCGTCCAATGGGTACAATCGCTGCTCCTGTTCTCCGCTCACGCTCAGATCCTTCCAGTGCATATCAAGACAGTAGGCGCATCCGTTGATCTGAGAGGCCCGCAGTTTAATCAGATGAAGCAGGGATTCTTCGAGTCCACATTCAAGAAGATACTGCTCCAGGCTGAGCATGGCTTTGTATGTGCCCGGCGCGGCTTTGGCGTAGTTGAAACGTTCGTTCATGAGCCCTCCTTTGAATAATCCATAGAGTTAGGATAACAGGGTTCCGGAGTTCGCGCGGACTTGCGGGTCTGGTACAGCACCAGCAGAAGCTCTCTCGCGGGCGCGGAAAACACCGAGTAATCCATCGGAGACTAGTCGCCTCCCAAAATCAATTATTATAGAATTGGTCTCTGCACAAGAGCCACTTTTCGACAACACTTGCAGACCGCTTACAATCGGATATGACGACACGAAACACTCCATTCATTATGCTCGACGTTAAGAATCCGGCCCCTGCGCTGTACCGGCAGATTTACGAAGGGATTCGCCGCGCTATTTTATGCGGCGAATTCAACCACGGAATGCAGTTGCCGGCGACTCGTCTGCTGGCAAAGCAGTTAGGGGTTTCGCGAATGACCGTCGTGAATGCTTACGAACAGCTTCTCGCGGAAGGCTACATCGAAGGGAAAACAGGCGCGGGAACTTACGTCGCAGCGACGCTGCCGGAAAAGATGCTGCGAGTTGATCAAGACAAGTCATTCCAACACGGAGAATCAGCCAAGCAGCGCAATCAGATTCTCTCTCGTCGCGGAAAATGGCTGGCTTCAACCAGTGTATCAACGCTCCGGGTGCAGGCTGACACCGACCGCTACGCGTTTCAGAATGGCCTGCCCGCCCTTGATGAATTTCCTTTCAAGGTGTGGTCGCAACTCGCGTCGCGCCGGTTGCGTAATCCACCGCGAGAACTGCTCAGTTACGGCGATCCGGCCGGCTACCTGCCGCTGCGCGAGACAATCGCCGCGCATTTGAAATCCGCGAGGGCTGTTCATTGTGACGCTGATCAAGTAATCATCGTCGCTGGCTCGCAACAGGCGCTTGATTTGACGGCGCGCATCCTGCTCGACCCCGGCGACGTGGCTTGGGTCGAAGACCCGTGCTATCCCGGAGCGCATAACGCGCTACTCGCAGCGGGGGCAAAAGTCGTCCCGGTGTCGGTTGATGAGGAAGGATTTGATTTAGCCAATGCTTTGCGACAGAGCAAGCAAGCACGTCTCGTTTACGTTACGCCATCACATCAATTCCCGCTCGGCGTCACGATGAGTTTGTCTCGTCGCTTGGCGCTGCTCGAATGGGCTGAGCGCTCTGGCGCTTTTGTGATTGAAGACGACTACAACAGCGAATACAGATACTCGGGGCACCCGCTCGCATCTCTGCAAGGACTCGATAAAGACGGCAGAGTGATTTACGTCGGCACGTTCAGCAAAACGATTTTTCCCTCGTTGCGTTTGGGCTGCATCGTTGCTCCTAAAGATTTGACGGGTGCTTTCATCGCCGCACGGGCGCTCGTTGACAGGCATTCCCCTTCGCTCGACCAGGCGATACTCGCAGACTTCATCAACGAAGGACACTTCTCGCGTCACCTACGCAGGATGCGCGCGTTGTACGCAGAGCGACAGCAAGTTTTGGTCGAAGCGGCAGAACGGGATTTACAGGGTCTGCTGGAGGTTGCGCCGGCAGAAGCAGGAATGCACCTGGTCGGTTGGCTGCCGGAGAGAATAAGCGACAAAGCGGCATCCGCTAAGGCTGCTCGCTACGGTGTGGAAGGTTCACCACTCTCTGCGTACAGCACGAACCCTCTGCCACGCGGCGGCTTAGTTCTTGGTTATACAGCGGTGAACGCGAGAGAAATCAAAGACGGAGTACGGCGGTTGGCACAAGCCCTATCTTAATGTATTGGTCACTGCTAATTCTTAGGTTCATAACAAATCACCGTCAACATAGTGACGCTTCGTTGATTCAGGGAAGGGCGAGAACCTTGACAATGACGTCGCTGAGTTATATATACCTACTGGTAGGTATTTGGGAACGCAATCGTATGACTGGGACACGCAATCACATCATGGACATAGCACGAAGCCAGTTCTTCAAGACGGGCTACGCCGGTACATCGATCAACTCCATTGTTGACGCGACGAAGTTCACTAAACCCACCGTATATTATCACTTCAAGAATAAGGCTGAACTCTTTGCCTCGCTGGTGAACGATGCCTATGACCGCTGTTTTGAACATCGCCAGAATGCCGTTGACCCCCACCTTCCGGCCTCCGAGCAGCTCTACCAGGTAATCGCCGCTGACTTCGCTTTCTGCCTGGCAACACCGGATCTGGTTCGCTTTGTCGTGGCGCTTACCTTCGCGCTCCCGGAAGATCACTCCATCGACCTCACTGCGATTCATAGTCGGGACCATGAGTCCTTCCGCGCACTTATTGAACGCGGGATGAGCACCGGCGAATTCGATTGTGTGAACGCCGGAGACGCGGCGATAGCGCTTCAAGGGCTCATCGCGATTAACATCATGTCCTATTTGAAGATGGGGCACCGGCCCGAGTTTCTTTCCTCCGGACGAGCGCGTGATGTCGCCAATATTTTACTTCAGGGAATTGCTTGCAAGGGAAAAAGAAAGGGCCATAAGAAAGGTGGAGTGTAGGCTCTGATGAATAGGAAGATCTGGAAGCAGTTTACCCCCTTCTACTTTTACACGCTCCTCGCCTCGGGTTTGGGCGTGGCGGCAATGATCAGCGAAACGCGCTCTCTGACCAGCATTTTATTTCTGTGTCTCACCGGCGTCCTCACCTGGGGCCTAATCGAATATTGGCTGCATCGGTTGGTTTTTCACTTTGATGCGCAAGGTGAAAAGGGTCGCAAATTTGTTTATGCAATGCATCTCTCCCATCATGCGAACCCGAAGACTATGGACGATCTTTTCGCGCGTTTGCGGCTAAGCTTGCCGTTGGCGCTTTGTTATTGCTCGCTGGCATGGGCATTGATGAGAAGTTGGCAGGCGACGGTTTACCTATTCATAGGTCTCACAGCAGGCTACTTCAGCTACGAATTCTTGCATTATCAAGCTCATCATCGAGCGCCCAGTTTACGCTTGTTTCGGTATCTGAAGAAGTATCATCTGCTACACCATCACCAGACTTCCGCGCTGCGGTTTGGTGTCACCTCACCGGTGTTTGACTACCTCTTCGGAACTTTCAATCAATCCCACCCAAACCGAACTGTAAGGTAAGGTAGTGCTTCAGTAAATTCCAACAGGGGGGAGGACAGGAGCGCTTGCACACAGCTGGCAAACGCCAACATAGCCGGTTTCTTCGACAGGACCTTCCATGGATTCCGTCTCGGTAAATTCTTTTAGAAGCCCCGAAAGTTGTTTGACAGAGCCGCGAGGTTGTGACTTCTCGGCTCTGTATCTTGAGTCGGAAGGCTTCAAGGCTTCGGCTTGCCCGTCATGGGAACGAACCGCACGGGGATCGTGCGCCGCTCAACCACGCCCGCCTTGTTCCGCGTGATTATTACCATCTCCTGAAAAGCAGAGCCGACTGGAATTACCATTTTGCCGTTCACCGCCAGTTGCTCGACGAGCTTCGGCGGAACATGGTCAGGCGCTGCGGTAACGACGATGGCGTCAAACGGGGCGTGTTCCTGCCAACCTTCGTACCCGTTTCCAGTCTTTACTTCCACATTCTTATAACCCAGCTCGTGAAGCAAGTTGCGTGCGCCCTCGGCCAGCTCCGGAATGATCTCAATCGTATAAACCTGCTTCGCCAGTTCAGCCAGCACAGCCGCCTGGTATCCCGAACCTGTGCCGATTTCCAGGACCCTTTCGCCGGGCGCCACCTCCGCAGCCTCGGTCATATAACCGACAATAAAAGGTTGCGAGATCGTCTGATCCTGACCAATAGGGAGTGGCTGGTTTTGGTAGGCGAGGTGCCGGTATGACTGCGGTACAAACTTATGTCGAGGAACTTTCAGCAATGCATCGAGGACCGTCTGGCTGGCGATTCCCTGCGATTTGAGCTGCTCGACCAGGTTCCGTCTTTGCTTTGCGATTTCCTTAGCGGCCTCTTGTTCAACTCTGCTTTGCTCAGAAGGGAACTGAGGGGTGCATGAATAAAGGGAAAAGAGCAGAAGAAGAACTATTGGCCCCATGACCTGATTGATCATAATTCCCCCTTCCGGTAATTTCCCGAACGATCGTCCGTCCATGTGCCTCCACCATTTTTTGGGCTCTGAACACTCTCAGCTCGATTATTTTTAACGCTCACGAAACTTATTCTTAACTTCGTTTCAAACTCGCCAGAATAGAGTGTCGGCGAATTCTACAAAAATAGACAGGCTTGTTCGGTTCGATCTTGAACGATGCAGGTCTCGTTCATTTCTTAAACTATAGCGGTTCTCAAAATTATGCGACGAATGCAGAGGCCCGCACGGAAGCCGAGGGCGCAAGTCAACTTCGCCTCACTCTCGTGCGGGCTTTTCCAGGACGGCGCACGAATCTAAAAATTCGCTATAGGTTTTACGCACAAATAAAATAGTCTGAAAGGACATTTTTATGAACAGCGATACTCGTCTATCGAACGCCTTGTTTCGTCTTTCGATTATGCTTTGCACTTTTTGTCTATTTAATTCTACGGCTTTCGCCCAATTTGAAAACCGCAACCGTTCTCGGGTCGATGCGCGACGCAAATGAAGCGGCGGTTCAGAATGCGACCGTCACGTTGAAAAACGTCGCCACCGAAATCGCACAAACGACGACTACCGATGCGAACGGCGATTATCAACTCGTCAATGTTAAAATCGGAATTTATCAAGTCATCGTCGAGGCGAACGGCTTTAGTCGGACGGTTGCCGATAATATCAATGTGACGGTCAACGCCCGTCAGCGCGTTGATTTAACTTTGCAAGTGGCGACGGCAACCGAAACCGTGGTTGTCACGGACGCGGCAAATCCTTTGCAAACCGATTCGAGCGAAATCGGGCAGGTCGTTCAGCGCAATCAAATTGGTCGCGCTGCCCTTGAACGGTCGTTCTTATGCGAATCTTGCGCTGCTCGCGCCGGGCGTGCGCGAGTCGCACACGAACAGTTCAATCGGCGGCGGCGGACGCGAGGCCGCTTTTAACGTCAATGGCTTGCGGGCGACGATGAACAATTTTCTGCTGGACGGCGTGGACAACAACGCTTACGGGACCAGCAACCAGAGTTTTTCGAGCCAAGTCGTACAGGTTTCGCCGGACGCGGTTGCCGAATTCAAAGTGCAAACGAACACCTACAGCGCAGAATTCGGGCGTTCGGGCGGCGCAGTCATCAACGCTTCGTATCGGAGCGGCACGAACGAATTTCATGGCGTGGCCTGGGAATTTCACCGCAACAGGTTTTAAATGCGGTCGGATTTTTCAAGCCGCTCGGCGGACAGAAACCGCCGCTCATCCGCAACCAATTCGGCTTCGCCTCCGGCGGTCCGATTATCAAGGACAGAACGTTTTTCTTCGGCGACTACGAAGGCTTTCGGCAGATTCTAAAAAACTTGGTTTATTCAAATATTCCGACGCTTGCGCAAAGACAGGGAATCTTGTCGGTCGCGGTTCGAAATCCGCTGACTGGCGTTGCTTACGCTGCAGGAACCCCGATTCCACTCACACCTTTCGCGCGAAAAGTTTTAAACGAATTGCCCGCTCCGAATTTCGAGGGTGTAGCAGGAGCGAATTATCAAGAATTGGTTTTGAACCGCAATTTTAGCGACAAATATAATGTCCGCGTAGACCATAAGTTTAACGACAGTTTCAACGTTTTCGGACGCTGGAGCTATCGCAAAGTAAACGCCTTTGAAGCCCCGAATATTCCCGGAGCGTCGGGCAGCAATCAGAACGGTCTTGTTGACATTTTGAATCAGCAATTCGTGGTTGGGGGAACTTACGCTTTTCAGAACGCTTCGGTTTTGGACATGCGTTTTTCGCGCTCGAAAATTGATGCGGGAAAACGCCCGCCGCTAACGGGCGGACCGAGTGTATTTGAGCTTTACGGCATTACCGGGTTACCCGACGACCCAGAAGTTGCGGGCGGCTTGACAACGCAAACCGTCGGCGGATTGTCGCAGCTCGGACGGCAGGCAACCAATCCGCAGTTTCAAAACCCGACGAATCATAATCTCCGCGCCAGCTACGCCGTTTTGCGCGGTCGCCACGGTTTGAAATTCGGCTACGAGTATCTGGCAGTCAACACGGAAGTTCAGGACACGAATCCGCTGATGGGAATTGACACCTACACCGGACAATTCAGCCGTCCGGCGGGCGCGAGCGCGAACAATCTTTACAATCTCGCCGATTTCTCTTTAGGTCTGCGAAGTCAATACGAACTCGCCAATCTGAACGTCGCCGAAATGCGCCAACGTTTTCATTTCGCTTATATTCAAGACGACTTTAAGGTCAATCGGAAGCTGACTCTCAATCTCGGTTTGCGCTACGAATTCGGCACGCCCTATTACGAAAAGGAAAACCGCCTGTCGAATTACGACCGGGCGACGAATTCGATTCTAAACGCCCAAGACGGCTCGCTTTACGACCGCGCCCTGGTTGATCCGGATTACAATAATTTTGGACCGCGGCTTGGATTTGCTTACAACATTTTCGACAAGACGGTGATTCGCGGCGGCTATGGATTGGGTTATAACTATCTGAACCGGCTTGGCAGTGCTGACATTTTGGGAACTAACTTTCCGATTATCACCCGAGCCGCCGTCGCCCAAAACGCGCCCGACCCGGTTCTCAATCCGCTTTGTGTCAGCAACGTGTTCGCCGCGAATTGTTTTCGCTCGACTCAACTCGGTTATCCAACCAGCGGTCTGCCGAACAACGTCACACTTTACATCGCGCGCGACATCCCCACTGCAAGCATTCAAAACTGGCAGCTTTCGATCAGCGCGAAATCTTTTCAAATATGGTTCTCGACGTAGCGTATGTGGGCAACCGCGCGAAAAATCTGGTCATTCTCGCCGATTATAATCAGGCGCGTCCGTTGACCGCCGCCGAGCTTCTTTTGCCCGCCGCGCAAAGACCTTCACTGCAAGCGCGTCGTCCGATTCAGGGCTTCGGAACAATCTCGGCGGTTTTGCCCGAAGGTTTTTCCAACTACAACGCGCTGCAAGTCAAGCTCGAACGCCGTTTCAGTCAAGGGCTTCACTTTTTGAATTCATTCACCTGGTCGAAAGCTCTGGATAATGCTTCGCAGGTTTTGGAGGAGCCGAATGGCAACACCGGAACGCCGCAGAATGTCTATGATATAGCCTCGAACAAGGGCATCGGAGCTTACGACCAGCCGCTCAATAACACGACGAGTTTTGTTTTCGAATTGCCCGTCGGCAGCGAACGCTGGTTCGGGGGTAATATGAATTAGATTCTCGACGCATTCATCGGCGGCTGGACTCTAAGCGGCGTGAACACGATGACCAGCGGACAGCCTATAACTTTCCGCTACGGACCTTCGCCCGTGACCAACAATCTGCCGTCTTTTCTCGGCGGCGTGGCTTTGCGCCCGAATGTCCTCTGCGATCCCATTAATCGCGGCGACCGTCCAAACCCGACGACCGATTATTTCGTTTTCTCGTGCTTGCAACGCCCGCCGGTAACCGCGCCGTTCGGGAACGCCGGGCGCAATATCGCCCGTAGCGAAATTTATCTCAATTTCGATTTAGCCGTGCAGAAACAGTTCCGCATTCCGATTACCGAATTTACGCGGTTTGAACTTCGCGCCGAATTCTTTAATCTGTTCAACCGCACGAATTTTCAGGCGGCAAACCCAGACCTTACGAGCGCAGCTTTTGGAACGATCAACAGTACGTTCCCGGCACGGCAAATTCAGGTGGCGCTGAAATTTTCCTTCTAATTTTGTAGGGGCAGGTTACTTGTGCCGGCGCGCGTGAAGCGAACAACCGTCGATATTTATTCAATGTTGAATTTTGTTCAGCCGTTTGCGGGCGAGGGTAAGCCGTCGCCCCAACAATTGTCATCAAAATTATGAATACACTTTTTTGCGTTTTACTTTTACTGTTAATCAATACGTCTACCCAAACCGCCCGATTCGTAGAAATCGAAGGACATCGCGGCGCTCGCGGACTTGCTCCCGAAAAACACGATAGCGTCTTTTCTTAAAGCTCTGGAATACGGCATTGAAACACTTGAACTCGACCGGGTGGTCAGTGCGGACGGCAAACTCGTTGTCTCGCACGAGCCTTGGTTTTCGCATCTGATCTCGCAGGACAAAAAACGGCAATCCGATTACAGAAGAAAATGAACAGTTTCCCATTGGCACCATGTTTCTCGTGGTCCGTACCGATTCAGATGCAGGGCAAATAGCCCCGGTAATCTCGAAGCAAATACATGCGCTTGATCCGGAACTCCCTGCGTTTGAGTTTAAGACGATGGAGCAGCGGTTAGCTGTTTCGCTGGCGCCCCGGCGATTCTCCACGTTCTTGTTTGGGGCTGCAGTCACGGCGTTGATCCTGGCCGCAATCGGTATTTATGGAGTGTTGGCTTATACGGTGTTTCAGCGCACCCACAAGATTGGAATTCGAATGGCCTTGGGTGCTCAGCCCCGGAAGATTGCCTTTTTGGTCATCAGGCAGTCGTTTTGTCTTAGTCATCGTCGGCACGGTCATCGGTTTGACGGGCGCGTTTGCGTTGACACGAGTTATGTCGAGCTTGCTTTACGGTGTGAGTGCGACTGACTTGAGAACGTTTTTTATTCCACCGCTGGTGTTAGGAGCCATTACTCTGGTTGCGAGTTATTTTCCCGCGCGGCGGGCGGCGAGAGTTAATCCGACGGTTGCATTGCGGAGTGAGTGACTCGCACCTATCCACAGATTATGCAGAGCATAAATAAGAGCGACACCCGTTCTTATTCGGCCTGGCATTGTTTTTGGATCTGCGGAATCTGCGGATGGCGACGGCCGGCCTCACTAGCAGAGCGTTACCAATTCAATAAGCAAATCTTGCTAGGCAGCCTTTTGCGCTCGGACTGAGGGTGAGGGACGATGGGGCCGGGAGGCAGTATGTTAAGATGCCGCGCAGCATGGTCATCCTCCGGTATTCAAAAACACTGAGTATTCCTGCGCATTACCGACCGTAAGGGCCAAGCTTATGCACGCCACCGCTTCCACAGGGTCTATTCTTGAATCTCTAATTGGGCCCTTTGGTGATTCCGAGCGCTACGCTGTTTCACCGAGTGTGTCGGACCTCGGTTGTCCACGCGCAAGGCCACCAGTTTCAGAATTGGTGTTCCAATGAGAAAGTTCCGCCGCATCAACGCTCCCTTATACTTGCTTCTGCTATGCGCTGGGTACTGCATCGCACAGACGGCGGCCCCGGACTCATCGGCATCGATTTCCGGTCGAGTAACAATCGGTGGGAAAGGAGCTGCCGGAATAACCATCGCAGCGACGGTAAGCAACCCCTCTGGATATGATCGGACCGTCGCGAAGATTACTACTGATGAGGAAGGAAACTATCGACTGACGGGACTCGGGGCTGGGCTTTTTACGATCATTCCAATCGCGCAGGCTTTCGTTGTGGGCGCAGATGGTAAATACAAGCAACCTGGACTGTCGGTAAATGCCAACGTAGGCGAGTCGATCACGAAAATCGATTTTACTCTGGTGCGTGGCGGTGTGATCACAGGTCGCATCAAGGACGAGGAGGGTCATCCGATAATCGGTGAACGAGTTAACATAGTTCCTAACGTCAATCCTGATGCCAGGCGTCAGATGTCTATCTTTGACGGTACCAGGAACCTGACAGACGACCGTGGGGTTTATCGCGTCTACGGGCTAGCCCCGGGCGCTTATCGGGTCAGTGTTGGTCAAGTCGCATCTGGCGAAGGGGCCATAAGCATTGTGGGAATTTTTGGCAGCCAGTACGCAAAAACGTTTTATCCTGGCGTCACGGACGAGTCAAAGGCGGCAATTATCAGAGTCAGTGAAGGGACGGAGGCCACCAATATAGACATCATTCCTGGCAAACCTGCTCGTGGATTCTCGGTATCCGGTCGAGTGGTCGATGCGGAGTCGGGACAACCGGTAGTGAATGCATTAGTTGGGTATTCATCATTTAGTGAGGCGAATGAGCGATTGGGTGGAATGAGCCTCACCGGCAACCTGACGGACGCCAGTGGGAAGTTTCGTTTGGAAGGGTTACAGCCTGGCCACTACGCTGCATTTTCACTGGGGGTCGGAAACGAAAATTCCTCATACAGCGACCCGACGCCGTTCGATGTCGCGGAAAATGATGTCACGGGAATCGAGATTAAGGTTCGTCGCGGCGCGACGATTAACGGAGTAGCGGTAATCGAAAACAACTCCGATCCAGTGGTCGCCGCGCTGTTGCAAACCGTGGTTCTATCGGCGTCCGTTATTACCAGCGGCACCGGTGTTCCTTCGTTCAGCAGGGGGAAGATCAATCCAGACGGCAGCTTTAAGTTCGCAGGCCTCGCGCCTGGGAAAGCGCAAATCAGCGCTGAAGGCTTTCCAACCATGCCTAAAGGCTTGGAGCTTGTCCGCACTGAGCTCAACGGTCTGGACCAGCAAGAAGGAATCGAGGTAACTGCGAGTGCGCACATTACCGGCGTGCAACTCGTGTTCGTTTACGGCACGGGGTCAATCCGCGGGGAAGTAAAGATCGAAGGGGGAGTATTGCCGGAAACAACGAAATTCCAGTCATTTATCAGAGCCGGCGCTGGCGACACGCGCCGGTTCAATCGCGTGATTGATGTCGACGCCCGCGGCCACTTCGTCGCGGAAAATATTCCACCCGGCACTTACGAACTGTCCCTTCACGCATTAACGGCTAGTGGTAGTGCGGTTCCGACGGTCGAACCCATAACGCGAACTATCACGGTCGCAAACGGTGTCGAGACCCGAGTGATTCTCGTAGTTAACCTCGCCGCAAAGCAGTCAAGACCAGAGTGAACTCCCTTCTCAAATCAATCTGCGCAGCAAAGGGAACTAAGCGTTTTGTTTTTCGGCTCAGCGCGATTGCCTTGTTATGCGCGTTCGGGTCACTCATCGTCTGCGCAACGGACGGCAACGTCGTTCTCGTAATGGCCCAGTCGGAGCCCCGAGTTAAATCCGCGATTCCCCAAAAATCGCAGGGTCAGAAACCCGGCGCAGACGAGAGCACTCCGGCGGCGCCCACCGCTGGAACGATCAAGGGCCGCATAGTTTCTGAGGATGGTCGGCCTCTCACTAATGCGACCATCGTAGCTCAGGCCGTGACTGGAGGGCCGGCGGGAAAAATGACGCGAGTGGATAACGAAGGAAGGTTCGTTTTCAGTGATCTACCGTTGGCCCTATACTTAATCAGGGCGACTGCTCCTGGCTACGTCGATCAATCACCGTCACTAGGCGATCCGAGCCAGTGGCCGCGCCATTTGATCGGCGCGCAGTTGAAAATCACTATGATCAAAGGCGGAGTGATCACCGGCACGGTCACGAATTCGAAAGGAGATCCGGTGGTGGGAGTGCCGGTGGGGGTTTCGCCAATGGACGTCCCTCCCACGTCCATCGCAAATCTCATGGGAGGAGGGGCCGCCGAAACTGATGATCGGGGCGTCTACCGAATCTACGGTCTAGTGCAGGGTCAATACACGGTCAGTGCAGGGGGAAGCGGATCACTTGGTCGCCTAACTACAAATGGCTTTGATCTCGACGTTCCGACTTACTATCCGTCTTCCACTCGCGACTCTGCTATTCCCGTAGTCGTGCGCAATGCTGAAGAAACGACTGGCATCGATATAAAGTACAAGGGGACAGAAGGTCATTCGATTAGCGGTACAGTCTCGGGCACGGTCGAAGCCAATGTAGCATCCGGCGTAATCAGCATTATGCTGTCGCACGCAGGCACCACTTCGGTCCTTTCGGTAGCGATCGCGAGCGCTGTGGACCAACGCCGCGTGTTCAGCTTCAACGGCATCGCTGATGGCGAATACGATCTATTTGTTCTCTCTCTGTCAGGCCCGGATGATAACTCCTCGATCGCAGCAAAGCGGGTTATCGTCCGCGGCGGTGATGTGACCGGACTCGATCTCAGCTTAGCGCCACTGGCATCCATTGCCGGCACAATCAAGCTCGATCCAATCAGAGCGGAAGACAAATGCGATAAGCGCGGGTCACAACCGATCGAGACATTCATCAATGTGCGACGTGCTGATCAGAAGAAAACAACTGGACACATGATGACTTCGTTGTTTGCCGGCCTTAGTGGGACGCTGAATGCCAAAGGCGAGTTCATCGTGCGCAATCTCGAACCTGCCAGATATCGATTTGAAATAAAAGTTCCAACAGACGCCTGGTACGTCCGCGCAATCAACCTGCCCGCTGCGGCTTCTCAGCGGGGACTGCAACCATCCGCGACGAATCCGAACCAAAGGGATGCCTGGCCAGATGTCATGGCGATCAAAGCTGGTGAAAAAGTCAGCGGCGTTTCGATCATGGTTGCGCAGGATGCCGCGGTTCTGCAGGGCGTCCTTGCTGCGGCGCCGCAGGGAATGGCGATTTCAGCAGGTGCGCAGGTGCGCCTTATTCCAGCAGAACCTGGGCAGGCCAACAACGTTCTTCGTTACAGCGAGACCCGCGTCAACAGTGACGGAAGTTTTGCCTTTTCCCGTGTCGCTCCGGGTCGTTACTTCATTTTTTTACGCGTAGAATCCCCGACGGAGAAAGAGCTGACATTGCCGCGACCTTCGGCTTGGGAGCCCAATGCGCGAGCGAAGCTACGACGCGAGGCGGAAGCGGCGAACATGATTGTCGAGTTGAAACCTTGTCAGCGTTTGCTTGACTACAAGCTTCCACTCAAGGCTGACCAATGATCGTTAGCGACGCGGCTCTTTGATCCATCAGTTATCAATTGGGGATTCGTGTGCATGGCGAGCAGCACCTCAATAACTCAAAGACCACTTCCCTTGAGGGACGCTATGTCGCGTCCGCAGAGCGATTTGTTCCGCCCTTGATCTCTTCCCAGTCCGACATGATCAAAGTGTGCTCCGGCAGAATGCCCTTGCAATGAATAGTCTTGCCAACCAAATTCTCGAGCACTTTATCGAAGAAAGGATGTCCGCCACGCCGTCGAAGGACGCATTCTTCTGTTTGAGCTCCGTCAAGTTCGTTACAATTACCTTGTCAGCCATCGTTTCCTCCTTATTAGAGAGCGATTACGAAGTAAAAAAGCGGTGAGAACAGCGGCCAAACAGTCACAATGCGCAAGCAACAAATGAGTCTGGAAGACCGCAAAGTCTTTGAGTTGACAGGATCATTGCGCTCGCTCGAGGAGAAGTCAGGACCCCGCGTACTGACCAATAGATCTGAGGTTGAGACGCAACAAGCAATGAAATGAAATGAACGCTGAGCATGCCCACCGCAGAAGGTAAGCTTTTCAAGACAGTAGCGGCCGTCATTATGCGCGGGCGTGCTAGACGTTATCTATTGTTCTTTCGATCAAATGATTCACATCGCTTTCAGATCATCGGGCAGTCAGGATGATCTGTTCGTCCCTCGTATCCCGGCGCAGGGTCAACCAGCGCTGACACCCCATCGCGTGGAACCAGCGCTCTGATGTCGGGCCTTCCGGGTTACCGTGAATAAAGGCGCGGTCAAGATTGCGTTCGTCGGGATCAGTAATTGAGTCAGGCACCACCACAATCTCGCCATACACGAATTCCTCGATGGCGCGTGCCCCACAATTCGGACAAGGGATATGAAAGCTCATTCGTTCTCACTCCTTATGGCCTTTCGAGAATTGCAGTCATCAGTGCGTACCCGCCGATCCACGATCAGCCATTGTGCGGTCTCTGGCGAACCGGTCCAACGAGAATGGAGCGATGAGATCAGGAGTCTCTCCAGTGGCAATGAGTTCAGCCATCTGCTCGCCCCCAACGGGGATGGCCTTGAACCCCCAAGTCCCCCAGCCGGTGGTGATATAGAAGCCTCCAACGCCTGTCTTCCCCATCACGGGTGAATAGTCGGGGCTCATGTCGCACACGCCCGTCCATTGGCGCAAGACACGGAGATTGCGCAGGAAGGGTAACAGCGTCATCGCACGGTGGCCACAGCTCTGGAGGAAGTGATGCCCTGAGCGGTACGAATAGCTTGGCTGCCGATCAATCTCCGCCCCCAAGAGCATTTCACCCTTGGCGGTTTGCGAGGCGTAGAACAGTAGGTTCGACGAAGAGACAATCGGGTCGAACCCCAGCCCGTACCTATTGGTGACGAAAGCCTGCAGTGGATGGGTGCGAATGGGCAATCGCAGACCCGCCATTGAGGCTAGCGCTGTAACGTGGCCGCCAACCGCGGAGACCACCGCACCGGCCGAGATGGGGCCGGCGGCGGTCTCAACCCCCGTCACCCGATCACCATCCATGATTAGCCCGGTCACCGCCGTGCGCTGGTGAATATGGACCCCACGTTGCATCGCCCCTTCCGCGTAAGTCCACACCACACGATCGTGGCGGGCAGTCGCCCCTCCGGGGTGATAGGAGGCGCCAAGGATCGGCCAGACACCACCGCCTGCCATGTCGAGTTGCGGGCAGATCTTCTTGATCTCGTCGGGACCGACATACTCTGTACCTGCGCCGAACGCGGTGTTCAACTCCGCCCGGGCGCGCTCCGCCCGGATTCCGGTCTCGCTATGGGCCAGCCAGAGCAAGCCCTTTTGTCTGTGCGTAATCCCGCGGCCCGTCTCTTCCTCGAGGCTCGCATACAGGTCAAGGCTGCGCTGGTAGAACCGGACCGCCTCCGGGATGCCGTAGTTGGCGCGGATAACGGTCGTATTGCGGCCCGTGTTTCCCGCGCCGATATACTTGCGTTCAAGCACTGCGACGTCCGTGATCCCGTGCCGCGTGGCGAGGTAGTATGCGGTCGCCAGCCCGTGACCGCCGCCTCCCACGATTACCACTTCGTAGCTGCGCTTGGCTGCATGCCAACTCAGCCGGACATTTCTTTCGATGAACTCGTTCATGCCATGCGCTCCTCCAGGTCAGTCGCATAAGGCGCCGGTACAAGAAAGAGCACACGGTCGTCCTCAAGCCATAACTTCACCGGCAGGCCAGCCACCGCGCCCTGCGCGAAAGCGGGTCTTTCGAGAGGCAGTTCCCACTCGCACGAGCGCTGCAAAAACTCCAGCGCCTCGTCAGGAACGATCCAGGCGCCCGCGAAACCGGCGTCAGGCGCCACGATGGCATGTTGATCATCCACAATGTCGGCGGTGATGGCTGGTGTGACGAACACCTCGTCAGGCGCGAGGCGCAGCGCCAGCGCATCCTGTGGCCAGACTGCAGTGTCAAGGGCCGCCGGGGTAGCCACGATCCGTGTTCCATGGAAAAGTTTAAGCTCGGGCACGGCTTCCCTCCGAATCATAGAAAGGTGTGGGCACGCGGCGGGCGGGTCGCCCGACAATGGTCAACTCAGCGGGTAGTTCACCTTCCAACAGCTTCAGCCAGCCCAACATCACGGCTTTCCCCAGCACCGGCGAGAACACACTCGACGTGACAAACCCCACGTAATCAGATCCCTTCCAAATCAGCGCGCCTTCAGCGGGCGCCGGCCCCTCCATTTCAAGGCCGGCCAGTTGGCGGTCGAGCGGCACTTTGTCGGTGCGCAGGATTGCCTGTCTGCCGACAAAGTCCGGTTTGTCCAGTTTCACCGCCCACTCGTGATTGATACGTCGCGGCGTGGAGTCAAAGTCGGTGTCCTGACCGACTACGATGTGTCCCTTCTCAAGTCGCAGCATGAGCAGCGCCTCAACCCCATGCGGCTTAATGCCGAGGTCTGCTCCCAGTCTGAGTAGGCGTCGCCAGAGTGTCACTGAATCCGCGACGGAGTGATGCAACTCGTAAGAGACCTCCCCGGTAAAGCTGAGGCGGAAGACACGGCACAGGATGCCGGTGACTGTGGCGGTCCTGTGGTGCAGGTATTGAGGTGGGTCTCCCACTCCAGCGCGCGCCAGCAATTCATGGGCGAGTGGCCCGGTCACATTTATGGCACCGAGCGACATAGTTTGATTGAGCAGGCGCACGTCCAGACGCCATGACTCCGCCCAGTCGCGCACCCACAACTCGGCGAAGGAGGAACCACCGCTGGTGAAGGTCAAGGTGAAACGGGTTTTGTCGTCGCGGCAGATCAGCCCGTCGTCAAGCACGTAGCCGCGTTCATTAAGCAGCAGCACGTAGCGTGACCGTCCCGGCTTGAGGGTCGCGACCTTCGTCGGGTACAGGCGTTCCAACAGCTCCAGGGCGCCTGGCCCGGATACAAGCATCTTGCCCAGAGTGCTTACGTCGCCGATTGAGACTCCCTTGCGCACTGCCCAGTACTCCCCGACTGTGTCCCCGTAACTCCATGGTCGCCACCAACCACCGGCGCGCTCCATCTGAGCGCCCAACCGCCGATGCTCGCCGTCGAGCGCGGTGCGTGGTGTCGCCTGGTGATAGGAACTGGCTGCCGCCTCTCCGACCGTCAGCTGCCGGGTGACCGGACGCGCGGTGAAAGGCGGTTGAAGCGATTCCCCGCGATCAGCCAGGAAGCTGCGGATGTAAGGCAAACACACGCTTCCCTGGCAGGTACCGGTGCCAGCAAGCGTCGCGCGTTTCACCAGCTCCAATTCATGAAAACCGCGCGCTCGAACCGATTCCAGATCATCCACGGTCACGCCCGCACAGTGACACACCGTTCCGGCTCTCGGACACGCCGGAATGTCAGACGTGCGCGCGGCGGCGCCCACCGCGCGCACGGCCAGGCCATTGCCCATCCGCAGGAGTGCGTCGCGCGGACACAGCCCTAGTCCGATCGAGACCGTGTCGCACTCGATCTTTCGTTCGCTACCATTCTCATTGCGCATCACTACGGCTTCTACCCGGTCAACGCCGTCGAAGCGGACGAGTTCCCCGGCTGCCTGTTCAACGGCGATCCCCTCGGGCGGTGTCCCTATGGCGACCACCCGTCCTAAATCAATACCAGCAACGGCCAGACGAGTCGCGGCACGCGCCGTCACAATTCCGGCAAGGTGGTTGCCTGGTGCAACAGGATGAATTTCGGCGGCTCCGGTGGCAACCACAATCTCTCCGTGTGGATGGACATCTGCCATCCCGTCTCTGGTTCTCGCCACCACAAGCGGCCCCGGGTAGATGCCGATCACTTCCTGACCAGCAGCTGCGTCGAGTGTGATCACGTCCTTGCCATCACGTTGCGCCTCGGCTGCCGCAGCCCGCCCAGATTCCCCCATTCCGATCACCACCACATCACAGTAAATATGACGAGCGATAATGTCGGTGCCGGGACAGTCACCCACGGGCAGCGGAGGGGGCGCGTCGGACGGGTGGCGTTTGATGACCATACCGGGGCGTGCTGCTACCTGGCACGTGCGCACGTAGGAGACGCCGTCTACGGTGGCAAGGCAGTGCGGGCAATCACCGGCGAGACACAGGCAGCCCCCTTGGCTGGGATGAAGCCCGGCCCGCAGCAAGGCGACGAGCGCGTTGTCGCCCGCGAAAAATTCGACGAGGCTTCCATCAACAATCAGTCGCAGCGATTTGTCATTGGTCATAAGCTGGCCTGATTAACGCTCGACAGTTCGGTGACCCCGAAAGTCAGTATCTGTTGCCCTGCTCAGAGGCGACAAACCATTCAATATGTTTTTCCAGGATTGAGAGCGGCATCGCGCCGCTTCCCAGAACGGCGTGGTGGAAGGCTCGAATATCGAACTTGTTTCCCGATCTTTCTTTAGCCTTAAGCCGCAATTCTTCGATCTTGTCCACGCCGATCTTATAAGCCAGCGCCTGGCCGGGCAGATCCACCGAATAGCGCAACGACTCCGAATTGATTTCGGTTTCAGACTGAAACGTATGCTGTTTCATATAGTCTCTGGCGCGCTGGAGCGACCATCCAAAGTAGGGTAATAATATACTTGACTGACCGTGTAGTTTGGTTAGGTGACAGGTCGGGACATGAGCATTGAAGTTTTGACTGCATCTAAGGTAAGGTTGATGTGATGGTTGCTCCTGCTAACCGAACCAGCTCTCAACCCGAGAAAAACCCCATGTATGATGTCCGAACTATTGCTAATGAGTTTATCAGATTGGCAAGCAAGTCTGGTCAGCCGCTCACCAATATGCAAATTCAAAAGCTTGTGTATATAGCTCACGGCTATGGTCTGGCAATTTTACATCGGCCACTTATTAAGCAACACGTTGAAGCTTGGCGTTACGGCCCGGTAATACCGGAACTGTACAATGCCTTGCGGGAGTACGGCGCAGGCTTCGTTCAAAAACCCATTAGAGTCGCATCACAGGAAGTTTTGACCGAATCGGATAAGGTTCTCGTCGCTACCGTATTCAATTCTTATAAACGCTTCACCGGCCCCCAGCTCTCGACTATGACACATCAAGCAGACAGTCCCTGGAGACGGGTATATAACCCTCACGCGGAGTTTCACAGCGAAATAATCAGCAACGATTTGATTAGGGAGTATTACGCTAACCTTCTAAATGAGCGAGCCGGAATCCAACCTGCCTAAAACCCGACAATCTCTCAATGAAGAATTAGCGCGAATCTTTGAGGGCATAACTGAGGTCGCACAGAAAGAGGATCAGGTGAAAGAGCCTGACCCTCTTGCACTTTTAGGCGAAGAGGATTTATCAAAAGAGTCCATTAAGGCTCAGGTTGCTCAGCTACGTGAGGATGTAAAGCAAACCAAGCGAATCAACCTATTCAGACTTGGCATGCTTGTCGCTCTATTTGCTGTAATAATCCTATGGATTGTTTCTGTAATGGCTATAACGGCGATCTTGGGATTTCACTTGTGGGGATTCACGTTGTCAGACGCGGTAATGATGACCTACATTACAACTACAACCGCAAGCGTGTTTGGTCTGTTTTTAATTGCCGCCAAATGGCTATATCCAAGTACTGATAAGAATTAGGCCGCCCTCTTCTTCTTTCGAGCTTTCCTCATCCGTTCGTACTCTGCCTGTCTCTTATCTATCTCGCTTTTAGGAACGGCTATGAGAGCCTTAGCGAGTTTTTCAAAGCGTTGGTATTCTTCTGACGGCGGCTTGCCTGCTATTGCTTTTTTCATAGTCGTTTTTCCCTCCCTGACGTTGCTATTCTCTCACACTAAACCGTGACAAAGTAGCCCCTTTTCGATACCTTCTCCCCCATGCCGG
>JACCUI010000216.1 GCA_013811945.1 Pyrinomonadaceae bacterium | reverse complement strand
CTTCGGTCGCAGCGCGTCTGGTCGAGAGTCCTGCGCTTGAGCGTGGAGGCTTTGAACGTTCGAGCTTCTGTGTGAATGACAGCTCTTCCTTCAAGGTCTTGAGGTCGATTAATAGGTCTTTGATCGTTTGATAGCGTTCCTCTCGATCTTTGCGCAGCGCCTTGCTGATTATTCTTTGAAATTCGGCAGGAATTTCGGGCGCATACTCGTAGAGCGGCGGAGGCTCCTTCTCCAAAATTGACACGAGCGCGTCGACGCTCGTAGCGGCTGCGAAGGGCATGCGACCTGCCGCCATTTCATACAGCACAATACCGAGGCTAAATACGTCAGTCCTTTGGTCCAGGACCTGACCGCGCGCCTGCTCGGGCGACATATAGTCAACCGTTCCCAACACAGTTCCGGGCTTGGTATGCCCCCTTAACATCGTGCCCACTTCTGAATCTAACACTTTCGATTGGCTGGACTTCTCGGTTAGCTTCGCCAATCCAAAATCGAGAACTTTCACGTACCCGTCCGGCCGCTGCATGATGTTTTCAGGCTTGATGTCGCGATGAACTAACCCGGCCGCGTGCGCAGCCTCCAACGCGCTTGCCACTTGAATTGACACGTCCAGAACGTCCGCGAATTTCAATCGCGCGCGCTTCATGCGTTGCTTGAGCGTTTGACCGTCGATGAACTCGGTGGCGATGAAGTGAACGCTATCTATCTCGCCGATTTCATGGATCGTTATGATGTTCGGGTGATTGAGGGATGACGCGGCCTTAGCTTCCTGGATAAAGCGGCGCAGGAGGTCTTTGTGATTGGTAAACTCCACGGGCAGCAACTTCAGCGCAACTTTGCGATCGAGTTTCGTATCACTGGCAAGATAGACCTCACCCATTCCGCCTTTACCGAGGGGAGCGATGATTTGATAGTGTCCCACGACTTGGCCCGCCACGAGCGCCGGCTGCGCTTTCGCGATTGATTCAGCCGCGGTCTCATAGACAGGCGAGTCGATAAACCCGTCGGGCCGTTCGTGGGCGGCAATGAGAGACTCTAGCTCGACTACCAGTTCCGGATTTGAATCCCGAACCCGTGCCATAAAATCGGAACGCTCCCGCGGCCCGAGGCCTGCGGCTTCGTGAAAGAGTTTTTCCAGTTGCTGCATGCTTTCCGGGGTTTCCATGTTCCTAAGCGGCAAGTTCGCGTCGCAGCCACGCGCGGGCAAAACTCCAATAACGTTCCGTGGTGGCGTGTGACAGGGTCATTACCTGCGCAGTTTCCTCGTTCGTCAGGCCACCAAAAAAGCGCAGCTCGACAACTCGGCTGTGTTGTGGATTAGTCGAGGCCAACACCTTCAAAGCATCGTCGAGCGCTACCAGCTCTACTTCAGGTTTGTGGCCGAAGCGCTCAGCCTCAGTCAGAGATAAACGCAATTGGTCGCCGCCGCGCTTCGCCGCCAGGCGCTTGCGCGCGTGATCAACCAGAATGTCGCGCATCACCTTGGCTGCCAGGCCAAAAAATTGCGCGCGATTTTCCATTGAGATACTCGACTGGTCAGCCAGGCGGACATAGGCCTCGTGAACCAAAGCGGTGGCCTGAAGCGTTTGGGCTCCGGGCTTGCGGCGGAGATAACTGGCGGCCAGTTTTCGGAGCTCGTCATACACGAGCGGAATTAACTCATCAAGGGCTGCTTTGTCGCCCCCGCCCCATTTCAGCAGCAGTTCGGTAACCCTCTGATCTGGCCGTATTACCAAGTTATTCATCCTGAATCTTGAGCAGCTAGGGAGCGCAACATCAGATTGGACCATCAACAGGCTCGGTGCGAAAGATTCCAAGAAATCGTATTATTGCACGAGAAGGCTGCAAATTCGGTTAGTGGAGCGTGCACGCAACTACTTAGCTTGAAGTTTTGGACCGGGCCGGCGCTTCGTCGCTGGAAGTCCGTTACAGCATCGAAACTTCCATCTCACGACATTGGGCAGTGCACGGACTTAAAATCCGTTCTCCGTAAGCGTGCTTGCTCGTCCTCATCACCCGTGATAATATATCGAGGCGTTGAAGGTTAAATTTTGATTGAGTGACATCTCTCGCCTTGAAGGCTTCGACGCGCTCCTCACGGCAACTTCCCCTCATCAAATTAGAGAAACCGCGTGGTTGCCGATGTTTCCTCACAAGCCTTAGAAATCTCCATTTGTCGCGCCCCCCCTGCTCTTCTAAGCCCCTTCTTGCATTATGTTACAATTTTTTAAAGATTTGAATGTCGCGCAAAAGATCGGCTTGATCACTATTCTAATGGTGATTCCGATGGTGACTGCCGCTTTCTCCTTGGTCCGAAGAGGTATCGAAGACACTGACTTCGCGAGAAAGAAACTCGTCGGTATCGAATACCTGATGAGTGTCAGACCCTTAATGAAAACCCTCCAGAACCACCGCCACACGGCCAATGCGCTGTTGAATGGTGACGCTTCAGCAAGGGAGCACCTGGCATCAATCACGGCGGAGAGTGACATAGCAATTTCGGAACTCGAAGCGGTACAGGCGAAGGCCGGAATCCTCGGCACCGCCGAACCACTTAACAAGGTCAAGCAGGACTGGCAGAGGCTAAAGACTCGTGTCTTTCAGGTGCAGGTGGACGAGAGTTTCACGCAGCACACGGAGCTCATCGAGGAAGTTTTGACCCTGATGATCCGCGTGGGCGACGTCTCGAATCTACAGATTGATAATGAGCTGGATACCAATTACCTGGTCGGCCCCATTGTCAAAGATGTTCCGCAGGTCATCGAAGACATATCCATATTGCGCGGGCGCGGCGCGTGTTATGCCACGACGACGTGTTTGAGTGAAGCGCAGAGAGTCGAACTCGCTGGGTATGAGGGGCGTCTAGCTGCGGCCCGGCGCGACGTTGATCGCGACATTCAAAATGCGCTCGACCTTAACCCGGAGTTGGAGGGCAAGCTGCTGCCGCTGCTCGACCAATCCAACGCCGATGAACTGGTGTTCATGAACCTGGTCAAAAGGCGACTTCTCAGCACCGGAAACATCGACATCTCTGCGGATGAATATTCTAGTGCCGGCACGAAGGCCATTGACTCGCAATTCAAAGTCTATGATGGCGCCGCGCAGGAGCTGAGAGGCCGGCTGGAAAAACGCATCGGTAAATTGCGGCGTTAAGAGCGCGATACCCTCGCAGTTATAATCTTCAGCACCCTCCTCGCGTTGGCCATTGCGTACCTCATCACGCGCGCTATCACGCGCCCGATTAAGAATCTTATGGAAGGGATGCGAGTGGTCGGCGAGGGGAGATTAGACCACCGGCTAACTCACGAAGGGGCGATGATGAATTTGCGAGTTTGATCGGAAGTTTTAACTTGATGACAGCCCGGTTGGAGCACACCACCGTCTCTAAGGAGGAGATGGAGTCGGAAATCGGTGAGCGCGAGCAGGCTGAAGAGGGATTGCGCCGCCGAGACGTGATCCTCAAAGCTATCACTTACGCCGCGGAGCAATTCCTGCAGGCAGCTGATTGGGAGCGAAGGATCGAGAAAGTCTTAGGGCAGTTCGGGCGGGCAATGAATGCCAGCCACTCCTATGTCTTCCGGTACGAAGTCGACCCTGAAGAGTCCTTCGTCACCAAGCAAAGTTACGAATGGACGGCGCCGGGCGTCAATCCCCAGAGGAGCAACACGCTAATGGGATTATCATACCGTTCGGCCATGGCGGTAACGCTGAAACACAAACTCTCGGAAGGCGAGTGTGTTCAAGGCCACGCGAGAGCATTTGCAGACGGGGTACGTGAATACTTAGAGGCACAGGACGTCTGCTCCGTCCTGCTTATGCCCATCTTCATCAACGATAAATGGTGGGGATATTTCGGCTTTGATACTTGCTTGTTCGAGCGTGAGTGGACGAGATCAGAAACCGATGCCCTCAGAGCTGCCAGCGAGATTTTCAGCGCGGCTATTATGCGTCAGCAGGCCGAGGAGCGGGAAAAACAAATGCGGACTGCGGCTTATACCGCAGCGATGGAGTGGCGGCTGACGTTCGACGCCATGGAATACCCGATTCTGATTCTGGATGAACATAATCATGTTAAGCGCCTCAATAACGCCGCCCGTGAAATGACCGGGAGAACTTTCCAGGATGTTGTTGGGCGATCTCTTAACGAGATCGGGAACGCCACCTTTTGGGGAAAGGCTGCAGAATGCATACGGCTCCGCGAAGGAGGTCGGCGCTTCGCACCAAATCAAGGATGTATCTTCGGGCCGCGTTTGGGACATTGCCGTCAGCCAGTTCAGTGAAGGGTCGGGTAGCGGCATCTGGACCGTTCTCGCCGCACTTGACGTGACCGGGATGGTAACCCTGCAGGAACAATTACGTCGCGCCGAGACGCTTTCGGTCATCGGCACGATGGTGGCCGGCGTCGCCCACGAAGTTCGTAACCCCTTATTCAGTATCTCGGCGACGCTCGATGCCTTTGAAGCCGTCTTCGAGATTCAGGAAGAAACATTGCCGCTCTTCACGACGCTCCGCCACGAAATTGACCGTTTGAGTCAGCTCACGCGGGAACTGCTCGAATACGGCAAGCCGCTCGACCTCAATCTTTCCGAACAAACCATCGAGGGATTACTAAGGAGTGCGGCTTCGTCGTGCGCGCCGATGGACGAGCAATCACGAGTCCGGCTGGCTGTTGAACCGGGAATCTCGCCGGTCCAAATAGATTACGGGCGGTTGAGGCAAGTCTTTCAGAACCTCATCGAAAATGCCATCCAGCATTCGCCCTACGGCGCGCCGGTGATAATCGAAGCGCGAGAAATTTCGGAGAATGATTGCGGCTGGCTTGAGTGCATCGTGAAAGATTGCGGCGCCGGCTTCGCGCCCGAGGTTCTGCCTAAGGTATTTGAACCCTTCTTCACTAAACGTCGCGGCGGAACGGGCCTCGGACTGGCCATCGCGCGTCGCATCGTCGAAGAACATAAGGGAGAGATTCGAGCCGGCAATCGACCCGAAGGTGGCGCGATCTTGACCGTGCGCCTGCCGGTCGCACAGCAGGCGATTGTCTGCGTCTGAAGTGGGGAAGTTTTCAGATGGCGAGAAACAAAATTCTCCTGGTCGAAGATGAAGCTGGCATCCGTTTAGCTATGCGCAGCTTTCTGATAGCCAAAGGCTACGAAGTTACAGAAACCAATTCTTGTCGCGGGACGGAGGAAGCGTTTCAAACGGCACGTCCAGACGCGGCGATCATTGACTACTACTTGACGGACGGTAGCGCCCTCGAACTGCTGCCGCGCCTGCGGGCGATTGACTCGACGGTGCCGCTGATAATCCTCACGGGACAAGGTTCGATTGAACTGGCCGTGCAGATGATTAAAGAGGGAGCCGCACAGTTTCTGGTAAAGCCGATTGATCTTCCCGGACTGCTCGTCATCCTTAAACAAGTTCTCGAGAATCAGCGCAACCGCCAAAAACGGCTCGCCGGAAAATCGCGCGCCAGCCGTCGCGTCGTCGATCCTTTCCTCGGCACGAGCGCGCTCATTCAGCAGCTCAAGGAACAAGCGATTAGAGTCGCAGCCTCTGACAGCCCGGTCCTCATTCAAGGCGAGACCGGCACGGGTAAGGGCGTGCTCTCGTTTTGGCTCTACGCCAACGGCCCGCGCGCCGAAGAAGCTTTCATTGATCTCAACTGCGCCGTACTCTCTCGCGAATTTTTAGAGACGGAATTGTTCGGGCACGAAAAGGGCGCGTTCACGGGAGCCGTGACCAGCAAGCAGGGACTCCTCGAGATGGCGCACCGCGGCACAGTTTTTCTTGATGAGATCGGCGACATGGACGTGCAAATCCAGCCGAAGCTGCTCAAGGTGATTGAGGACAAACATTTTCGCAGGCTCGGCGACGTGCGTGACCGTACTGTCGACATCCGCCTTATCGCCGCCACTCACCGGGACCTTTCGGCACTCGCCCGCGACAGCAAGTTCCGCGCCGACCTTTACTTTCGCATCAGCACAATACCGCTAGAAAAGCGAGGCCTCATCCGTATTGATCGACATAATGCGTTGATTGAGAAGACTCAACAAGGCTGGGTCACGAGCTTGCTTAAAGGCGCTCGACTTCTTTCTATCCCAATTCTCGGAGCGGCAAATGCTGGACCCGCGAATCGTCTAGCGGAGGCTCATATCGAAGGCTATCTTAGAATTTCCAGTACATTTCTCGGCAGTGCGGCAAGACGCAAGCTGTTCGCGCTAAAGGTGGATGGCCCATCGATGAACCGCGCTGAAGTTGATGGCAAGAGAATTGAGAATGGTGATTACGTGATAATTGATACCGACGCTCGAACTCCTAAAGAGGGTGACGTTGTCTTGTCCATTATCGACGGCATGGCAAATATCAAAAGGTATCATCACGACACAGCAAACAAACAGATCGCATTGATGTCATACTCAACACACCGGTTTCCACCAATTTATATCCACGAGGATGACAATTTCATGATCAATGGGAAAGTGGTGCAAGTCGTTAAAAAACCCAAGATCAGTTAAGGTTTGTAAGCTCAATACTCTTTGTTGAGAATTACCATGTCATTGCGAAGGTGCCCAGCTACGTGAGCAGGCGTTGGCAGATTGTTCGGCGCTCATTGGACGATGAGCTATAAACGGCTCTATTGCGCGCGGGATGAAGGTTTCAATAGTGTGGTGCGCCGAGTGTGCATCCACGAACTGATTGCTGACCTACAATCTACTCACAATTAGATTCAGGGGTAGAACCGACTTCCGGCAACGATTAGCTGAGCGACCCTATGCTTGCTTTGATTCAAAACCTTAAACGAGTAGCGTCTGACTTAACTAGCGCAACAGCCAGCGGTCAAGACATTCGCGCTTTAAGTGCCAATGTCGCTGAGGCATTAGAGTGGACTACTGGCTCGGCTAAACTTTTGCCTGCTCAAGCTGATTTTGAATCGATGTCGGTAACGAGAGGCTTTATTGGGCCTCAGCCCGCAGCAATCTTTTCAACCAGCACAGATGGCAGCAACGGCGCTCTATTAAATGAAGTTGCTCTTTACGCCTACCATGCATCAATACGTTGGGGTGTAATTGCTTCGACAGAACAAATCTTAATTTTTAACTCACATTGGATTCGTCAAAATAACTGGTTTCATTTGCCTGCTATTCAATGGAATCAGATAGATCAAAACGTTGATGTCCTAGAAGCGCTCACCCCTCGCGGTGTCGAATCAGGGCGAATTGGTAAAATTGCGACCAATGTTCATAAACCGGACCGCATTTTACGCCCTGTTGATGATGCCTTAGTTGAACGCCTGGATTATTGGCGCGCAGAAACATTGCGTTATTCATCAAGCGAGATAAGAAATGTTGACGAAGCCTTGCAAACTCTTTTTGCTCAACTTTTCATTTTAAGAGCTGTTGAAGATCGAAGACTCTCGCCGGACCTGCCAACTTTGCGTTCTGTTTGCGCGGTCAGCGGTGAAGTTAATAATGCCGCACTGCATCGGCTATTTCGTGAAGCCCAACGCATAATCGGCGGTGAATTATTTGAGGTTGATACGCTCGAACTCATTCCACAAATTGTACTCGGTGGAATTATCAATGATTTATACACGCCTCATAATTTACCCACTAATTCGCATTATAACTTTGCCTGGATTGATGCTGATGTTTTAGGTCTAGCTTACGAGAAATACCTTTCAACTATATTTAGTCCTTTACTACCGCCTCCACAAAGCAGTTTGTTTGAGGCGCTGAAGCGCGAAATTGAGCCCACTAGCGTTCGTAAATCTGGTGGTGTTTATTATACGCCTCCTTATATAGTTCAGTTCTTAGCGGAAAGCTGTCTCGATAAATTGGAAGATGAGTCAGAAATTGACCATCTTCCGCGAATCGCGGATTTTGCCTGTGGGTCTGGGTCATTTTTAGTAGCAGCAGCGAGTTCCTTAATTCGACGTCTTCGCGAAAAGGATCCTAGTCGGAATTGGGCGCGTGAATTAGTTCAAGGAAGGCACATCATCGGCGTCGACATTGATGAGCGGGCAGTCATAATGACCCAGCTTCGTTTGTGGCTTCGTTTCGCGGAGGAACCTGATCCGCTTCCTTTACCGAGTCTCCAACAAATCATTATCCAAGGGGATTCATTAGGAAATGATGTTTGGAGAAACATTCCAGAGGATTTCGATGTTGTTCTCGGCAATCCGCCATTTCTTGCAACCGGACGCACTCCGAGTCGGGATGAACTGTCCAAAAAATTTAGAACAGCACAAGGACGGTACGATTACTCTTATCTCTTCGTTGAATTAGCAGCCAGCCGTCTTGCACCTTCGGGAACTTTAGGAATGGTTGTTCCCAATCGGCTCTTTAGAAATCGAGACGCGAGCACGATACGGGAGATTGTAACGACAGATACAAACTTGATTCTGGTAGTTGACTTTGGTTCAAACGAAGTGTTTGAAAAAACGAGTGCTTACATTGGCTCGATTGTTGCTCAAAAGCTTGAACCTAATGAGGAACGTCTTGCTGAATATATGCGGGTTATTAATGTCAAGACGATTTCATCTGAATTTCTGGCTTCCTTGTTGATTGATGCGAGCATGAACGAAGATGAGATACGGAGCGAAGATTTGGAGGCTTACAATATTCAACATCCACGAGGTAGCGCGCCTTGGCTTCTTGTATCTCCTTCGGTACGTCGAGCGCGAACAATTTTAGAGGATGAAAGTGATTCGCTTAGCTCTGTAGCAGAGACATTTCAGGGCATCAGGACTGGGGCTAACGACATCTTTATCGTTCGACTAGATTCCGGTGGGAATGAAACGATAGCCAAGGTCGTCAACGGTATTGGTGATTATGGGCTTTATCGAGACTGAACTCTTGCATCCTGTTGTTTTCGGTTCGGACATACAGAAATACGACGTTGTTAACGCGAATCGGCTCATAATTTACCCCTACCGTAATAACACCGCTATTCAGGAATCCGTAATCAAAGAAGATTATCCTAGAGCTTTTGAGTACCTTTCAAAATACAAAGATGTGCTTGCCGCTCGTGGGAGTATTTCCGCTAGTCGTTTGAGTTGGTATGAGTTAGTGCGAAAACGCGATGAGAGGTGGCTGACAAGTCCAAAGCTTGTTATTCGGGATCTAGCAACCGAGACCTCGTTTGCAATTGACCCAACTGGCAATACTTTTTTAGTGGGTGGTACGGCTGTAGTTCCCGCGGACTCTGAACTCTTGTTTCCGTTGTTGGCCTATTTGAACAGCTCAATTGTGAATCAATATCTCCGTCAAATCACTCCTGAGTTTAAAGGCGGCTTCCAAAAATTTGAGCCCCAACATTTACAACAAATACCTGTGTTGACGAGATTGATGACCGACGATGAATTCACACATCGGCTTTCATCAGAAGTGCGGCGTATTATCGATGCAGAAGTGCATAGTAATGAAGATGAGAGAATAGCGGCGGAAAGAACAATCGAAACAATATTACGCGAAGCAACAGGACTTCCTTAGGAGGAATGGTGCCAAGTTTCGAAATAGGATCAAGGACTTTTGAAATCTCTCGTGCGGCGGTTATTACTGATTCAAATCTTTTCGTAGAAGCTTTTGTGCCCGGCTCTCCAGATTATGACTGGGCGAATTATTTCCTTGAGGAATCAACTGATCAGTGGCTTATACCGATCTCAGTCATTGTTGAGACGTGGGGACAGATTGTTGGGAGCAAAGGTAATTGGCTTGCAGGCCTTAATTTTTTAGCCTGGCTTAACACGCCTGGTAAGGAGTTGTTAATAATTGGACACGATGGAGAAATCACCGAGGAACGTGAAACTATGGAAGGATTACGAATTGACTGTGTTGACGCAATGATTCTTACTCTCGCAACCAGAATATTTCACCAGTGCCGTTTAGAAACGCCATTACGAATCGCTACAAGTGATTTACGTGATTTAAGATTAGGCGTACGGGACATACCTTTTCAAGTTTATGATTGGAGGGAAATAATTACTCAAGAGATGCGTTAGCAATGAAAGCTCTCTCTAATTTTGGAATGTTTGCTTAGCGACTCCACACGCTAAAATGGCAAACAGAAGACAGTAGTCAGGCATTTTCATCTGCTCATGTAGCCGCCCCCGCCACTTGAATCGCTGCGACGACGTTACTTCTTCGATGGGTGAGAACCTACCTGGCCAACTACCAACACGGAGCCACCACCAGCGAGCCAGCACACCGAGGATTCCCCGGGTTCGAGACGGCAATCTTGATACGTCTTTGGTAAGAACGAGTCATCAAGGACGAAATGAATCTCGACAAACGCCCGAATTAACCGGCGGGAAATATTGAGAGAGGCATCGCAGTCTTGGCGACCGCCTCGACCTTCCGTGCGACACTCCGCACCGCCGGCAGGGATTGCTATCGATTAGTTCGGCGTCAAAAGCAAGAGAGAAAATCTTGGCAGGAGTGTTCGCAAGAGCTGCGTATTCCGGTGAACGTGGGCAGTGATTCCGGCAGCAACGTGGGCAGGCATTCCGGTTGATTGTGGGCAGTGCGCCGTCGCCTGATGCTGGCGGCTGAATATTTACTGCTTCGACGCATTGG
>JACCUI010000183.1 GCA_013811945.1 Pyrinomonadaceae bacterium | reverse complement strand
GCAGTACTTCGGCTACTTGAGACGGAACCCGAACGATTTTCCCGACAACAACTTTGGTGGCTACAATTTCTGGCTTACGAAGCTCGACCAATTCAATGGCAACTTTGTTCAGGCTGAAATGGTCGAGGCCTTCATTACTTCGACTGAGTATCGCCAACGCTTTGGCCCATAATTGATATTCAAATATCTTTCTGCCTTTGAGGCGAGCACTCAAGTTATGGGAATACAGACGCGAATAATATGACTACAACCCTATGCGGCATCGCCCCAAAGAAAAGAACTTTTTCTTTTTCTTCGGAGTTCCGCTCCTGACAACTGAACAAACCATCGAGGAGATAAAACAATGAAAAGGACAACGCTTAGAAATATGAGGTGCGGGATCATCATGACAGTCGTCATATTGATGATCTCGGTAGTTCCAGTTACAGCACAATCAGTTACAGCAAAAGACGAAGCGCCGGAACGCAGTCTCGACCGTACTCTGGCGAGGAAAATTCGAAGACATGTCGAGGGCGTGTGGTTGGTGAAGATCACACCGCGCAATTGCACTACAGGCGATCCTATACCTACAGCGGCGTTCGAATCTCTATTTACATTTCATAGAGACGGAACAATGCTCGTCTCGCTGCGAAACAACAGCCTTGTGGTTGAGCGTACGGCAGCTCACGGTCTGTGGAGGCGCGACCGCGGTTGGAGCGATTACTCCTTCAAATTCGTTCACATCCGCCGTAATCTCACGACCGGATTATTTGCCGGAAACCAGGAAGGCTTCGGGACCTTGGTACTGAGCGAGAGCGGCGACGAGTTTACGACGGACGGCCATTCGATCGTTTACAGCGTTGACGGAATTCCCGGAACGCCCGGCTGTTCCAACTCTGTCGGAACGCGGTTTAAGTTGGAGCCATAGTGTTGTAGAGGGTGACGCGATCCGTAGCGCCTTTGGCGACCGCTTCCTGAAATAGCTTCGCAGCGAGCGCATATTCCCTTTTGTCGTAAGACGCGGTGGCCTCTTTAACAAGTTGCCAGGCAGTCTTTGGCGAGTTCTCCTGATTTGTCAGGATACCTGGCGACGCCACCGCGTTTGAGACGAGCAAGAGGATCGTGTGGCAGACTTTGCCGATGAGGCGAAGTTAGCGAGTTACTTCGGGATCGTGCCCGTAGTGGGACAGTCCAATGAGACGGAACACCGGGGGCGGATCACGAAGGGCGGGTCAAAGCTGGGGCGCACGACCCTGGTGCAATGCACCTTGAGCGCGCTGCGCTACAGCTCGTACCTGAAGAAGTTCTACGAAAGGATCAAGGCGCGGCGTGGCGCGGGTAAAGCCATCATTGCCACGGCGCGCAAGTTTCTGATCATCTATCTGACATTGAAGAACAAGTGGGTGTTTGCCGAGTTTCCCAACTTCGTGTTGGCGGAACAATAGTTAACCCCCGGAGTAGACATTCATCATAGGCGGCTCGTGTGAAAAGCTCAAGAAATACCGCTCGACAGCTATTCGGACTGACACTCACGCTGGTCGGCTTGCTGAGTTTGGCACATTCTGCCGATTCCTCACCCGGAACTGGCAGTACGAGCAGCAAATCGGGCAAAGGTCGCGGAACCGACCGGCCAGCCCGTTTCAAGGGTCGTGATTAACGGACGTGTTGCGTTCGTTAGCAGTGCGGGCTACGGCACGCAGTCTGACATCTACACGATGAACCCGGACGGCAGTGATCGAAAGCAGTTGACCTTCAGCCAGGAACACGAGGGCGAGCCCGCCTGGTCGCCTGACGGCACAAAGATCGCATTCGCGAGCTTACATTTGACCGGCAACGGCGGCTACAGCGAAATTTTTGTGATGAACGCCGACGGCAGCGATCAGCGAAGGCTCACTCAGTCCAAATACGATCGATCCCCTACCTGGTCTCCTGATGGGACGAAGATCGCTTTCTGGCACTTAAATAGCATAACTATGCCCAGCAGTTGGGAAATTTTCGTCATGAACGCGGACCGCAGTGATCAGCGAGCCGTAGCCTCCACCTCCAACTCCAGCTTGCAGCAACCTGCGTGGTCTCCCGACGGTTTGAAATTTGCGGCCAGTGCCTAAGGCACTGGTATCTATCTAATCAACGTTGACGGTAGCAACCAGACTCAGATTACTCAACCGCCTTCATCTTCTGAAGACGTTGCTCCGGCCTGGTCGCCCGACGGCTCAAAGATCACTGTCGCCAGGTGTTTCAATTCCAATGGCTTCGGCTGTTACACCACATCACACCTCTGGGGGGTTAATGCCGACGGCTCCAACCCGACGAAGCTTACAGATACCCTGGCTTCCACCCACGCATGGTCACCTGACGGCACGAAAATAATTTTCGGCAGCGTCGATGACAGCCTAGAGCCTAGAGACCTCTTCGTGATGAACCCGGACGGCAGCGGCCTCACGAACATTACCAACACCGATGGTACGCGCGAACGGTCTCCATCCTGGCAGGCCCTTCCATTAACCCTGCCGAATCCGAT
>JACCUI010000213.1 GCA_013811945.1 Pyrinomonadaceae bacterium | reverse complement strand
TGAGGCCTAACCAATCGATGAAGCTGACGGCGGGAAGCTCTGCGACTACCTTTTGAAATGATTAAAACGCTTTCAGTGCGAGCGACGCGCTCTCCCTCCCGCCGCAGCTTATCTCCGTCTCGTTAGGCGATGAACACGCAGCGTCTTTGGGCCGCCATCTACATCATCGGCGCGGCGCTTGCACTGTGGGGCGGCTACCAGAGCCTCTCGCCAGAAGAGACCGCCCAGACCAACTCGGACTGGATTTTCGTCTCGATCACGTTCGTGCTTACATGTCTTTTTCCTCTCGGTGCCATGGCTTACAGCCGCGGTATTGGCGTTCACGAGTTCCGTCGCCCTTCGTTGGATCGGCATCCTTTCGGCTGGTGGCGTGATACGCTCCAGCCGCTTCGAATCTCGGTCGTCTCGGCAGCCCTGTATTTCCTCGGCGCGCTCTTTGCTCTTCCCCACACAGATCACCGTGGTCTGATGATCCTGTGGTTCTACGCCGCACTTGCCCTCGGATTGTTCATCGGAGAAAGACTGGTATATGTCGTCCACCGGGCGCGGATCGCCTAACCAATCGATGAAGGCTGACGGCGGGAAGCTTTGCGATTAACTTCTGAGATGACCAAAATACTTTCGCTGCGGCCCACGCGCTCTGCCTCCCGCCGCAGCTTATCTCCGTCTCGTTAGGCGATTCAGACGCCTCTTCCAAATTGCAGCAACGATATACAGACCTATGACACCACCAGCAGAACCAACTCCAAACCAACAGAGCATCGGCGAATTACTTGCCGCCTTCCTTTCCGATCGTCGCGAGCAGATCATTTCGGATTGCATTACGTCCGTCGAGTGCGACGAGAAATTGAAGGCTTCCGATACCCTGAATCCCAGCCAACTGAGAGACCACCTTCCGCAATTATTAGACAATCTCAGCAAGACGCTTTGCGACGCCTTCAGCAAAGATCTCAAGGACCAGGCCGCATGGACCGCAGCGACGCACGGACACATCCGCTGGAAAGAGCGTTACGACGTTTCCCAGTTGCTTCGCGAGTTCGCTCACCTGCGCTCAAGCCTCATTCACTACCTCGTCGAATTCCAAGCCCACAACGAATCTACCGGCTCGTCGTGGCTCTTCGCGGCGACGGTTGTCCACCGTTTTCTTGACGATGCAGTGCGAATATCCGTTGAGGAACTCCTTGCGACAGACAAACGTTCTAAACGCGAACCCAACGTCGCCTAACCATGCGCTGCAGCGAACAGCTCCGTGCGTCACGACACCTGCTTCCGCCGCCGCCTTTCCACCCACCATGCAGGTGCCGCGCCGCCCTCCGCAGTCGCTGAGCTTGAGGTCGTTAGACGGTAAGACACGTCGCCCCATGTTACTCGACACGATTCACGGAATCATCGATCGCCGGATTCTTCTCAATTACCACATCGAGCCTGACGCATTGCAGCAGGTGCTACCTCCGGGCTTTCGCCCGAAGCTATTCCGCGGAAAAGGTATCGGAGGAGTTTGCATGATCCGCTTCCGCGAGCTTCGCCCGCGGAAGATACCAGCTTGGCTAGGCTTGCGGTCGGAGAACGCAGCGCATCGCATTGCGGTAGAGTGGGAGCAAGACGATGGGACGAGAGAAGGTGTCTTCATTCCGCGCAGGGACACCAACTCCACTCTTAATAAGGTCTTAGGTGGCCGAGTATTTCCAGGCATCTTTGACAAGGGCAGCTTCGTCTCCGACGAAGCTGGCGACGAAATCGCCTTGACGATCCGGCGTAAGGACGGCAGCAAAGAAGCACATTTCAAGGGGAGGGTAGGGCACGCCCTACCGGACACCAGCCTGTTCGACACGGTGGAGCAAGCGGCTTCATTCTTCTCGCTCGGCGCGACTGGCTATTCTGCGACACGCGAAGAGGGGCATTATCACGGCATGGAGCTGCGGAGTTTGGATTGGAGTATCGATCCGATGGAGATAGAGGACGCGCACACGAGCTTCTTTTCGGATCGCATACGCTTTCCTGAGGGCAGCGTTGAGCTAGACTGTGCTCTAGTGATGCGCGGTATTGAGCATGAGTGGCACAGCAGACCAGATCTCTACTACAATCCCCGGAAGGAGCATTTATCTACGCGCCGACCAACCGTCTAACCAGCCGATGCAGCGAACGCCTACCCGTCGTTCGCTCCACACTTTCCATGATTAAAACATTCAATCTCCGATCAACGCTCCGTGCTTCTCCGCACCGTCTGCCGTTTTCTTGGACCCACCGGTGAGCTTTAGCTTGGTGGTGAAAATCACAGACCCGTCCGCCTCCTGAACCTTCATCTCTGTGCGCTGGCGATAACGTTTCGTTGA
>JACCUI010000159.1 GCA_013811945.1 Pyrinomonadaceae bacterium | reverse complement strand
TTACAGAGCGATGCATTGATAGCTTAACTTTTCATATCTCCAATCCAGCGCCCGCAAAGAACGACTGGATCAAGGATGGTTTCTTCCGCAGTCGCTTGACTGCGAGACTGAGTTCAACCGATAGATGATGCAAGTCAGCACAACACAGATTTCTCATTTCCACATGTTTGAGATGCTGCCACACGCCTTCGTCCGGGTTCAGATCGGGCGCGTAGGCAGGCAACTTCTCCAACTGCACAAACTGCGCTCCTCCATTCGCCAGAAAAGATTTGACATCGTTGCTGCGATGAATCGGCGAACCATCCCACATCACCAACAGCTTGCGTCCAACCATCCGCCGCACGTGACCCAAGAACGCGATACTCTCGGCGCTCGTCAACGGTCGGCGACGAGTCAGCGTAAAGAGTTGGCCGCGCGGTGTAATCCCGCTCATCACCGACAAGTGAGCGCGCGTGACGAAGGGGTGCAACACCGGGGTCACGCCACACGGCGCATAGGTGCGGACAACTCCGGGCAACAGATAGAAGCCCGATTCGTCAATAAAGACGGGCGTTTGATGCGCACGCCGCGCTTTTTTTTCAACTCCGGCCAAGTCTCGTCGCGCCACTCGATGATCTTTTCTTCATCTCGTTGGGCGGCGCGCTCCATCGGTTTCTGCGGTGTCCAGCCTAAGGCTTTCAGCAATCGTGAGACATGGTCTTTGTGGTACGTGACTGCAAACTCGCGCGCAATCACCTGTCCAATGCGCCGACAAGTCCAGACCTCGCCACGAAAGCCATACGCTTCCGCCCCGTGTGACAAAAACTCTGGAATCAGCTTCAGTTGGTCAGGAGTCAACTTAGGCGTTGCCCCTTTGTGTGGTCGCGCCTGTAAGCTCGTAACTCCGTGCTTTTGTACCGCCGTCATCCACTGGCTCACGGCGACCTTCGTGACGCCTAAAGCATCAGCGATTTCCTGCTGCGACCAACCGTCGCGCTTGAGTTCCAGCGCGCGCCAGCGGCGCATCTCTTTCCAATCGGGTGTGCGGATGTTGGTCGTTACCATGCCCGCAGTTGTAACATTCACGGATGAGTTAAGCTGAAGGTGGCGCATAATTCAGAATGCGAGAACCGCCAGTTTTCGGGACGTTTTCGTCGCGCTCTCAGAATTTACAGTTCGCCGTCACACGCTGAACGAGCAAAAGGGCGAAATTGCTGAGAAAAAGCGACTTAGAATTATGCGCCACCTTCAGTTAAGCTATCAATGCATCAATCGGTAAAAGCGCGGTTGATTGCGCACGCGCGCGGGTGTTATCGTATTAGTCAAATGAACATGGCAGAACATTCGGTGTGGGCATGGGGAGGCTTCTGCGTCTTTATCCTAGTCATGCTCTTAATTGACCTGGGCTTCTTTAATCGCAAGGCACATAGCGTTACTTATAAAGAGGCGGCCGTTTGGAGCACTGTCTGGGTCACGCTCGCGATGATCTTTGCGGGCATCGTCTTCGCGCATTCGGGCAGCCAGAAGGGTCTGGAATTCCTCACCGGGTATCTCATCGAGCTTTCGCTCTCGGTGGATAATCTCTTCGTCTTTCTGTTGATCTTCTCTTATTTCAAAGTCCCGGCGAAATTCCAGCATCGAGTGCTGTTCTGGGGAGTGATGGGCGCTCTGGTGATGCGCGTGACGATGATTCTGATCGGCGCGGCTTTGATCGAGAAATTTGGCTGGATCATCTACATCTTCGGCGCATTCCTGGTCTACACGGGTATCAAGATGTTCCGGCAGGAGGAGACGGCGGTTAACCCGGAGCAGAATTTTCTGGTGCAACTCGTCACGCGTTTTATTCCGATTACACGTCACTACGAAGGCGAAAACTTCTTTACGCGTGTCAACGGGCGTCGCAACGGCACGCTCCTTCTTCTCGTGCTTGTCATCGTTGAAGTGACCGATCTGGTTTTCGCCGTTGATTCGATTCCAGCCATCTTCGCTATCACGAGAGACCGATTTATCCTCTATACATCAAACGTTTTCGCTATCCTTGGC
>JACCUI010000148.1 GCA_013811945.1 Pyrinomonadaceae bacterium | reverse complement strand
CAGCCGGGCTGCCCGGCTGGGGGCGTTGATGCGGGCGGTTGTGACAGATCATTAGCGGCCGCGAAATTGAAGTCCTGCAGCCGCCGCAACACGCGCGCGAGCTCGGCCGCCGCGGACCGCAACTCTTTCTCTTCCTCCGGGGAATCGCTTTCGCGCGCGGAGCGCAGCAAACTCTGGCGCGAATTCTGCAGCTTTCCAGCTACGCATTGACGCGCTATAGACGTAGCTGCTTGAGGGTTATCGGCGGCCCGGTATTGCGCGCGCCGCAACATCACGCTCGTGTTAGCTACTCCTTCCCAACGCCCGATGAAATAGCCGTTCTCACTGAAGTAGTTCACCGGCACGCCGTGTTCCCAACATAGCTCCAAAGCTGACGGACTGACGAGGCTCTGGCCAAAAATGCAAACCGACTCAAGATAGTGAATGGGAACCGCGAGCTTTAACTCGCGATCAACCTCAATACGCAGGGTGAGATGATCACGCGAGACGTAGCTATTCTGCGTGGTCAGGTAGAGTGTGTTTTGTTTGATGTCCATCGAAAGTGTAACTTTTACTATTCACTCCTCTTTGATTTCGGTTACACTCTCACACATGACGCGAAGAGTTCTGATATATCCCGGCGAAGATGGTTTCATCGTTGCTGAAGTGCCGAGCCTTCCCGGATGCATCAGCCAGGGTAAGACGCGGGAAGAAGCATTGGACAATGTGCGCGAAGCAATCATATTGCACGAAGAGGTGCTGCGAGAGCGCGGGGAACCGGTGCCGGAAGATCGCGTGGAGCTGGTCGAGGTTGCTGCGTGAGCAAGCTGCCGGTCGTCTCCGGCATGCAATGTATTAATGCGCTCAGCAAGATTGGCTTTGAAGTCTATCGACAGCGCGGCAGCCACATCGTCCTGGTTCGTAAATCCCCGCCTACGCAAACGACCATTCCCAATCACAAAGAACTTGACCGCGGCACCCTTCGCGCCATAATCCGCCAAACTGACCTTACCGTCGAAGAATTCATTGCACTGCTTTGACATTTCACTTTCTCACTGCAAAGCGCTCACTGCATGCTGCTTGCTGGCGTTTATTTCGGCGCATACCGTCTATAACATTCCGCCACCACGGCTGAGTTTGTGCTACGTCCATTGGCGCTACGTCCAAAGGCTTCTGCCATAGTGATCCAACTCGGTCCTAGCCTTTATCTGCGTCAACTCAGGCAAACAAATCGAACGCAGCGAGCAGCCATCGCAGCGCGGCAGTAACACTGCCGGGGGCACCTCACCTTTCGCCAACAGCGTTCGCACTGCTTCAATGGTTCGCTCCGTCTCCGCGCGCAGTTGTTCATCAAAGATCACTTTGCGCCGTCGCTTGCTGGCCGCGTGATAGATGAATCCTTCGGGCACGGCGACTGAAAACATCTCTTCCAAGCAAAAAGCTTGCGCGCAAAGCTGCACATCGTCATTGTCCCACTTCCGCCGTCTGCCCTTCTTGTACTCCACCGGCGCGTAATGCTTTCCCTCCCGCACCTCGACAATGTCCGCCTTGCCCGTCAAACCGTAGCGTGCGGAGAACAGCGGCAGCGCGCGCAGCAGCGTCACTCCCGCATCCGTCTCATAGCCCGGCTCGTCTGTGTGGTCGTGCAGCAGTGATCCGATCGCGGTGTGCTCGTTGTCGCTCCAATTGCCTTCGACAAACATCAGCGCGCAGCGCCGCGGACAGAAGACATACTGATTCAGCGCTGCGATTATAATAGTCTCGGTCTCGCGCTTGGCTTTGTTTGGCATCTCGTTATTTAGAGTGCGGTTACTAGTCGCTGCTGTTGAAAGCGCTGTAGTCAGCGCACCCCAGAGTTCGACGCTTTCGCTTTCGGGTTACGGAGCTATCCCCACGAACAATCGTAGTACCACGAAGTGCCAGCGCTGGTGGTCGAACACGCAATACGCGCGAAAGTCGAAGGGAACGGCCGTCGCGTGCGCACGCGCAACGTGTTGCCATCGGGGAACGCGAGTATGTTCTCGGCACTCTGAATCCCGTCGCGAATCACGCGTCGCGCAGACATGTCGGTAAGCTGAGCAATGCGAGCCTGAAACTGTGAGACGGCGTGATCAGAAACTCCGCAGGTTTCGAGGTTAGCTTGTTGATTCATTATCATGTCTCCGATGAAGCTTGACGCCGTTGGGCAAGTTCTCACCGGTCCAATCACAGACCACAACATAGTCCGCGAAGGATTCTGGGAAGCCCTTCTCTTTGGCTTCGTCCGTCAAGCCAACTTGGATTCCCTCGAAGAGCTTGTGCGCGTGCGCGCAGCCAAGCCTCGCTTCACGCTTGTTTTGCTCAGCGTTGTTTTCATGCTGCGTGCCAACATGCTCGAAATCATAGAGCCCCCGTACAACCATCTCGCCGCGCGCGGCGGAGCGATCGTGCTCAAACATGTTCAGCAATGCTTCGAAGAGCAGGTCGAGATCAGTCTGTGTAAAGCCGGTGCGTTCGGCAAACGCAGGCGAGACATAACCCTTTGCGGCATAGAGCGCGTACGGCACGATGTGCTTATTGCCCATCGTGCGCTCCTTCGCGGCGTCTTCCTTTTTCGTGACCGCGCAGCGCGTGATAGTGATTTCCAACGGCGTGATTGAATGAAACGATTGGCCAAACGTGAACTGCACTGGGCCACGCACTTGCCCGTAGGCCGATCCTTTCATCACTTCGTTACCTGTTGAAAGTACTCCGCCGAACGTTCGGACATCGTAAAACTCGCGGCAGAGCCACTTCATTGCGGCTTGCGCTTTATCCTTAATGTCTTTGAACTCGTCGCTGCCCTTTGCAACGCCTTCGTCGAGTTCATCGTTGATCACCGCACCCTGTGTGATAAGAATCTTGTAGCCGTTGCCGTTCCGTGCTGGCGCAAACTCACTGACGTAATTCCTGACTTTTCGTTTAAGACAAACATCCGAGACTATGCTTTGTTCGTATTGGGATCGAGGCGCGGCATATTGCCCGCGTCCGGATCGCCGTTGGGATTGCCGTTTGTCACTTCAAAGAGCAAGAGAAAATCGTGGCGGTTCGTAAGAGCGCTATTCGACATGATTTTGTTCCTCCGTTTCAGAATTGGTAGTTGGCTGCTGACCTTTGGTGTCTTTGCTCGCTGCCTTTACCGTGCGACGCGCCGCATCGTCAAAGGCTTTCTGTTGATAGAACCCAAGTGCGAAGCGCCCTTGTTCGACGAGCGAAAACGCGCGTGGAAATTGTGGCGGGAAATTCGGCTTTGACTGCGGAAAGAGTGCCGCGATTCCGGCGATGCGGCGCTTGATTGCTTCAGCCGCAGCCTTGCCTTTGTCACCATTGCGCGAAACTTTTTTCAAGTGATGCTGGTGCAAACGCCACAGAATGCCGAAGGCCGAGTTGGGCGCCGATGAAGCAGAGCCATAGTAGCGCTCCACCACACCCGCGCCCTCAAGCTGGTAATCGTGAGCGCTCATCTGCAAATCATCAAAAATCGAAAGGAGACGTCCACAGTTGTAGGCGGCGTCATCAGTTTCAAATACTTTCGCTTCCATTTCAGGCTTACCTTCCTTTCTTAATTGTCGGTTGAGAATAAGTCTCAGCAATGCAAAGCGCGACAGCCTTCGCAGCGCGAAATTCGGACCGTCTCGCGCCAGTTCCTTTGCGAAGCGGTTGAGAATCGGTTTGAGCAACATCACTGAAGGTGCGTGGCCTTCGAGTGCGGCGCGATAAAGTTGCGTGAGCAGTTCGGGCTGCAAATCCTTCGACTCGCGGACGGTAGTCATCGCGAGCAGATAGAGTCCAAGCGGCTGCAGAGCCTCTTTGCTTTCCCCACCAGCCTTCTTCTTCGTCGTTTTGGTTGAAAACGAGTCCCCGTAACTTGCTATCTCCAGATCCAAGAACCAGCGCTTCAGATTCTCGGTCGCGGTCTCGAGCGGACACTGCAACCATTGACGGACGACGATACGCCCAGCATTGCCTGCGAGTGTCACACTGTAGAATTCGTCGGCGTTGACACCACGATGTTCGGTGCCGCGGAAGGCCGAGGTTAGAAAACGTTGGACCGTTTCCGGCTTGGGCTTCTCAAAGAGTTCGGCAAAAATGTCCGTCGCTTCTTCTGAATCACGCGCCCAGAAACAGACCACTGTGCCACCCAAGCGTAGCGAGTGGCTCCGTTGATTGATTAACCAACTCATCGCGAGCGGATACGCCGCCGCTGCTTCCACCCAAGAGGGCGCGTTGTAATTCTGATCCGCGCCGTACGAAGCAAACGCCGGCTTATCAAAAGAAACAATGGCCGCTCCGAAGGACTGAGTGTTAGGAACACCTTTGATCTTCGGATGCGTTAGTGCGATCGGGACATCCGCTTTACCAGTTATGAGGCACAGCCCCCGCCGGACGCTTTCGGCTGTGGCAGCGGTTTCCTGCCGGTAGATCTTGCGCCAATAGGGACGCAGCGTCTCTTCGTCTTCAATGAGCAGTTTGCCAGCGACCTCAAAGGTGAAGCTCTCAGCCTTGAGTTTCACTTCGTTGCCCGCGGCAGTCTTTAACCACCACGCAGGTTTCTGATTCTCGCGGGCTTCCCATTTCAGAAAATCGAGGCGGCCGAGGCGCGCTTGCTGAAAGTTGATCAGAGCTTTCAAGGAAGGATATTTTGTCGCGTCGTAAGCAGTTTGAATCTGTTGCCAGAAATTATCGCGCTTGTCTGCGTTGTTCTGATTACGATCACGACGCCTTTGTTCCTTGTCTTTGTCTTTTTCAGGATCGGAATCCAATCCGAAAACGGCTGTGATTCCATCAGCCAGGAACTCCGCGACTCCGCCTGCCACTTTCGGACGGCTGGTTTGCGGCACACTGAATTCTTTGCCACGCTTTTCGTCGCCCGTTGCCGTGATGCCTAGCAGATTGCCGTCCTCATCCAACGCGATCACCCACCGAACCGCCTTTGTAGAGAAGGCGGGGTCGTCGAGCAAATTTCTGGAATGCGCGAGTTCATAAAGAGCTCTGAGAAGCATGGTGGTTGATCCTTCCTAATTATCCGGCGAGCCGAACCCGTTCCGGATGACACTGCATCGTGGACTGCTCAATCTTCGCGTGAAAGAACATAGCCTTCGGTTTGAGGGGCTCGCGGTTATAACGCGGCGGACGCTTGAGCTTCTTTCCGGCGGTGCTTTTGATCGCCTCGATTTCGCCATCGGTGAGCCACTTGAAGCCTTCGCCGCGTGCGTTCGGATCGAACACGTCATACAACATCAGACCCGGTTCGTCATTGAAGCTTCGCCAGTTTGGATTGCTATGCTCGAGAGTGGTCTGTGCGTCTTCAACCCATTCAAAATCTGCCGCGAATTCGCGCACTCCCAGGCAGGGCGATGAAAGCATTTGCCGCCTTTCGCACGCCGGTGAATTTCGCTCAGGTATTTGGACAGACCGGTTAGCGAAGATTTGCCCAGCTCCGACAGACGCACTTCACCGGTGATGAGATACTCAACGTCCTGAAGCGCGAGCATGTTGCGCTGGGTGCCGTCCTTTGCGCCGCCTCCCGCCTCGATGTATGAGACCTTTGACGGATCCTTTATCCACGTTTGCGCACCGCCAATTACGCTGATCACTTCATTGCGCCGAAATGAAAACCAACGGCCTTTACGGACAATTCGGATGGCTTCGATCAAGTAATAAATCTGAGGTTCCCAGAAGATGGCTTCGAGGATGCCGCGCGCGGCGGAGGGCGTCATGACCGGATAACTGACCCGCTCGACCTTCATTTCCGGGCGCGTAAAGCAGGCGTAATCGCCCCACACGCGCACGGTCACACGATTGACGTTCATAAAATAAAGTCCTCCTCGGATCGTTGATGGAGAATGACTCCGAAGCGCTTGTCGTAAAAGCCTTCGGCTAAAACGTACAGTTCCCAGTTGGGAAAGAGTTCCCTTACTTGCTCGAGACTTTGGAGCAACAGGAAATCGCGACTCCGCAAGTTAACCATGTAACGCTGCAACCTGCGCAAATCGTATTTGCTGAACTTCTCGCGGCCCTTGTCTCGAATCTCTCTAACAAGCTTAACGCCATCGCTCTTCTTACCGTCCTTGTACGGAACGATCACTGGCAGCGTGTCATCGGTGATTACCTTTGCTTCGCGCGCGACCGTGCGGAAGTTGAAGCCTGCACGCAACTCCTGAAGGGCTTTCGCGTCGGTGTCGGCGTACTGGTAAAGCTGAGTGAAGTATCGCTCGAACAACTGGTGGTCGGCAGCCAGTTGCTGTTCGTTGATTTGTTGCAGTAACGTGCTGGTGATGCCGGTTGCCGTCTGATAGATCCCCGGCGGCAAGCGACTCTCTTCCGGGGTAAAGAGAATGACTTCACCAAGCGCCGGCTGTCCGAGTTCGTCGGTGAGTCTGCCCTCGCGGTTGCAACGTCCGGCGGCCTGGACAATCGAGTCCAGCGGTGCGAGTGCACGATACACTCGCGGGAAATCCACGTCCACACCGGTTTCGATCAGTTGGGTCGAGACGACGCGGCACGGCGAACCGCGCTTGAGCAATGCGCGGATCGTGTCTTCATCAATCGCTCTTTCATCACCCAACAAATCAAAGCGGTTCTGCGCGCACATCCACGAAGACAGATGAAACAGCGAGTGCTGTTCGCTTTCTGGCAAGTTACGATGTAGTACGTTCCATAACTCGAACGCATCGCGGCGTGTGTTGACGACGCACAGTGCTTGGCCACTTTCAGCCATTTTCTCCGCGATCGAGGCCCAGCTCATTGTTGCCACGGGAGAGGTGAAGCGATAGCGCACTCGCTGAAGCTGCTGAAATGTGGCTTCGGTGTCCCCGTGATTTCGGTAATTTCATCTTTCTCGAATCCTTCAGTCACAGAATTGCTCTTCCGGAATGCAGGCTGTGTCGCAGTCGAGAACACAAAACTGACACCATAGTTGTGTCGCAGTTCACGCAGGACGTTAAGCAATGGATTGAGCAGATGGGTAGGCAGAGTCTGAACTTCGTCGAATATCACAACCGACCGCGCTATGTTGTGCAACTTGCGACAGCGGCCCGGGCGACTGCCAAACAGAGATTCTATGAACTGCACCGAAGTCGTCACGATGACGGGGGCGTCCCAGTTCTCTGCGGTGTACTCGAGAGGGGAACGCCGCCGTTCTTCGTTAGCGTCATCCGGGACTCTTACTGATGAGTGATGCTCAATGACGAGGCCCTTGCCTAGGGGATCGAAGATTCGGCGATACTGCGCAGCGTTCTGCTCAATGATCGAAAGATACGGAATCACGACAATCACTCGCCGGAGCCCGTGAACCTGAGCGTGTCGCAGAGCGAAGGCCATGCTCGACAGCGTCTTGCCGCCACCGGTCGGCACCGTGAGTGAAAAGAAACCAGGTTGGCTCGCCGCTGCGTCAAGGCATTGCTGAAAGATTCGATTGCGTAATGCGTTGAGCTCTCCTCCGGTTGCTTTTGTTTCTTTTTCGGAGAAGAGTTGCCTCAGCATTTTCTCGGGCTCAAGGGCGAGCGTTTCTCGCGACTGCAACTGGTAATGTACTTCGGTGTCCAAAAAGTCAGCATCGACCAGCGCCGAAAAGATCATCCGGGTGAACATCTCGAAGCACAGCTTGTCGCCTTGAGACTGTGGGTTGATAGTTGGCTCAGGGCATTGCCAGTCTAGTGCTTTGACCTCGGCTTCAAAATGTTGCTTCAATGTGTCGAGACAACTGAAGTCGTAACACGAATCGCTAAGCATCTCACGCAGCTTTTCTGCGTCATGCAATCCGGCATGATGCGCGGCAATAGCGAAGGCGAGCGCGGTCTTTCTGTTCGCTGCTGCCAACTTCGCGCCATAAACTGCATGATGGGTTTCGTGACTTTTCTTGCGGTTTCCCAATAGATACTCTTGAAACTCATCGCGATACTTACCGAGATCATGTAGCAGTCCAGCCCAGCGGGCGGTTACGCACATGGCGGGATTCATCTGCGCTGCAAAATCAGACGCAAGCTCGCCCACGCTCCGCAAATGGTCCTTCAGCGGATGCGAGATGCCGCGCTCGTTTTCAGTGTGTGCGAGGTAGACCATGCGGAGGAACGTGGATCCCTTCTGTCTGACTATTCCGGAAGACGGACAAAGCTGGCCAATAAAGACTCTTACGCGCGAGCCCGCGCAACAAAGAATCGCGGCACCAGTGACCTCTAGAGCAGGCTGCTAGGAATGCGTACCGACTTATGAGTGCTTCAGGGAGATGAGGATTGGAAAAGAACGGAGGTCTTAAGCGAAGATCGTGATTGAAGTCCTCATCCGGGAAGGCGGGATCATAACCCGCCCGTCACGCTGCACCAAAGGGCTTTAATGTCCTCCATCGCGAACACATTCGATTCCAGCGTCGCGCCAACGAGGTCGCTAACCGTGCCCAGTCGATTAGAGCGGCAAGTATTGTATTTGATCGAACTGAGCTTCATTTACAACTCCAACTTATTTCAGGAAAGCATTGCCTAACCTTACCTTGACCGATTATTTGGTTAAGAACCTTATACGAGCCAGCTTCGTGGCGCATGCGTCCGGCTACAATAGCAGGATGTATTCGCAGCTTCCTCGCCAAATGCTGCGCCGCCTCTGGCGACCTGAGGCTTTTCGCTGGACTCTTGTTCCACTCCTCTTCAGGAATCAAAGCACTACCAGCGAGACGATCTGCTTCCTGTTCGCGTGGATCATTGCTCTCCTTAACGTCGAGGTTGTCGAAGAAATGAGTAAACCCTTGGCCATAATGCAGTGAGACATGCGCCAACTCATGCATTAAGCAATACCAGAAGTTATCGAGGCGATCATGTCTGATGGTTAACCCGATGATAGGACGGTCGAGCCCGTACATGATTGCGGCGCCATCGAGATGGGTGTGCGTCAAATGGGGTTCAATAATGAGTGGAATTCCATGCTTTCTCAGAAACTCTTGGGCCAAGCGCGGCCCGCTTTCGGACCAGCTCAGCCGGGCAATCTCCTGCATAAATTCCAGATCTACGGAATCCGGTTTGTAGTCAGCTTTCGGAGGCTTCTCCCTTGCTCGAATAATGATTCGAGCCGTCCATGCAGCCAAGGAGTATTTGTTTATTGAACGAGTCGTGCGCGCAGTTTCAGTCGTCTTGAAGAGAGCCGCAACTTGACTTGGTGACCCAACCGGGGCAAAAAATTGAGTTAACAGGGCCTCCGGCTTGTCCGGTCGATTTGAACCTGTAATCCATCCACGGGCAATCATCTCTTTGAGGGGAAAACGCTCCCATGGAATAGCGTCGCTCGGTTCGTCCTGTGACTTTCGTTCGCGTAACAACACACTGGCTGGTATTCCTAAGTGCGAATGCAGCGCGCGCATCATCGAAAGCGTCAACGGTCGTCTACCCGAAAGAACCTCGGAAACTTTACCAGGACTGCCCATGTAAGGCACTAGATCACGCTGTTTTAGGTTCTGTTGTTCCATTCGAAAACGGATCGCTTCAAGTGGGTCCGGGACTCTCTTAGGGAACGCTTGGGATTCATAGTTTTCGACCAGTAACGTCAGAAGTTCGAGCCGATCAGCCTCCGGTGCACCTGGGTCGGGATCACGATCAATTAGAGTACTGATCTCGGCTAGCGCGTCCTCGTACTCTTTCTCGTTCTTAATGACTTTGATCATTGTGTACCCCTCCTCAAAACTTCCAGGTTGAGTATTCTTCATGAGTCCCAATTCTCATGATTAGGACAACTTGATTTTTAAAGGTTACCTTTGTATCCAATCGATATTTGTTACCTTTCAAGTTAAAAATCACTCTGTTGTTGGCAAGAAAACTCGCATGCGAGTAACGCCTCTTGATATCGTTCGGTGCCTGCCAATCAGCCTCTTCAACCTCAGAAAGCCAGGCATCAATCTGCGACCGAATGTCCGCGTGCTTGCGAGCAAAACTATCCAGATTCTTTCGACCCACGACTTTCATGAAGCTGGCTAAATGACCTACTTCCCTATTGGGGAGCCCTAACAAGGTTCCCAAATCGGGAACAGCTTAACCGACGTTTGTGGTTAAGGCAAGCCTTCTTTTTCAAATAGGAAGGAAGGCTTAGAGGGCGTCCCCCGCTGTTGAGGGCGTTGGCCGCGAGCACCTGCGCGAGTTAAAGGCATCTGTTAGGAATCGATCGGCTTCATTTTCGCAGGCGGCGTAGTCCTGAGTTGTCGAATTGCGTCAAAGACAATTCTGAACTGGCGATCGTACTTCTTCTCTAAGTCGTCGAGTTTGTGAGCAAACTCCAAGTCTGACGCGAGTATTTGGCGAAGTCGGACAAAAGCACGCGTGATCTCAATATTTACTTGAATAGCGCGCGGACTTCGCAGAACACTTGAAAGCATTAGGATGCCGTGTTCGCTAAAGGCATAGGGCAGCGCACGTCTGGCACCGCCCCAACTTGGCCGCCGTCAACTGAAACATAAAATCGCTCGGAAACCTTTCGCTATTTCGCTTGACTGCCTGGTTTAAGACCTTCACCGACACGCCGTAGAGGTCGGCCCGATCTGAACTCAGCATGACTTTTGTCTTGCGTAGAAAAACGATGCGCTGCTCGATTCGCTCGGCAGGAATGACGAGGCTCGAAGTATCCATGTGAGGGCTGTCCTTCGATCGGAGTTAGAAAACAAAGCTGAGCGCATTCTGCACCGATTTTGGAGAAATGGGAAGCCCACCTTATCTGCGGCAGAAGGCAGACGGGGAGAAAGAGGCAGTATGAAGAGGGCCTCTGAAGGACCGGGAGACAGATATGGATAGTGAGTGAATTTCTCGCGCGCCGAAGCTGCGTCTCTCGACACCACACGTTGATTCAAGAGGATTAGCTATTCGGAGGAAGGAGACTCTGGATCCGACGTCGCCGGTTGATCGTCGGCGACCCATGAGACGAACAGTCGTAGCCAGTTCTCCGAGGGCTCGGCAATCTGCACACCGACGCGGGCGGTGCCATAGATGGCAGGCGCCACGCGCACAACCATTGCGGTTACTTCGATGGGAGCACCATCTGGACGGTGAGCGCGCAGGTAGAGGCGTTCGCCCCGGTTGACCTTCTGATTGAGGTGGAAAAGTGTGCCGGAAGTCGAAATGTCATCGGTCTCGGTAGGCTCGCTCCAGGCGGACCCATCTTCGGCGCGTCCGGAAACGACGATCGGCAAGCGCAGTGACATGCGTAGAGCAAAGCGTCTGTCTTCGTTGTTGTACGGCGTGCTCATAGTAGACAACACAGTGGCGTTACTCTCAGGAAGAACTCGCTGGTCGCACGTCTTCAAGCCCGTCTTTCCAAGTGTAAAACCCTTCGCCGCTTTTCTTGCCTAGTTTCCCTTCGTTTACCATATGCCGCAGAACTTCAGGGGGCCGAAAAGCTTCCGAAGCAAGTGTGCGGTGTAGATACTCTGCGATATTGAGCCGAACATCAAGGCCAACCAGGTCTGTCAGCCTCAGCGGACCCATTGGGTGGTTGTAACCCAGTTCCATTGCCTTATCGATATCCTGTGCGCTCGCCACCCCTTGTTCCAGCATGCGCATAGCTTCGAGTCCGAGCGCAACTCCCAGGCGGCTGGAAGCAAACCCGGGGACGTCTTTGACCACAATTGGTTCTTTTCGCAGGCGACGACTAACTTCCCGCGCAATTTCTACAGTCTCTTGACTGGTCGCCTCGCCGACTACGATTTCAAGCAGACGCATGACATGGACGGGATTGAAGAAGTGCATGCCCACTACTCTCTCAGGATGCCGGGAGCTTTTTGCGATCTCGGTAATCGAGAGCGATGAAGTATTGGACGCGAAAATGAACTGCCGGTCAGAGCCCGATTCAAGCTCGCGAAGTATGGCTTGTTTCAGCTCTAATCTTTCGGGAACGGCTTCAACAATCAAATCCGCGTTGTAAAGCTTGGTTAAATGTGTGGTGCCGTAAATGTACTCGAGAGTTTGGTCGCGATCGGCTTCCGTGAGTTTTGCTAGCTGAATTCCCCTGGCCAGGTTGCGTTCGATGGCTCGAATGCCGTGAGCCAGCGTATCTCGATCCACATCGCGAAGAATGACTCGGTAGCCAGCGGCCGCGGCAACCTGGGCAATGCCGTGGCCCATTGTGCCTGCCCCAATCACGCCGATCGTTTCAATCGTTTGCGGATCGCTGGCTGCTTTCAAAGCTTTTGCCAAACTCCCCTGTAGGTTTAGCTTATCTGACCGTAACGCACTAAGCCCGGTTCGACTACTTCAGTATACGTAGTTATACTATACGCATGGCCGAAAAGGCTATACTGTTATGCATTTAGTGGCAATATTTTAAGGCTTGGCGAAAGGATTGAACGACACTCAATGAGCAAACTAAGCCTCCACCGGAACGTTGTCATCATTGGTTCCGGGCCGGCCGGCTTGACCGCCGCCATCTATTCGGCGCGAGCTAATCTCAAGCCACTTTTGATCGACGCCCCGGCTGATGCTGAGAAACAGACGGCGCCGGGCGGACAGTTGATGATCACGACCGAAGTTGAAAACTATCCCGGGTTTGCGGAAGGCATTCAAGGCCCCGACCTGATGGTGGAGTTTCGCAAACAGGCCGAACGCTTCGGAACTGAGTTTCTCGAGGCCTGGATCGACAAAGTTGAACTTCAGGAGCGGCCGTTTA
>JACCUI010000135.1 GCA_013811945.1 Pyrinomonadaceae bacterium | reverse complement strand
TAGTTGCATCCCAAACCACGTCGTCCATGTTCAGCCCGACGAACCAGCGAAACAACATGTTGTAGGACAACTGCTCCATCAGCATCCGTTCGCTGCGCACCGAGTAAAGCACTTGCAGCAACAACGCGCGCAGCAACCGCTCCGGCGCTATAGACGGTCGCCCTACCCGCGAATACAACTTGTCAAACTGCGGCGACAGTTGCTTGAAGATTTCATCCGTCATCTTGCGAATCGGGCGCAATGGATGATCCGCCGGCACTCGTTGTTCCGGCGAAATGTAACTGTACATTGCCCGCTTGTTGTTCGTTGTCTCCCCGCATTCTGTTCCTCAGTCGTTGGCGTTGGACCAGATTATAGTTGACCTTGATCAACTCGCGGAAAGAATGTTTAGTTTTTCAGCAGCCTGCTAGGGGTTCCTATTGCCGACCATCCTGCGGTCACAGGGTCAGCGCCGGCCACTAATCTGCTCCCTTGGCAACGCTGGGAGGAGCCGCCGCCGGATCCTTGCCATTTGAATCCGCGAATGGATTGTCTATCACCTAGTGCCTTCAAGCGCGTGAGTTACCGTTTGAACACTCTCCGAGTAGCACAAGGGCGACAGGAGCAGGAACGTTTCCCGGCGCGATGCGGCCTGCCACCCGGAACCTATTGCCCTAACCCCTATGGATTCCTTGGCCAAGGATTCGTCGAACGGCCCATGATGCCTTCGGGACGTGCGTTGGGGCGGGAGTACTGTCACTAGGTAATTTGGGTCGTTTTGCATTTGTTTGTGGGGCACAACTAATCAATCAAGCTGGTCGCCACATCTTCTTTCTATGGTAGGAGGTGAAAATGGACATCGGCCTTTGGATTTCTCTTTGTAGTCCAGTTGTTATGGTATCCAATCGCCCGCAGACGGCCTCCGGAAAACCGATTTTTGGTAAACCTGACTTTCTGACGGTGGGTCTTGTACTCACTCGCCTTCACCGTCGGAGTAGTGATTATCTCTAAGCTTATCGAGGCGCTAATGGGCGATGGATAATCTTGAGTTGTTTTGGGGTCGGAGCGGCTGTGTCGCTGCTGATTCATCGTATGGCTCGCTTTGTGGGCCTACAGAGCGAGCCGAAAGGCCGGCCCCCTGCTTAAAGGAGTTGTTGTGTCGTTGCTGATTGCTCACTGGCGAAGGCAATAGCCTTCTTCCGCTCAACACTGGCCTGGAAACAGCGGCGTCGGACATGTCCAACGCCGAAGGAATAGTAAAGTCAAAACCGACCGCGATGGTGAACTGATCGCTGGCGAAGAGCCAGCGGGCCACGCTCGCGACCAGCTTTGCCGATCTGCTCGGCGATGGCGGGCTCTCGGACGAAACGGCTGATGAAATGATTCAGGCGATTAAAGAGTGGCGCGACACGCCGTCAAAGGAGTCTCGACTGATTTTTTCGATAAAGAATGAATATTGGCAACTACCGTAGAACAATTGATTGAACAAGCGATGACGCTGCCAAGCGAATCGCGAGCACGACTCGCTGATCTTCTCGTGGAGAGCCTTGAGGGGGACGATCTTGGGCGAATCGAGCAACTCTGGATCACGGAGGCGAAACGCCGGCGGGATGAAGTGCGCGCCGGAACAGTCGAGACCGTTCCCGGCGAAGAAGGCATGCGCCAAGTGCGTGACTCCGTTCGGCGATGAAATATGAGTTTCATCCGGAAGCCCTGGAAGAATATCGTCAGGCAGTTCTCTGGTACGATGAACGCGAGCCAACGCTTGCGCTACAGTTCATTGGGGCCATCAATGGCGTTGGATTATACATGCACTTTAGGTGTTGTGTTTTACAACAGGGGTGATCTCCACAACTATCCGGGAGCATCAAGCAGCGGTAAGTAATCTTCCTTTCCATGCCATCAGGTTCCATCCCGTACAGTCCTTTCCCAAAGCTTCCATCCGGTCTCGACGTGGCATAGGTGTCCTTCGCCAGAACCGGATCTTGGGTAATTCTGTTGACTTTTTGACCTGTGGCCTCACACTCCTGGCATGAGGAACTTGTTAGTATCGGCTTATGTTTGCTTGCGTGCAGCGCTTAAGGAGCGGCGCGATCTCGCCCTTGAGAATCTAGCATTGCGTCAGCAGCTTGCAGTCATGAAACGGTCGCAGTCGCAGATGAGACTGAAGATTAAGCAGCGGGATCGGATGTTCTGGATTTGGCTGTCGCGAACTTGGTCTGGCTGGCGCGCAGCGCTGATCATTGTCAAACCTGAAACTGTCGTTGGCTGGCATCGCAGAGGTTTTAAGAGTTATTGGACGAAGCTATCGAAGCACCGGGTTGGTGGTCGTCCAGCAGTATCCCTGCAGGTACGCGCCTTAATCAGGCAAATGGCGACTGCCAATCCGCTGTGGGGAGCACCAAGAATCCATGGCGAGTTACTGAAGCTGGGAATCAACGTTTCGGAACGAAGCGTTTCGCGATTGATGCCTCGACGCCGTCAACCACCATCACAAACATGGCGCACATTTCTCGCCAATCACCTCGATGAAATAGCTTCAGTTGATTTGTTCACAGTGCCAACAGTGACGTTTCGAGTCTTATTCTGTTTAGTAGTGCTGCGCCACGACCGGCGGAGAGTACTGCATTTCAATGTGACAGAGCACCCGACAGCTCACTGGGCGGCGCAGCAACTGGTTGAAGCCTTTCCGGAAGAAGTAAGTGTGCGTTATCTATTGCGCGATCGCGATAAGATCTATGGCGATTACTTTCAACAACGGGTGCGGGGACTAGGCTTGAAGGAGGTGCTCAGCGCGCCGCGGAGTCCCTGGCAGAACGGTTACGTGGAACGGCTAATCGGCTCAATTCGACGCGAGTGTCTGGATCACGTCATCGTTGTGAACGAACAACATTTGCGGCGCATCTTGCACAGCTACTTCGAGTATTACCATCGTACGAGAACGCACTTATCTGTTGACAAAGACGCGCCTGATACGCGACCAGTACAGCTGCCGGCAATGGGTACGGTGATTCAGATTGCTGAAGTTGGCGGGCTCCATCACCGTTATGAACGGGGAGCAGCCTGATCAAATCCAGTGGAAACGGGCTCCGATCAGGTTTTGGCGAAGGACAGGGTGTAGCGGCGCTCTTCGCCAGACTCGGATACGACACTAACGGTCGCACTACTCAAACGCCTGGCACCCTCGGCATCACGGCTCGTGTAAGTTGTTTTCGTGGCTGTCACTCTTGATGCCGTGGGGTTGCGACTTGGTAGGTGGTTGACGCAACCCTTCCGGGTTGCTTGTTCAAGAAATGCACGTATGTTCGCCAAGGTTGCCAAAGCGCAACGCTGTCATCCCGTGCCGGCTGCCCGCACGGGAACCCCGGTCCTGGGCTGGAATTAGGGAGCGCTTTCAGCGTTACCGTAAGACAGCGCTTCCGTCGCAGTATCGATTCGTACCTTCTCAACGCGAGCACGCTGTTCCTCTGCACGTTGCTTCAACCTCTCATAATCGATGATTCGCAGCAACGGTGATTTCCGAGCGTCCGCTATCAGGGCTATCCACAGCGAACGTTTCCCCTCAATCCCCAGTGACAACGCTCGAGCGATGCGAACAAAAGCAAAGGCCCGGCCTGCGGATCGTCGATGCCAAGCTTTAACTCGGTCATTTTCTCCGCCACCCAGGCGGAAGCCTTTCGGGTGCGGCTCTGACTAATATGCAAGACCTCCATAAGCCGCTCCAGTTCATCGCGGTCTGCAACGATGTCAGCGCGTAGTTTCCGGAAGAAGTCGCTTAGCGAGCTGTCGGAATACGTTTCTTCCAGGTGATCAAGAAGTTCGAGGGCCACAACTGAACCGGCCAGGTGGTCGTTCAAGTAGGTAGCAACGTGTTCATCTGCCATATATCTCCTCAGGCGAAACGCGGGTTTGCCGGTGCTTCCTTCGTTTCGGGTTCATTGCCGGATAAGCTGTTAAAGATCGTTAACGCTTCTCAGGGCCGCCAGTTCGCGCCGATGATGATATCCGTTTCCGGCGTGGCTTCCCAGGTGTGCCGCCTCTGCCCCCTCTGCCCCATCGCCAATCTCCCCTTTAATCCCGGCGGCAGCGAGGGCCGCTGCCGAGGGTGGACTGGGCGTCACAGAAAACAGGCCTTCGATAAAGCCTCGTTCTGCGCCCGTCTTGATCAGATCAGAAGTGAACCTTCCGCCGATCAGGATACCCAACGTATCTACAATGATTGACTTTCCAAAGCCGGTCTCGCCGGTAAGCAGATTGAGGCCCCTGCCAAACTCAACGCGCAGCTCATCAATCACGGCGATGTTTGATATGTTCAGTAGCGAAAGCATTTCTTGGGCGTCGGGGAAGCTGTTCGACTTTTCTTGGCATCTAACGCAAAGTTCGATAGGTTCAATTCTACCAGAATGATCGCCCAGTGCAGGTTCTGGGAAGGCCATTTCTCATAACCGAAGGTACGCAACCGCAGAAGGCTGCTCTGCTCTCTCTCATGAGGGACCAGTTTCCGTTTGAGTTGCACCACGGCGACTGTAAAGGTGCAGACGCGGAGGCGAACGCGATCTTTAACTCGCTTCGGTCGGGTACGGACGAGCGCATTATGATGCACCCTCAGTTGAACAGTGAACTGCGCGCTTTTTGTGCCCCGCACCCACTGGACGAGGTGCGGCAACCGAGGCCGCCGCTCAAACGCAATCAAGACATTGTGGACGAAACGGATCGGCTGGTTGCCTGTCCCAGAGACGGGGAACAACAGCGATCCGGTACGTGGTCAACAATCCGCAAGGCTCTCAAGGCCGGTAAGCAGGTGACCATCGTGTGGCCGGACGGCAACGTAACGCCCTCCTATGAGCGCAAGGCCGAAACCGCACGAGGCGGGAAATCAGCTCGTAGCCGTTAAGAAAGGTAACTTATGGACTAATGGCCCATGAATTTAACCTTTGGGCCTCCTGGCAAACAGACTACGTAGGCTATGAAGTCCCAGTCGGCCCACCTCTTGCATCATTCGCTCGATAGGCGCGGGCTCTAAGCGTCTTTGAGGCGGGATGATTTCAACTTCGAGCGGCTTCTCCGTGTATTCCTCTGTTCGACTCGATCGCCGCCTCCAAACAAACCCCATCCAGTTTCTTTGTTAAGCCATAACGGTCGCGAGAAAGCGTTCCCGAGGCTTCAACTGACATGCGAATGCCCTCCCGTCGAGACTTGAGCGGGAGGGCATCCACTGTTACACCGCAAGGCTGTGGAGGTCCAGTTACTGTTTGTCGTATACCCCGATGTTCTTGAACTTCTTGCCCTGTGAATCGGTTCCGTATGTTGTGACAATGCGACTCGTACCATTGGCTGTCACAACGATTCGCCCGGTGACAGTTACCTTTCCGGCTTTCTTGATGGTTAGGGCCAACGTCCTGGCACCAATCTTCCTGTAGGACCGGGCGTCTGACATCGGGTCACCAGACACGGGGTAGTCTTTGCCGTCGAACTTTCCGGTCCATTCGTTATGCGTGGCGTTACCGGCGCTGTCGGTGCCATCCACCGTGACTTTGATGCTGTCACCAGCGGCCTCGTACATTACTGTGTGGTTCTTCGCGACGCCCGGGACGAGCTTTGATTTGGCCTCATTCAGTTTCCAGGTGCCCATGTTGACACCCTGGGCTAAGCACACTGCTGCCGTGACGAAGAAGAGCACGAGAGCTAATACAATCGCTTTTGGTTTCATATTTCCCTCCGGAGATAAGGGTTGAGAAGTGATCTAGCGAGCGCAGTCTAGTGCTGCCTGACCCCTTTATGCAACCTCGTTTTTCAGACAGGTCGCCGGCGTTTCTCGCGTTTAGAAGTGGACACGTTCGACAAATGCCTTGGTCACACACACCTTCCAAATGTGCAGGGGTGAAGACCTGGGCTGAATGGCGAGTTTAGAATCCGAGTAATCCGTCATGAAAGAGCGGCTGCGAAAATTCCCGTGGAGAAGCTCTCATCAAGAAACCGTCTTAGGGCGTAGTAGAAGGATTCTTTCTTTAGTACCAATGTGGGCAGTCGTAGCCGCATTCGATGACGCGGCATTCACCGGCAAGGTAGCCATTATCTGAAAGCGTCTTGTCTATGTCCTCCATTTGAGCGGATAAGGTAATTGACGGAGAAGTGGGAGAGAGCGTAACACTCCCACCGCTTGAGTTCTGAGACGTTTGCTCTGCTGAATGGCGAGTTCGAGCTGTCTCGTTTATTCGTCTCAGAATCGGCACTTCCTCATTGGTCAAACGAGCTTTCTTTACATCGACTGCGATCAACGAGAGCTTCTCCACTAGTTGGTTGTAATCCCACTGTCGGCCTTTCCAGCGATCCCATAACGACATATTCTCGCTAGACTTCTTGATTTCGGTGACAAGCTCAGAAAGCACCGCCGCCAAGAAACTTTTTCGCAGCATATGAGAGCGGTAGAGCTCGGGTGATATTTGCATGTCTTGCACGTCGATCAGCGGGACCTCACTCGCATTGACGGTATCGTACAAAGCCTTGACGTCTACGTAGACCGAAAGAAGGTCTTTGCGCACTCGCATCCGGGATTGAGCCTTCGCGAACACGGTACTCTTACCCGTGCCTTACGTCCTGAAATGAATGTAGTGTTGCTTGACAACATCGTATTCAGAACGGCCTCACCGTGAAGTGGATCCACGTAGAGTGCATCTAGAGGATCAGCAGCAGCAATATCTGCCTCGAAGTCCTTGAGTTCAGCGCGTCTGTATTGCCGGAGAGACTCAGCTATGCGAGAAAATTTGGTGGCATCCATAACTACTATCCTTCGAGGAGCGACACAAAACGAGGTAATAGCCAACCCCCCAGGTCGCCCGCGTTGCGCGTCTGAGTGTTGCGTTGGCAGGCATGAGAGTTGTACGAAGAGGCTTGTAGCTGTCAAAGCCGATCCTTGATGCGGGCCGAAGTAATCGAACGTTGCCACCAGGCGCATTTCGATGTTGGCGGCAGCGAAAGTAAGGGTACGGCGCGCTTGGTTTCTTCGCTATGACCTTTTCGCGGCAGCGACGAACGCTCACAATAAAGATTTAGGTACGCTGCCAAACCGCGGACCGCTGCTTTAGCTCTCGAAAGTCAAAAAATCCACTGCGATCGAGTGCTTCTGCCGTTGGTATACTGACCTCGCAACGTCGTGCTGCCTTAGGATAAACGGTCGCTGTAAGATCTGGCCGAAAGGTTCCTCTCATAAATCTATATCCACTATCCATCAGCAATTTCTTATCGTCGGACCGATCATGCTGTGCACCTAAGCAGTGACCAAATTCGTGAGCTGTAATTCCGTACGCGCCACCACTCAGATCTCCGAGGCGATCACTTACTCGTTTGTCCCATTTAGGACGACCTTGCAAATCTCGTATCTGGCCATCGTATCGGATGTCGCTGGTTATCCATTCTCTGCTAGCCGTCTTGAGATTTAAGCTACTGATAAAAGCTTCACCGCCCGAGCCTCGCTTTTTCGCTGCGCGCCCACCTCTGGTTCCACCTGAGACAACCCCATTTAGAATTGAATACGACTCAAAGAAGTAAATGACGATATCGTTAACTGTTCGAAGTCCGAAAACGTCGGACGCCTCTTTACAGTAATCCACGAAAAGCTGATCACCATTGTCTTTCCTATTCTGGAACTCTTCTTTCGGCCGAATGCTTGGGATTCGGTGAAAAATAAGTTCGTCAGCTCGGTCCCTTGCTATCTTAAACGTCTTTGGTCCATATCCTAGGCGATTCATTTCATCGGCAAAAAACCACTGTAAATCCTCAAGCAGATCAGTCGCGCGCGGTTTCGCTTCGTCCCAGGATTCAGCACGTGTCGGCACTATGTACACAACTCGAACTGTATACGGCTCCATAACGCTTTCCCTGCTAGGTCTCATGACTCCCGGAAATCGCAGTCTGAGATCTGACTCATTGGATGTAATCGAACCGTCGAGAGATCTCTCAATGCGGAGGTGAAAGCGGACACGAGACTCAAATAATGGTGCCCCCGGCGCGATTCCAACGCGCGACCTTCCGCTTAGGAGGCGGACGCTCTATGCAACTGAGCTACGGGAGCACGTGCGGGTAGATAGTAAAGGGACACGAGTCAATGGTAAAGGCACCGCCGATGGAAGTAGAGCCATGAGTACCGGTGTTGTGCGGCACCAGCAGCGGCGTACATTCTACCAACATCAGAAACGCGGAGCGCGACGGCGCTCCAAGCGAGCGGCCCGCTTGGGCTAGCGGATGGACCGGGTCCAACTTGTGAAAGAATGACTCACCTGGCCATATTCGGGATAGCGCTCCAGCACGCCGGTTAACTCAACTAGGCCCTCGAAAGCGCTGCAGAGGCTAGACAGAGGCAATCGGCTTAGGGTGCAGGTCCTTAATCGTGTCCGACAAACACAGTCCGCCCCGCAAAGGGCGCACCTAGCATCGCGCTGGTCAAATCGCATCGCGCTACAGTTTCGACATCCCCAGGCGTACGGGTATGGCGAGGTGCTGACGCCTTTTCAATATAGACAAGGGTGGGCGCGTTATCAACTCACGGCACAAGACGCCGACGACACAGTTATTGACATAATTGGACTTACGCGTCTTGTACCTGAGGAGCGGGCCTCTTATTGAGGGAACTCCGGGGCGGCACCAGGTGCGTCACTTCTCTTATGTCACGCTGTGGTGAGTATCTATAAGGTAGCGACGAGCCGGGGTGAAGACTCATTTCGAACAATGGGTGCCGCTCTCCGTTCTAGGGACTGCGGGTCGCCGCCTCCCGGATTGCACCATGACCCCCCACCTCGAAAAGCTTTGACTCGCGCCCTGACGTGATATAGAGTACGCAACAGATTTGCTGTGATTTTAACTGATGTCCCAACATCAGTATTGCCGACTCTTCCCGTCGGCATTTGTTGTCTCTAAACCGTAGGGGAGGCTCGAAGCCGTCGCTTCGGGAAATTCGAAGTAAACTTCTTCATTCGGGGGTGGACATGCATAAGCACTCAATAGTCCTCGCTGTCTTCTTCGCAATTCTTTGTCACGGCGAAGCTACACCTGGCCAGGGGCACATCACCAGTGCGGGGCTGCGCGGCGACGCCCTTATCGAGGCCAACGGTTCCAGCACATCGAATAAGACGGAAGACAAGGCTAAGAGTCCGGAAGTTTCCCCGCAAGCGAGTGCGGAAGCAAAGCGACTCTATAAGATGGGTGTTAAATATGGCCGCAGCGGACTCTTCAGGCAGGCGTCGGAATTATTTCAAAAGGCGGTCAATCTCAACCCGAATTACGCCAACGCCCACTACGGTCTTGGTCTTGCTCTTTTCGACCAGGGCCGTTGGCAGGAAGCGATTCAGTCCCTTGAGCAAGCCGTGAAGCTCGATTCAAGAGACAAGGAAGCTGCCGCAAAGCTCGATCAAGCCTACGCTATGGCCGTGAAGACGAAGCCCCCTCTCGTCATCGAGAAAGAGGCATCTTCAGTCCCGGTGTCACACATCGCTCCGACAGTTTCGCGACCTGCCGACGACACAGCAGCCGGCGTTCCGGTTTCGCTGAACGCATTGGCCGAGCCGCATCCGAACAACTCAACGTTAGTGTCAACCGCAAAAGCAAACGACTTGACGAGGGTCTACCACATTGGTATCGGAGACATTCTTGATGTCCGACTGGGCGATGCGCCGGCGACTCAATCAACCTTATTTACTGTCACTCCGACTGGACTTCTTGAGCACCCGATGCTCGCTGAACCCCTGCCAGTTTCCGGACTCACGGTGGAAGAAACGAGGACTCGATTAGAGGCTGACTTGAAACGCCGGGCTGTCAACGAGAACCCCAGAGTTTTGGTCGGCGTTCGTGAGTATCTGAGTCATGCAATTATCGTCAGCGGACTCGTAAAGGAACCGGGCACGAAACTCCTGCGCCGCGAAGCTATTCCGCTTTATGTGGTGATTGCCGACGCGCAGGCGGCGCCCGAAGCCAGTTGTGCCACTCTCATCAGGCATGAGACCGGTGAGGTGCTGATGGTAGATCTCTCTAAACCAGCGCAGATGAATCTACTGGTTCGTTCCGGTGATGTAATAACTGTCCAAGCAAACCCCAAACAGTTCTTTTATGTTGGGGGGGAGGTCAAGGCACCCGGTGAAAGACAATTTCGACCAGGTCTGACTCTTACGCAGGCCATCTTCGCGGCCGGAGGTTTAAGTCGCGAATCCAAAGAAGCACACGTCGCGCGCGACGGTGACAAGGGATTTCTATCTTTGACCCGTTTCAAGTTAAAAGATATCAATACCGGTAAACTTGCAGATCCACTGATTCAACCAGGTGACCGGATTACCGTTAAGCACTAAACCAGCAGGGGAGTGCGAAGATGTCAGCGCAAGTAACACGAGCAAAAAGGACTCGTTGACAGGACCAACGAATTAAGGCAATCGGCAAAGACGGGTATCCAAGAAAACCTGGAAGTTCGACCGGTTACCGAAGTCACTAAAGTTACTGAGACCGACAGTGACGCGATTAGCAGCCAGGGCATGACGCCACTAATTCGCGCCACGTATGACAACTTAGCGGGCGTTTCCGAGAATGCGTTCGCGATGAGGCCTGCGCCGGTGACTGAAGAAAACACAGAGAGAAAGAGCGAGTCGACTGCAGACGTTTTCCCCAGCGACAAGGCCGAGCACGCTCAGGCACAACCTGTCATCAAACAACCAGTACGAGCTCCAAAGACTCTGCCAGAAATCAAAGATCCGCCTCCTTTGGTGGTGCCCGAGTTCCGTCCCGGATCAGCCTTCGTGGTTCGTATTACTTCGAGTCCGAAAAATCTAGTAGCTCTGACGCTGGCAGTGTTTTTGGTTTGTGGTGGTACTGCCGCGTACTTGATTCCGAAAATTAATATAACCTTGGGAGAACGGCGAGAAGAGGCTGTCACGAAACCCACTAACTTACCGACGGAGCCCAGTAACCCAGTTGCGGGAGCTGGAACTAGTACTCCCGGCACGGTGGAAACTTCCTCTTCAGTCATTGGATCGGCACCTGCTGCAGAGGCCATTAAAGAAACGACGGGTGATATCAAGAGCGTTGAGTCGACTTCCCAATTTGAATCTGCTGAGATATCTGGAAAAGGTTTAGCCGGCATTGCCACGGTGAGGGGAACCGAGAGTCGCGCTCACCTATGGTCTGGCGGTAGGGTTTCCCATCCTTCTGAGAATAAGAGTCAAATCTCGTCAGCAACGTCTATGTCCCGCCCCGTCGCGCCTGCGCGGAAGCAGCGATCGGTCTCGGGAGCCGTAAAATCCAAACAACAACCAGTGGCTGAGGAGCAGCCGAAACCGGCCCCTCTTAGAGTGGAGATGAGTCAAAGCCGTAGCGTGCTTTCTACGCCAGCGCGGAGCGTTAATGAAGATACGGGTAATCAACCCCCACCATCGGGCATTATCTCCGGCAAGCCGAAGTCAAAGGTTATTCAGTGGCCGTAAAAACTGGGAGGCTGCTCAAAAACAACCGATCCGTGAAACCTCACCAAACGGCATGAAATTGAAACCTTAACTCGTGTTTACTTCCGGTGATTCCGTGGATCATTTACGGCTTCTATTACGATTGATACTTAATCAACGATCGCACGTCATAGCCTTCAAGCTTCTTGCGGCCAGGTAAGAACTCCAACTCAACCACGAACACGAGCCCGGCCACCGTTCCGCCCAAACTCTCAACCAGGTCCACAACCGCCTTAGCCGTGCCCCCAGTAGCTAGCAGGTCGTCCGCAATGATCACGCGGTGTCCGCGGACGATCGCGTCCCGGTGAATTTCCAGCGTATCCTGGCCGTATTCGAGATCGTAGGAGATAGACGCACACTCGGCCGGCAACTTGCGCGGTTTGCGTACTGGCACGAAGCCCGCGCCGAGGTGATAGGCAAGGGCCGGAGCAAAGATGAACCCGCGCGCCTCGACGCCAATCACTGCGTCAACTTTAGTTCCTTCAAATTCCGCTGCCAGCGCATCGACGGTCCCGCGCAACCCTTCCGGGCGCTTCAGCAGGGTTGTGATGTCGTAAAAATTAATGCCGGCTTTGGGAAAGTCCGGCACTTCGCGAATAAGTTTTTTTAGATTGTCCATAATTAGAACTCGGGTCACGGGTGTCGGGTGTCAACCGGCACCCGATACCCGGCACCCGTCCTCAACCGGCACCTCCTTCACCGCTCAACCCTAAACGACGTATACGTTCCACTCGGATCCAGATCCATTTCTTCTAGTTGCTCGACTGTGGCCCACTGCGGACCAGCCGCCAGCTCGTTTTTGAAAGCTTCCATATCACTCGCTGGACCTTCTGCTAATACTTCTACGCTTCCATCGGTTTCGTTGCGCACATATCCGACAACCTGATGCTTCGCCGCCGCGCGCTGCGCAAAGAAGCGATAGCCCACGCCCTGCACACCGCCGCGTATCAAAAACCTTCTCGCAACCGTTGCCATCGTTCTCAACCTTACCGAAGTCAGATGATCAAAGTCCAACCTGGCCAACTCAACTAGCGCCGGCCGCGCGGCTGAGGGTAGCCAGACCTCTAAGTTGGTCTGTCAAGTTCTTTGAGCGGATTCTGTCACCTCTCAGGGCTGCTTTTGGGGCCGATAGTACTCTGCAAATTACCCCCGCCCTTTTGCGTTTCGCACAATTTAAATATAAGAATCAACGCCGGACCTTTGAGCTCTGAATTTGAACTTTGACTTTTTAGACATTGGACTTCGTCGCCCCGTCCCTTTACGATTGCGGCCATGCAACGCAAAATTAGTCGGCGCGAATTTGTCGGCGCCACCGTCGCGGGCGCAGCACTCGCAGCATCGGCTAAACTCTCACACGCGCAGACTCGTCGTCCAAACATTCTTTTCATTCTCGCCGACGATCTTGGTTATGGAGATTTAAGCTGTTACGGACGTCCTGACTACCAAACCCCAAACCTCGATAGGCTCGCCCGGGACGGCGTCCGCTTCGTAAATGCTTATTCAGCATCGCCTGTTTGTACGCCGACACGGTGTGCGTTCATAACTGGCCGTTACCCGGCGAGAACATCGGTTGGGCTTGAAGAACCGCTGAACGAAAGGAGTCGTCTGGGTGACAAACTGGAGACTCTGGGTCTTCCCCCCGAGCATCCGACGGTTGCTTCCCTGCTCAAGAAAAACGGTTATGAGACAGCGCTCATCGGCAAGTGGCACCTAGGCTATCCGCCAAAGTTTGGGCCCACGCAAAGTGGCTTTGAAGAGTTCTTCGGGATTATGAGCGGGGCGGTAGACTTTTTTACCCACAAGGATATGGAAGGTGAAGGCGATCTATTTGAGGGAAAGGTTCCCGTAGAGCGCATTGGTTACCTGACAAACATGCTTACCGCTCGAGCCGTCGAATACATCTCGCGGAGAGATCAACGCGATGAGCGGGAGAGCCGCGACCGCCCGTTCTACCTGAGTCTTCATTACACGGCGCCTCACTGGCCCTGGGAAGGTCCGACGGACATCGCCGTGAGCCGCGCGTTAGGGCGGAAATACGATGGATTTACGGCTGGAGGTTCTCTGAGAACTTATGCTGCGATGATGAAGAGCTTGGACGATGGAATTGGCGAGGCACTGGGAGCGCTTACGAAGGCTAATCTCGATCGCAATACCCTCGTGATTTTCACCAGTGACAATGGCGGCGAGCGTTTCTCTTACAACTGGCCTTTTCGGGGCCAGAAGTTTTCGTTGTACGAAGGCGGTATAAGGGTGCCGGCGATCGTACGTTGGCCGGGTGTCGTTCCCCCCGGTCGCGTCTCTGAGCAAACGTCGATCACCATGGATTGGACGGCTACGATTCTCGCTGCTGGAAAAACTAAACCCGATCCCAATTATCCGCTCGACGGCATCGACCTAACGCCCGCCTTCCGCGGCACACCACCCCTGACACCCGTCACCCGGCACTCGACACCCCCGTCCGACCGCACTCTTTTCTGGCGCAACTCTAATCAGGACGCCGTTCGTCACGGCCGTTGGAAGTATCTGAACGACGGCACGCGAGAGTATCTCTTTGATCTTTCAATTGATCAAAGAGAGCAGGCCAACTACCACGATCAGAATCCCGCCATGTTCAACCAACTGCGAAACGAGTTTCAAAAATGGCAGTCCCAAGTCCTCCCCCGCCCGCCCGCTCGACCGCCGCGTTCACTTTAGTTCGACACCTATCACTGAACTGGTTCTCCAAATACCTGTAGAACTTTCTCAAATAACATTTGTTGACTAGCGCACTGTCCCTCGCTATCCTCACGCCCTCCGAAATTTACATCACGCGTGTTGAATTTCGGATCGCTGATCAGTTTACGAACTCCCGAATCGCAACCTTCTTGGTCCGGGATCCGGTCGCTATCACTCGATTCTGGCCAGGTGGAACGCCCTAGCTCTCTGGAGGCAAGCTATGAAATCTATGAAATCCGAAAAACGCACGATTCTTTTCCTTACCCTGGTTTTTTTTATTGGTGCGACCATTCTGACTGGTTTCAGCCAGGTTGAGGATCAAAAAACCGCCAGTGCGGCCCCGGAGCCCGCCTCGGCACAGGCAACCGCAAACAGCGGCAAAATTCTCAACACCACCGTGTCAGAGGTGGCGCGAAAGGAATTCCTGCAGGGACGTGATCTTGCCGAAAGATTGCTTATCCAGGATTCGATCCAACATTTTGATAAAGCAATCTCACTCGATCCCACCTTCGCTCTCGCCCATCTCAATCGGGCAAATGTGTCCCCCACCGCCAAGGAGTTTTTCGACCATCTTAAGAAGGCCGTAAGCCTGGCAGAAAAGGCATCGGAGGGTGAGCGCCTCTTGATCCTTGGCACGGAAGCCGGGGCCAACGGCAACGCATCGAAGCAAAAAGAGACTCTGGAAAAGCTCGTGGCTGCTTATCCCAACGATGAGCGGGCTCGCTTTATTCTTGGCGGTTACTTCTTTGGCCAGCAGGACTTTGATTCGGCAATCCTTCACTACAAGAGGGCGACGGAACTGGCGCCCAAATATTCGCCCGCCTACAACATCCTCGGCTACGCCCTCAGACAAAAGGAGAATTACTCGGAGGCCGAACAGTCGTTTAAGAAATACATCGAACTCATCCCCAACGATCCGAATCCGTATGATTCTCTTGCAGAGCTGTTTTTGAAGATGGGCAGGTTTGACGACGCCATCACGCAATATCGGAAGGCCCTGGCGATCGACTCCAACTTCATCAACTCACATTTGGGAATTGGGGCAGCCTTAATGTACCAGGGCAGGGCGGACGAGGCAGCGGCGGAGTTCAATAAGATCACCTCTAAAGCCCGGAGTGACGGTGAACGTCGCACGGCGTTGTTTGCCCTGACCGTTTTGGCGGTGGATAGCGGAAAGGTGGACCAGGCACTCGCTGAAGTGGACAAGCAATACGCACTCGGTGAAAAGAGCTCCGACGTGCCGAACCTGGCGGGTGACTTGCAACTAAAAGGCCTCGTTCTCCTAGAAGCGGGTAAGTACGATGAAGCAAAGCAAGCCTTCGAGCGAGGGCTGAAGACGACTGTTGATTCCAACCTTTCCCAGGAAATTAAGGACAACGCAAAGGTCTTTCAGCATTTCAACTCGACCCGCGTTGCGCTCGGTAAAAAGGATCTTGCGACCGCGAAGACGGAAAGCCAGGAGTTTCGCAAGGGCGCTGAAGCGTCAAAGAATCCGGCACAGTTGAAACAGGCCCATGAACTGGCCGCCCTGATCGCCCTCGAGGAAAAGAACTACGACCAGGCGATTGCCGAGCTGCAACAGGCAAACCTGCAGAACCCTCAGAACCTTTATCGCCTTTCCCAGGTCTATCAGGCCAAAGGCGACGCCCCGAAAGCAAAAGAGTTTTCCGCTAAGGCCGCGGCGTTTAATTCCCTCCCGCAGCTGAACTACGCCTTCATTCGTAACAAGACGGGGAAACAAACATAACACTCAAAAGAACGGCGCGCGCTATGAACTGCCGGCGGTGATCTCTGCGCTCTTCTTCTCCCACCTCTAAAAACAGATGTCAAAGTTGCCGACGCTTGAATCCAGTTGCGAGCAGCCTGTTGTCCGGCAGCTCTTTTGACGCTCGCGACTCACACGCTGGCCAGTATTTTAAGAGCCGATTACGGCAAGCACGCCTTCTCACGCGGGCGTACGACTTAGCGTACGAGTTCCACCCCACGACTGTTGACTTACATTCAATCAGTCGATACACTTCTCATCCCAAGTTGGAGAAGGAGGCAATAGTGGAAACCACTGTAACATCAAAAGGGCAAATCGTGATTCCTTCGTCAGTGAGACGAAAGTTCGGAATAAAGGAAGGAACGCGCATTCAAATCGAGGTGGATGAGAGTGCGAAGGAGATCATACTGAAGCCGATTACGCGCGAGTATGTCCACAGTCTGCGCGGCAGATTTAAGGGCAAAGGCTTATTGGAAGAGCTAATGGTTGAGAAGCAAAGGGAGAGAAAGCTCTAATGCCTCGCAAGCCGAAAACCATTGTGCTGGATTCATGGGCGATCATGAGCTACCTCCAGGGCGAGCCCTCGGCGGAAAAAGTAGCAGACACTATTGCCGATGCGCATGAAGACAATGTTCCGCTACTCATGAGCGTCGTCAATGCTGGTGAAGTTTGGTACATCATTGCCCGCAGAACCTCAGAGGCCGATGCCGACCGCAGCATCCGCGAACTGAAGCAACTCGGAATAGAGTTAGTCGACGCCGGCTGGGAAATTGCACAGGAAGCTGGCAGGTTCAAAGCTAAACACAAAATGTCTTTTGCCGATTGCTTCGCAGCGGCGCTGGCGAAACAGCGGAAGGCACACCTTGTGACCGGTGATCAAGAATTCAAGCAGGTGGAAGCGGACGTAATAATCAACTGGCTCAAATGAACAGTCCGTTCGTTGAAGCTTTGCGGCGAACGATTGCACGGGAACGAGCGATTACTTCCGAGCACATTCTTCCCGGCGGGGCAGCCCCGCCAGGAAGAAAACCTAGTGACGCCTAGTCGAGCGTAGTTTATATTGACACCTTCATAGGACTACTCTCAATCGAATCCAGCATTCCGTCATCTTGGTCAGGCAAGTCGAACGTTTCTTAAGAGCTGATGAAAGACACAGAAAACACAGCGTCGGATTGGGCGGAGAAACTTGGATTGGTCGATGTCCCTCTATTCTCGTCTCTTCATGCGGGGAGGCACAGTGTTCTGCTCGATGGAGGAAGGGGTTCATTCGCTTTGTCCACCGATACTAGTTGGCAGTTTGATCCGGATGAGGCGGCGAGTTGGGTTTGGTCTTCAGATTTGGCTCATCACGTGCGGATAACTGAAGAGGACATAACTATCTCTCGGTGGGATGATCCGTCTGCGGTTAGGAGATGGAGTCGCCGGAGCGTAGAGAACAAGATCGAAACCTTTTACGACTATTTGCTGTCCGACGCCGTTACTAACCGCTTCGACGTGGTTGAGCATTCAATAGATGTATTCCGGCGTATCCGAAGCTACCTTTATGAGAATCGCCTACCCGATGAATCTAGCATTCATATCTTTCTTCATTTGATAGCGTCAATGCTTTCGGAGAATGACCAAAATGCCCACCGTCACCCAGCTGAACTCGTGAACGACTTCGCTCTCGACGAGCAGCACCTAGAAGCTTTTCAGCGCCTTGGAAGAGATACCATCGCCGCTCTCATCGAGCAATTCCGTTTGCCGACTGAGGCGCCCCGCGCTCTCAAGATGATTCCGGAATTGCTCGTAAGACATGCCGGCGGCACGGTCTTTCAAGAAGCACATTTTAGGTGATTCGCGCCAACCCACTAATCTATTCAGTTTGCCAGGACGAGCGGAAGTCAAAATCGATACGCGTGGTGGAACTCATTTCACACCTCCTGCGTTGGCTCGGGCTGTTGTGGAGCAAGCGTTCTGGAATGTTCGACTTGGCGAGTCAATAACGATTTTGGATCCTTCATGCGGGGCCGGGGCTTTTCTTCACGAAGTCTTGCGATATCTGCAAAGGACCGAATACAGGGGCCGCATCTGCCTCTTAGGATCCGACATATCGGAGAATGCGGTGGCGATTGCACGCTTCGTTCTCTCGCAAGCCATCCGCGATTGGCCGGAAATAACATTGGACCGGCTTGAAATCCAAGCCCGAGACTCCTTGAATGAGGTCTGGCCGAGCGCCGACCTCATTTTGATGAACCCTCCGTTCATCTCATGGGGCGGGTTGACACGCAATCAAAAAGCTCAGGTGAAAGAAATCCTCGGACGGCGTTACGTCGGGCGCCCGGATTTCAGCATGGCGTTCATAGACAAGGCAGTATCCAGCTTAAGGGACGGAGGCGTGTTGGGAACTCTCTTGCCGGCTAGCGTTCTTAGCACTGAAGCCTCTCTAGGATGGAGGCGCTATATTCTTGAACAAGCTGCTCCTGTTTTTCTGGCGGTATTCGGCGACTATGGAATCTTCAGACATGCAATCGTCGACGTAGGGTGCGCAGTATTACGGATCAAGAAAGCATTCGAGGCGGCTACGCTTGGCGAGTTGATTAAGCTGCGGCGCAGCAACACCACGCCAACAACTCCCACCTCAATCGTCAAAGACCTCGATCCCATAATCGAGCGCGTCATAGATCGTTGCATTCAAAGAGATCCGGCCGAGCGTCCCTCGTCAGCACTGCAAGTCGCCGCTGCTCTTCCTGGCGGGGACCCGATCGCCGCCGCGCTCGCCGCGGGCGAGACGCCTTCACCGGAGATGGTCGCCGCTGCGCCAAAGCAAGGCATTCTTCGTCCCGCCATCGCGGGAGCGCTCCTCGCCTCGTTCCTGGTTCTGTTGGCGCTTTGCTGTTGGCTCACAAAGTACGCAGCTGTCTATCGCATGACGTCGCTCGACAAATCGCCGGAAGTTTTGCGCGCCAACGCGCGTGATGTGATTAGAAAACTGGGTTACACAGAGCAGCCGCTCGACAGCGCTGATGGAGTCATCCTCAAGGATGATTATCTCAACTACATCGCCGCCCACGATCAGTCGCCCACGCGCTGGGAAAAGATGCGCACCGAAGGGCCGGGCCCGTATCGTTTCTGGTATCGCCAGAGTCCGCGTTATTTCGAAACGTTTGAAGACATGGAGGTTGATAAGCCGGCGCTGGACGTTTCGGGAATGGCCAGCGTCTATCTGGACATGGAAGGTCGACTGCATTGGTTCATCGGCGTTCCGCCGCAACGTGAACCGCCCGGAGATGATCATTCCGCGCCCGACTGGTCGCTCCCTTTTCGCGAGGCGGGCTTGGACATCGCCAACTTCCAGTCAGTAGCCTCAACTTCCGTTCCCTTGCATGCGTATGACGCGCGCGCCGCGTGGGATGGTGCAGACCCTGCGCACCCTGAACTAAAAACCCGCGTTGAGGCGGCGGCGTTTCGCGGCAAACTTATTTACTTCGAAACCATCTATCCCTGGGATCAGCCTCTGCGGCAGGAGCAGACGCCGGAGAGTGGAGGCGACCGCGCTCTCACCTTCATCCTCATTGCGATTTTTCTCATTGCGCTGGTTGGAAGCGTGGTGCTGGCGCGTAGAAATCTGCAACTGGGGCGCGGTGACCGCCGGGGCGCAACCCGCGTGGCACTCATATACTTCACGGTACGGATGCTGGTCTGGCTTTTCGTGGAGCATCATAACGGTTTGCCGGCGCGCGAGTTCCAACTGTTCATTCTCCATCTCTCGACCTCAGTCTTCAGTTCGAGTTTTCTGTGGTTACTCTATGTCGCGCTTGAGCCGTTCGTCCGGCGGCGTTGGCCCGGGTGGATCATCTCCTGGAGTCGACCCTCGCTGGAGACTATCGTGACCCACTCGTCGGGCGCGATATTCTGCTCGGCGCGGTCATCGGCGCCGGCATGATACTCATCCAAATACTCTCTAACGCCGCTCCGCGATGGATTGGACAACCCTCGTGGTTGGCTATCACTCCCGGGAGCCTAGCAATCGGCGCACACCTCTTCTTTGGCCGGTTCGCAGAACAACTCTCAGCAGCACTCTTTCAGGCTTTCATTCCCCTGTTCCTGTTGCTCCTGTTTGTCATTGTCCTGCGTCGCGAGCGGCTAGCCTTCGTGGCGCTGTGGCTTCTCGTTACGTTATTCACTACGTTGATATCGCAGGCGAGCTTATTGATGATTCCGTTCACCGCTCTGTCGGCTTTCCTCGTACTCTTCGCGCTCAAACGCTATGGCCTGCTGGCGGTGATCTCTACACTCTTCTTCTTCCACTTGTCGATCTTCTACCCCATCACAACCAAACTCAGCGCCTGGTACGCAACCGACTTCACCATCGCCCTCATCATCTGCCTCGCGCTTGCCCTCTACGGTTTCTACACCTCGCTCGGCGGGCAACCGCTGTTTGGCTCGAAGTTTTTGCAGGAAGATTGAGAAAGGACAATTCTATTGGAACTCGAGGAATGGAATTCTGCGGGGAACGATCCCAGAGGCTACTTTATATGAGGCTACTTTATACAATGGCTTTCACCGTAAGTAACCGCGCTCTTCGCTTCAACTATTAATCTTTCTCAGGAATTTAGTGACAACCCGAGTGGTTAGATCGTTGGTGGCGCTCTCGCTGTGCGGGCTGTGAGATCCGTTGTCGAGAATATGCATTTCACCTTGTGGGAGTTGCCGGCTGACCGCGTCTAACTCACCGGGCTCGGTGCGGGGATCGAGGCGGCCGTGAACGAACAAAGTCGGAGTGATGACTTCGCGAAGCCTGCCGGCGTAGAGATCGTCGGATGGCCCGGCTCTTTCCTTTGCTATTTGTAACCAGGCTTTGGCGTGGGTGGTGATGAGTTGGCGCCAGTAGTCCGCGCCGAGTTTACGGGCAAACTTCTCGCACATCTCGGCGCCCAGGGCTTCGGGTTTATACGCAAGCGTCTCGAAGAATTTTCGGGACGCCGGTTTGAACCGGTAGTAATGAAAGGCTTCGAGGATCAATCCGCTGACGCGTTCCGGAGCGGTGAATCCAAGGATAGCAGCGATTACCGCACCGTCGCTATGTCCCCAGAAGAACGCGCGTTCGATACGCAGCGAATCCATGAAACCCAGCGTCTCTTTGGCAGCGTGATAGTGAAAGTCCGACAGCAGTTCTGCCACGAGTCGAGGCGAGCGACCGTAACCGCTGCGATCCGGACTTATTACCCTGTAATCGTTGCGCAGCGATTCTATCTGACGGTTGAAGGGGTACATTTCAAATCCCCATCCCCCATGCAAAAAGAAAAGAGGCACCCCTTCACCTTGATCGCGATAGTAAATTCGCGCCGGGCTGATGCCGGGAACCAATGGCGAGGTTTGAAGCGCTGAATAGGGCATTAGGTAAGACGGCTTTAACTATACACGTCAATCCCAGTGCGGGTTGATTAAGCCGGATATCAGGTCGCACTGTCTTTTACAGATCCTGTTCCCGGGCCAGCGCTTAACCCCCTTCCTGACCCTGAAAATTCGAAAAGTTGTGCTATTAGGCGAATCGCCTGCGGAAGTGGGAGAGCGGGGGCGTCGGGAAAAGCTATCGCAAAGTAATCAGTTGTGGTATGAATTAGCCACCGTAGGAAACGCTCCAAGTGCTGATTGTCAGCAGCTCCTTACATAAGGTTCAGGCAGGTAAGTCCCAGACTCTCTCTCTCTCTCTTCGTTAATCGTAAACGTCATTCACAGCGCTCGTGAATCGTAACTCGTGATTCAAAAGCGCCCGTCATTCGAAGTTCGAAGCAACCACAGCTTGCTTCGAGTTTGGTCTTTCAATCAAACGGTGGTGGCTTTTGTCACGCACAATCTAACGGTCCTATGTTTGAAACCCAAATCTAAAACCCGAGTCAAATAGGAGATCCCCCATGAAAGAAGAGTCCGTCCAAACCACCATCCACCACCCCAAGCCGGCTGCCAGCTTGGGAACCACAAACCCCAAATCTCACAGCAGACGTAAATTCATGAATCAGGTTGGCTCTACCGGAGCGGCGCCGCTCGCAACCGGAGCCAGTAGGCGTAAATTTCCGAGGGCAACCGGAAAACTGTTTGGGCCTGCAATCGCAATCGTTGCGCTAGTCGTCACCTTTTCGGCACTGGCGCAGGAGGGAACGCGTAGTAACAACAAGATATGGGGAGAACGCTACAAAGCCCGGAAAATACAACCTTCGCAACGGAATTCGTTTCGGCGCGGCGGGAATTCATTGCTGCGTTTCCGTCATTGGAATGAGGTTGCGATCAACGCGAGTGGACTCGACCATACACCCGTCGCACCTGGAGAGATCCGGGTCTTCGGGGAACAAGTGGGACCGGGCAGGTCAAGCCGGGCGATGGCAATAGTTCACATTGCGGTATTCGACTCGATAAACGCAATCGTCGGAGGCTATCGGAGTTTTACCGGCCTTCACCGGGTGCATGAAGATACCTCGATCGACAGCGCGATCGCTCAGGCAGCTCACGACACCCTGGTTGCTTGCTTCCCTTCCCAAGCGGTTAGCTTTGACCAGGAACTCGCGGAAGATCTTAGCGAAATCCCGAATGGACATGCCAAGGCGAACGGTATCGCTCTAGGCCGTCGAGCGGCTGCGGCAATTCTGGCTCTCAAGAGAAATGATGGCTCGCTGCATGCAGAGGCTCTCCTCGGAATCGATTTTTTCCCAAGTGACCAGCCAGGAAAGTGGCGGCAGGATCCCATCAGCCTTATTCCAGTCGCTCTTGGCGCACACTGGGGCGAGGTGGTTCCGTTGGTTCTGCGGTCGGGCAATCAATTCCGAGTTCCTGCGCCACCGTCATTGACGAGTCAGGCGTATACAAGCGCCTTTCGTAAGGTGCAGCGTCTAGGCGGCGACGGGATTGTGACGCCCACCGAACGCACGGCCGACCAGACCGAGATCGGTATTTATTGGGCGTACGACGGAACGCCGAGCTTGTGCGCTCCGCCCCGGCTGTACAACCAGATCGCTATGCAGATCGCCGAGGAAAGACACACTAACAACGTTCTGGAACTGGCCCGGCTGATGGCGTTGGTTAACACTGCGATGGCTGATGCCGGCGTCGCGATCTGGGAATCAAAATACTTCTACAACTACTGGCGCCCGGTAACTGGGATTCGCGAGGCAGACTTAGGTACCGGCCCAACTGGCCAGGGCGACGGGAATCCTCGGACGCACGGCGATGTGACTTATTCGCCACTCGGAGCTCCGGCAAGCAATCTCAACGGGTTCAATTTCACGCCGCCGTTTCCGGCGTACCCGTCGGGCCATGCTGGCTTCGGAGGCGCGCTCTTCCAAACATTGCGGAACTTCTACAGAACCGATCATATTGCTTTCACTTTCGTCTCGGATGAGTTAAATGGCGTGACGCTTGGCAACGACGGATCTCCGCGGCCACTAATGCCGCGCAGTTTCAGGACGCTCTCGGAGGCTGAGGAAGAGAACGGCCAGAGTAGAATTTATCTTGGGATTCACTGGAAGTTTGATAAGACAGAGGGGATAACGCAGGGCCGTCGCGTGGCGAATTACATCTTTGAAAACGCGTTCAGACCCTTGCACGGCATCACTAAGATGGAGACGGACGTTAACTAATCGTGTTAGACCGTCTAAAGATATCAGCTCTCCACTGGAACTGCGGGTGTCTCGCCCGGCCCAGCGCCGTCAGGCGGGCTGACGCAACACGTTCAAATGCGGGGAACTTTTCGCCGCCGCGGGCGCTACTCCCGCAGTTCAAGTGAAGACCTTAAATGGTTAAGGGCAATTCCACCAAACGGTGGCCGGACGGAGTGGGAGTTGGAACATACCTAACGAAAGCCTTACCGCCAAGTTGGGCGGCGAGTCGAAAAGATCAACCCAGTGCTGCCAGACACTCAGGCATGCTCCGCTGACGACAGGTAAACATCGGCGTGTCGCGCAGCGTGTAGGAACTGGCTTTTGTTTCTCGCAACTCCTGCACGAGATCCAGGAAGTCCGCCGGGTGGTCGGTTTCAAACGCAACCACGAATTCCTGGTCGTCGAGCCCGAACGAATACGTGGTATGCAGCTTGACGGAGCGATACTTCGTGCCGATACGAATGTGCTCGTCCATCATCTCCTGACGCTGATCGGCAGTGCGCGCATACCACTCGCGCGTCTTCACAAACGGGTAAACGAAGAGGTAGTCGGACTTACCGGGAATGATGTGCAGACGATCTTCGACATGCTCAGGATTGTCTCGATCGATGTACATCGACCGCTTGGTCATAGAAAGGAATGACTGGATCGGCTCGATATACTTGGCCATCTCGGTGGCGTTCAGTCGCGAAGTCATCTCCTGGAGAGGCTCGAGTTCGGAACCAATTCTCCAAATCATGAAGTCAACGTTAGTGCGCAAACCTACCGTCGAATAGCTATGAATCAACAATTGACGGCGAGAGTCGTCAACCGCTTTAACAAATTGATCGATGCAGCGCTGCTTATCGCCATCAGCGAGTAATCGCCATTCAGGACGCGAGCGATAAAAAGTGAAGTTGACAAACTGCCTGGGCAGCTTCGCTTTTTGCTCATCCAGCTCGATGCAGTTCGGGGCCAGCCGAAGCGAACCTCGTATTGCATTGCC
>JACCUI010000126.1 GCA_013811945.1 Pyrinomonadaceae bacterium | reverse complement strand
ACAACCTTAACTAGTGACCATTTTTGAGCAGCTTGTGCTAAGATATTGGGTGATACTGGCGCTTGGTATTCAGTTGCAGTGACTGTAAAGCGAATTGAGGCAGTAGCAGCATCGGTACTAATGCGCTGCTCTACGCCACTAGGCGTAAATGTTAGACGAATTGTTACCGCATCTGTACTAGTTCGTTCTTCAAGAGCACTAATTATTAGTGCTAAAAGAACTGTATCGCTATCAAGATAATCAGTCATAAGGGTAAAAAGAAAGCCCCGGTTCTCGACCCTGCGGCGGGGGAAAACCGGGGCTCGCGTTGGCCGCAGTTGTGCTAGCCAGCCTTCAAAGTAGCCGTAACCTTCTCAGTGTCACCGTTAGCGAAGGTACGTGTAGCTGCTGTATCACCGGCAAAGTATGTCTGACCGGCATTAAGGGTCGTACCGTCTGTAAGCACCCAAGAGTTCGCACCGTTGTCAGCAGGAGCAGCGGAAAAAGCTCCGAATGTAACCTGATCGGCTGCTGAGGACTGACCACCCGTAGCGAACGTATTGTCAAACGTGCTCGTTCCCCAGTCGATACCGGCCTGTGCGATTGTCTTGGCGATAGTCTGCCTAGCATAGCCAGCGGGTGTAGTTACCCCGATCTCGTTAATGTTCGTAGTTCCAACTGTTGCAGACCAGACTGAGTTACGTGCGTAGTCTGTCGCGCCGCCTGAGCCTACGTTAGTCGTTGCGAGGCCCATTGTCCAGGAAGCGGGAGGAGTGATTGAACCCGATGCGCCGAGTACGTAGTCTGTGACTAGCTGACTAAGGCGCTGGAAAGCGATAACGGCCATATCAGTTCTCCCACTTTTCTGCCGTTAGGCTCTTATTGGAGGGCATCTTGTACATGCTTTCGTGCCTCTCGTTCTGGTCCGTAAGGGGAGAGGCCGTGCCACGAATAGCTGCTGCCAACTCCTCTGCGGAGACAGCACCATCGTTAGCCTTAACGAGATCCTTAACGGTCTGCACAGCGAGTTCCTGTGAGAGAGCCGGAACCTCGTAGTCTGCGGGGTGCTTATCGTAGAGTTCAACCTTTACGATACGTTCTGCTGGAGCGCCCGTAGGGCCACCGCTCTCACCATTACGTGCCCTATCATGGTGAGCCTTAACTGCAGCGAGTGCCTCATGTTCGTCCTGATAGCAACCGACGGACTTAGTGCCGGTTTCAAAGATCAATTCTGCGTAGACCATCTTATCCTTCCGAGTCGTTAAACGGGACTGGTTTGCTTTCTGCGAGTGCCCCTTCGATCTCGTCGTTCATTACTAGATCGACAATTGGGATTATTCCAAAAGCTGCTAGTTTAATGGCTGCTTCTGGGGTACACCACAGGCCGCTCTTTTGTAGATTCATGTGTTCATGCTGCGGGTGGGTTCTAGCGTGTCTGTGACTCCAACTGCGCCTAAGAGATTCAGCGGCCCAAACCGCGTGATTCTCCAAAACCCCCACAGGTAGGTTACGATCTGCGTTAGACTGAAACACTGCTCCGCAAATCTTACACGCAGTATGCGGTTTGTCAGCACGAAACTCTAGACCGGCTAGCGTGTCGAGTCCGATCTGAAAGCCCGTACCGATCAACTAGTTAACTTTGTGAGCAGCTTAGAGAGGGCATCGTCTGCATCCTGGTTCTTATCCATATCAAGGATAGAAGAGATGACGAACTGCGAAGCTCGCAAGCGTACATTCTCAGAACCACCCGTGCGAATCAATGTAGCAAGCGCTTCGAGAGCTTCTTTACCAAGGAGAGTTAGATTGTCCTTAGTATTCTGACGGGCCGCAAGTGGGTCAGTAGAAGTTAGAGCGAATTCAGACTCTGTAGCCTTTCGGTAAGCCTGAATCTCTTCGTAGCTCTTAAGGTTGTCATCGAGATTGCTCATGCCCGGATCATACACGGCAGGCAAGTAAGTACGATTTGTCACAAGAGAGCTAGAAGCTAATGGAGATCGTGAGCGATAGTCAGACCACTTTTTTCGTCGCGTCGATAGGGTACCTAGTCCGTGCGTTATCCCTGCTCACAGCGTTATTCCGTTGCCAGTCCTAGCACCGCTATGCATGCTCCCTCGCGAGTGTGACTAGTTGTGTTGCTAGCTTGCCGATTGTGCCATCTGTTCATTCATCTGCCCCACTCGCCCCGGCCGCCGCACGGCTTCACGCCGATGCCTCCCGGAGCAGTCAGGGCGTGGCCACTCGTTAGCCTCGGCCTACTGCTCCCCGCTCCCCGCTTGCATGGGGAGTGGCTTCGGAGTGGCTTATCCGCATTGGACGCGATGGAATCCCGCAAGGGCGTACATCGCGAAGTGACTAGGCCGAGAGGCTTAGAAG
>JACCUI010000124.1 GCA_013811945.1 Pyrinomonadaceae bacterium | reverse complement strand
GTTCTAAGTGCTCATCTGGCACCGAAATAGCTGCCCACGATGAACCGGAATCACTGCCCACGATGGTTCCGGAATCGGTGCCCACGTTGAACCGGAATGGGTGCCCACAATGCTCCGGAATACGCAGCAGCACCGACGAGGAACAGAGCTATGCGCGCGTGTGAGCGACGCGGTTCGGCTGCCGGCTTCAAAACCTGTTTAATCAAACCTTAATCCGCAATTCCCTATGATTATGTCAGGTGCATTGATGTGTTGGTAGCAGATCAAAGATCAAACGCCTCCCGTACCGCCAGAATGCCTTCCTTGGTACCCGATAAGGACGTGGAAAGCTGATTATTGGAAGGCTTTCTGGGTGGGAGCATAGCTTACTTGGTGTCTATTTTGTGCGTCATTCGTCCGGCCTCTTAGCGTCGTCTTCTCACAGTATGTTGTATTTAGAACTGGTTGGTGTCTATATAAGGTATGGATGCCGAACTCCACCTTCGGCACCCTATATAAACTATTGAATCTATTAGACTTGCGGATTGATATGCCGAAGGGGGGACTCGAACCCCCACGAGTTACCTCACACGCCCCTCAAACGTGCGCGTCTACCAGTTCCGCCACTTCGGCTCAAGTTATCAGATAGCATTTCAAAGCGAGTATTGTCGCGGTGAATAACCTCTGGTCGTCAGGGTCGCAACATTAATAAAACTCTTCGGCTCACTTCGGGCTAGTTGGCAGGTGATGCAGTCCCCGCAGGCGACTGGGAGGTTGTGGGTGCTGCGGTTGCCTGCGGAGTTGGCGTTTGAGTTGGCGAAGGCTGCGAATCAACCTCCGTTGACTGCAAAACGGAATGCGAACCAGTTATACCCGGCAAGGAGAGCATCAAAGCGATCAGCATGAAAGCTGCCGCGGCTCCGATTGTGATCTTTGCCAGGATGCTTGCTGTGCCTCGAGGGCCAAACGCTGTGCTCGAAAGATTGCTTGAAAATAAATCTCCCGCACCCGACTTGCCAGGTTGCAGTAATATCACCACCACCAAAACTACGCATGAAAGAATAAATAGTCCGTATAGAGTATAAGTCAGCAATTCAATCTCCCCGAAACTCGTGAATCATCAACAATCGTAAGTCTGCTCACTATTCGAAGCTATTTACTATTTGCGATTCACGATTTACGCGCTCTTATAGTTAACAATCCCGGCAAAGCTCTCGGCCTTCAAACTCGCGCCGCCGACTAGTGCTCCATCGATGTCCGGCTGCGCCATCAGGCCTGCGATGTTTTCCGGCTTTACCGAACCACCGTAAAGTATCCGCAACGCTTCGGCAGCCGTCGCAGTGTGCCCTTCAGCGAAAACGCGCCGGATAAACGCGTGCATTTCCTGCGCTTGCTCCGGCGTCGCTGTGCGTCCCGTACCGATTGCCCAAACGGGCTCGTAGGCGAGGATGATACGGTCGAGATCAAGGGCTGTCAACCCGCTGAGTCCGCCGTTTAGTTGGCTGCTGACAACGTTTTCGGCATTTCCCTGCTCTCGCTGGTCCAGTGTTTCTCCGACACACATGATGACTGTGAGACCTGCGGAAATGACCGCCTGACACTTTCTTCTCACCATTGCATCCGTCTCGGAATACAACTGACGTCGCTCAGAATGGCCAACGATAACGTGACTGGCCCCGGCGTCGCGCAACATGAAAGCGGCTATTTCACCTGTGTGCGCCCCTTCTTCAACTTCAGTCGAACAGTTTTGACCGGATACCCGGACGTTCGAGCCCTCGAGCCGATCCGCGACGGTCTTCAACGACGTGAAGACAGGGGCAATTATCACTTCACAATGGTTAGCATTAGCTACCAGCGGTTTCAGAGCGAGCGCAGTGTCAACCGACTCACCAACCGTCTTGTACATCTTCCAGTTTCCAGCGATTACGGGTTTTCTCATGACGATAGGGCTTTGACTGTGGGTCTTGGTTCTTGAAACTTAGGCTTTGGTCCTGACCTCGTAGCGTACCCTGAAGACTCGTCACACTCCAAAGAAGCCCGAAGACCTAAGAGGTCTGAAAAACAAATACGATCCACGAAAACTACACGAACCGGCACGAAAGGAATGCATTAATTCGAGTTACTTCGTGCGAGTTCGTGGATCGTTTTTGCCGCTTTCTTACCGCTTTTGAGCACCGCTCCAAGGTCAAAGACCTGAGCGCATTTTTCAGCTCTTATCGTTCAAGGCGTGTACTCCTGGCAGTTCTTCCCCAGCCAGAAACTCGAGCGTGGCGCCACCACCAGTTGAAATGTGAGTAATACGATCTGCGACTCCTGCCTGCGTGATTGCCGCTACGGAATCGCCTCCGCCTACAATCACGATCGCATCTCGATCAGCTGCCTCAGCGACTGCCTGGGCAATGGCGAGCGTGCCTTCGTTGAACGGCGGTTCCTCGAAAACACCCATGGGCCCGTTCCAGATAATGGTGCGCGCGTCGCGCAAGGCGTTTGAGAAGTGGGAAACTGTCTCGATTCCGATGTCCATACCCGCATGGCCGAGGTTGGTGAATTCGATCGGAATCGCCTTGGCGATGATCTTCTCTCCCTTTACCGGCTCATAGCTATCAACAACCTGATGGTCGGTCGGCAGCAACAGCTCGATTCCCTTCTCCTTTGCTCGTCTCTTGACGTCGAGCGCAGTCTGAAGCATATCGTCTTCGACCATCGACTTGCCGACGGTAAAGCCCTCCGCCTTTAGGAATGTGTAGGCCATGGCGCCGCCTATCAAAATCTTATCGACGCCACGATCAATCAGTGCGTTGATGACGGGAATCTTGTCTGAAACTTTTGCTCCGCCCAGAATTGCCACGAACGGGTGCTCTGGATTGCCGATCACTCGTTCCAGGTAATCTAACTCTTTCTGCATTAACAAACCGGCCGCGGCTCTAGCTACGTGTCTTGTAATGCCCACGGTGGAAGCGTGTGCCCGATGCGCCGCTCCAAACGCGTCGTTGACATAAACGCCGTCGCAAAGACTGGCTAGCTGCTGCGAAAACTGATCGTCGTTCTTTTCCTCCTCCTTGTAAAAGCGGAGATTCTCAAGTAAGAGCAGGTCGCCATCTGGCAGCGCCCGAGCTTTGGACTGCGCTGCTTCGCCGATACAGTCCTCCGCAAAGCCAGCACGCTTGCCAACGAGTGTTGAGAGATATTCGGCTACCGGCTTCAAACTGTACTTCTCAACACGCTCACCCTGTGGCCGACCCAGATGTGAAGCCAGAATCAGACGGCCACCCTGGTCGATGGCATGTTGGATGGTGGGGAGCGCTGCGCGAATTCGAGTGTCGTCCTCAACCTTCCCCTCTTTGATAGGCACGTTGAAGTCAACGCGAATGAATACCCGTTTGCTTTTGAGGTCGAGGTCTTTGATGGAAAGCTTTGGCATTTCCGATTGTCGATTGCCGCCAAATTCGCGAGCTTGCTCTGCGAAGCCTGGGCTTCGATCGTTTAAGTTAGTGGGTCTGATTGATGGAGTTGTTTTCGATGATTTCTAATCGACAATTGGCGATTGGCAATCAAAAATGTTCAGAGTCCCTTACTCGCAATGTACTTGATGAGATCGCGGACCCGGCATGAATAACCCCATTCGTTGTCATACCAGGATAGGATCTTCACCAGGCGCCCGCCAATCACCTTGGTGTACTCGGCATCGACGATCGAAGAGTTTGAGTTCTTCTTGAAATCACTGGAAACCAGAGGTTCTTCGCAAAACGAAAGGATCCCGGAAAGCTCTTCATTCGCCGCATCCTTCAAAGCGCGATTGACCTCTTCCGCCGTCGTGTCTCTTTCTACCTCCATCACCACATCGATGAGGGAAACATTAGGGGTCGGGACCCGCACAGAGATGCCGTCAAATTTACCCTTCAACTCGGGTAGCACAAGCGCGACGGCTTTCGCTGCTCCAGTCGAGGTCGGAATCATAGAGAGGCCGGCAGCGCGGGCACGACGCAGATCTTTGTGCGGCAAGTCGAGCAGTTGCTGATCGTTCGTGTACGAGTGGATCGTCGTCATCTGTGCCGAACGGATACCAAACTTTTCGTTAATTACCTTAGCCACGGGGGCCAGGCAGTTGGTAGTGCAGGAAGCATTGGAAATTACGTGGTGATCGGCTGGGTTATATTTATCTTCATTCACGCCCAGCACGATTGTGATGTCTTCATTCTTAGCGGGCGCGGAGATGATCACTTTCTTGACGGTACCGCGCAGGTGCTTCATCGCATCTTCCGCCTTGGTGAATATCCCGGTGGATTCAACCACGATCTCAGCGCCAACCGATTCCCAGTCGATGGCCGCGGGATCTCTCTGCGAAAACACGCGAAACTCTTTGCCTTCGACCTTGATTCCGTTTTCTGTTGAAGAAATATCGAGATCGAGGTTACCAAGCACCGAGTCGTATTTCAGCAGGTGTGCAAGTGTTTTCGTGTCCGTAAGATCATTTACTGCTACAAAATCGATATCCGGATCACCTAGAGACGTACGGAAGATGTTTCGTCCGATCCGACCAAAACCGTTGATGCCAACCTTGACTGCCATTTTGTAGGCTCCTTGCCGTTTATCGTTTCAGAAGATTTTACGAACGGAAATCATCTTCGATTATTCGCCCATTCAAAAGGGCACAAAGTGTTCTCCGCGAACAACCTGAAGAATGTCCATTTTTGTGAACGGTAAGGTTATGCGCGCTTAGCTTGACTGTCAAGCAAGTGAGAAAACCGCGACGGCAACGGTCGTCTACCGCGTTCGTCAATAGCTCGGCTCTATAAATTTGGCCAAACACGCAGACGCAGTTTGCGACTCAGCAGGTTAAGGCTGCGAGTAATTGATCGGGGTTGGTGGGCCTAACGGGTCTCGTTAGCGGCTAACTTGTCACAGCGCAGGCAGCACGGTGAAGTTATCCCAACGGTTTGTTAGACCCAACCGGGGACCATTGTTGTATAAGCCAGCCCCGGCAGCGGCAGCTAAAACCAAACTGTTGGTGGAATAGAGCAGCGCATTATCAGCATAAATGTTGATACTGCCCGATGGTAGCGTTACCACTCGCAAAGTCTTCCAATTCGGCGAGGGAATAGTGATGTCGCTAGCGAGCATAATTTGAGAGCCCGATCGATAGTAGCCGACTGAGAGTTTCTTGGACGTGGAAGGCAGATCTGTGCCGTCGCTCGTGTAGGCAAAGAAGAAGTTATTCTTATCCATGACGCGAAAGCAAAGACCCGTGTTGACGCCGTTTCCGTACGAACCTAGCCTTCGATCAACCCGAATATCCAAATTTCCGGTGCTTGATCCCGTGGGCACCCAGGCAAGGCTAGTGTCGTTCGCCAACAGAATGGCGCGGCCGCTAAGGATTCCGAAAGGCTGCGGCCCGGATGCATCCGCGTTGGTCTGCCAGGTTTGCGTCCCAGCCGAACCTCCTTCCGTGGCGCCCAGCCCCCCGCTGCCACCTAAAATATAAGTAGAATTGTTACTGGAGAAAGAATCGTATATCAGTGCGCTGGACGGCGTAGCTGGAGCAGGGCTAAACGGCGCGATTATCGTCCCCGGATTGCTCGGATTTGAAAACTCGGGCGCCGTCGGATCGAGCACAAATCGCGGAGTGGGACAATCAGGACAATCCACAGTGTAGCCGTTAGAAAACCCACGAAGCTTCCCTAGATGCGTAACGGAGTTGTAACCGAAAGATAGGTCTGCGACCGTTTGCGCCGAACGGAAGAAGTAGCTGAGTAACTGACCGTCCCGCGAGAAAACTGTCTGTGGAGCAAAGGAAGTTTCTGGCGCACCTACCCTGGGATTGCTACCTTCGTAGCCGCGAACCTGTGCAATTCTCCCGATCAGGTTTTGGTGATCTGAGCCGCCAATCAGGAGCATGCTAGCTCCCCAACTTGGGCCCATGCAAATACGCGGACCCGCAAACGGCTGCTTACCCACGGGCACGCCGTTGTAGTATGTGATGATGTTCATACCGTCCCAGCCTACGGCATAGTGTCCCCACTCACCGGGCGAAGGGCCATCGTCACTTACAAAATTAGTCCATGTTGAGCCGTCCCATATGTTGCCGAATAGGTTGTAACGTCCAGGCTCCGCATTATAGTTGAAACCAAATAACAGAGCGTGAGCTCCACCATAGCCGTCTGACAACAGATATCTGGTGTAGGTGTTTTCACCGGGCATCGCCCAGAGCTCCCAGAAAAAGTGGGGTAAGCCCACATTCACCGGCCAAAAATCGCGGTAATCTACTGTCATGGGAGAGCCATCGAATTCGAGGACATAACTGGGGTTGCTAATTGACGACAACAGCCCTGTGAAATTGGCGATTTGATTATCATTCAAGCCGCTGAATTGCTTAGTTGACGGGGTAAAAGTATAAAAGTTCTGCTCTTTCGATGGAGTCAAAAGGTAGTCACCGACCGTGGTCGGTATAAACGAATAAGAGCCGTCACTCCCGGTTATTACCTTGCCCTGCTCAGACCCGCTTAGGTCCAAGGTGATCCCAATGATGCCTCTTCCGTTGCTATCAGTTATATGACCACTGATCCGGATTGTTCTGATTGCGGTGAAGTCCACAGTCCGGTTTCCGCTTAGATCATTCAGGATCTTGCTTGAGGGACTAAGAGTGTAGAAAGCTTTTGAGGGTGTGATTGTGTAGTTGCCGACAGGTGTGACGGTAAATGAATAAGCTCCGTTATCATCGGTTGTAGTTGCTCCTGCTTGCGGTCCGCCGAGTGTGACTAAGGTGCCACCGAGGCCTGTTGTGCCGTATGTTATTCGACCAGATATGGTGTAAGGAGGCGCAGGTGTTGGCAACGCTCCAACGTCATCCGGAAGTCCGCCGCCAACGTGACCAATGCCTATTCTCACGCGATTACTTGGAATGCCACGATAAGCCATGCCAATTAGCACATCACCTACATCGCCTATCTCCTCGTTAAATCTCAGGATGATCTGGCTCATCCAGATCTGCCCCGGCACCGGCCTTACATCTTCGACATTCAGCCCGTAATGCCGACGTGAGACGTCCTCGGCGTCTGCAGTCATGGCAGATATGTCCCCCGCTGATTGTATTGATAGATTCCTGACGAAGAGCATAATGCGAGGTCGCCTATCTAAACCATATAGAAAAGATGAGGCTGAAGGAGAGAAAGGTTCGGGCGTGAGAATCAACGCATCAAGTGCAATGGCGCGCGTCGAAGTCGACTCGCTAAGGAAGATCGGCTTTTCAGAATCAGCCTGCGCTAGTCCCTGGACGCTCGCCAGGAGACACAACGCAAACCAAAATTGAACAGTACGCTGAAACCGCGGACCGAGAAACCGCTTAATCATTTGCGTCAATCATAATGGCAAGGCTAAAAGTAGCGAGCAAGGGGAGATTTGCACGGGAGCAATGAATACGAAGCCTATGCGACGGCGCTCTTGCTGTCAAGGAACAGTTAGCAGCATTTTAAGCAGCTGTAAGGCTCTTCGCAGTACATCTTGTGAAACCTCCGTAGTTCGTACAACGTAGAAAAACCTGATGGGGCGGAGTCTGTTTGTCCAGCGGTCTAAGTCGCTGCGTTGAGATTTGGCAATAAACGTGAAGGAGCTTTGGTCGATGCTTACAATGAATATCAATGGTGTAGTTAGCGGAGCTTTCCTGGGGGCAGTGCTACTAGTGGCGGGCGCCAACGCTTTGGCGCAGACTACGCCAGCTACTCCGAAACCAGCCCCGCGCGACGCAACGCGTCCACCAGGTTCCGAAACGCAGAATCCCAATACGCCACCGGGCACACAGCAAGCCCCACCTAAGGCTCCCCCTGGAACTCAACAGCCGCCCCCGCAAGCCCCGCCCGGAAATCCTACGGCGCCCATAACGCGACCGGTACTGTCCACGCCAGGAACCCCAACTATCGCACCGTCTCCTGAGGTTACGGCAACTCCAACGTCCGAAAACCCTTCTATTCAGGACCCGGTCGACCCCAATTTCCCAGTTGTCGAGCGCAGGCCATTGCCGCCCATGCCTAACATGACTCGTCTGGGTGTGACCAGCGATAACACGTTGACCCTATCGCTAAACGATGCGGTGAAGCGAGCTCTACAGAACAATAATGAAATCGAAGTCGCTCGTGATGACGTTCGTTTTGCTGAGACTCAGTTGCGCTCGCTCGAGGGGATCTTCGATCCGATTTTTAGCATAACGCCGCAAATCGACAAGCGCATTATTCCAGTGCAGAATGTCTTTGCTGGAGCCGGCACTTCCGGCCGGGTTTCCAACACGGTCTTTACTTTGAATCCGTCCCTCAACAGGCAGTTCTCAAGGGGTGGCGGAAATTATGAGCTTAGCTTCAGCAACAACAAGACAACAACGAATGCTACCAACAGTACGCTGAACCCTTTCTATTCCTCGAATCTGGCTTTGACCTTCACGCAGCCTTTGCTGCGTAACCGTTCGCTCGACAACAACCGCAGGCAGATTCGCATTCAGAAGAAGCGCCTTGAGCAGTCAGACGCGGATTTTCGACTGCGCACCATTGACGTGATCTCGCGGGTGCAACAAGCCTATTGGGAACTGGTCTTCGCCCTGCGCGACCAGCAGAACCAGCTTGAAAACCTCAATCTCTCACGAGAAAACCTGAGAAATGTGGAAGCTCAGATCTCTGCCGGTGCGAAGGCCCCGTTGGAGAGGGCGGAAGTGCAAACCGAACTCGCGAACCGCGAGTCGGCCCTGCTATTGTCCGTGCAAAACGTTTCCATCTCTGAAAACAACCTCAAACAACTCATGTTCAAAGACTCGATGACGCCTGAATGGTCGGCACAATTAACGCCGACTGATACTCCGGCGTTCAGTACCGCTCCGGTGAATCTGAACGAAGCTTTGAAAGAGGCACGTGAGAACAGGCCCGAACTGCGCCGTCTGCGTTTGGATAACGATATTAATGGAATTGACATTCAGTACTACAAGAACCAGACGAGACCACAGATTGATCTTCAGACTACGTTGGCGACTACCGGGCTGGCGGGGACTGCGGCTGCAACCATTGCTCCCGGTATACTTGTGCCTTTGATTTCGGGCGATCCGAACTTCGCGGCAAATGCTTTCCTACTTAGTCAGATTCAGGATGTTCAGCGACGGGCCGGCTTTCCGGTTGCCTCGTCTCCTCTTGTCGAATCGCCCAATCTTGCTCCGTCGGATTTGGTAGGCGGGTATGGTAAAAACCTTAGCAATCTGTTTGGACTTAATACCTATAACATCATCGTCGGCGTGGCGATTCAGATCCCCTTTAAGAATAAAACCGCGGAAGCAAATCTTGCAGGCGCACGCATTCAAAGAGAGCAACTTGAAGCATCGATCCGCTCGCAGGATCAAATCATCGAGGTTGATGTGCGCAACTCCGCCCAATCCGTAGAAACAGCTCGGCTGCGCGTGCTTTCAGCGAGGGAAGCAAGGGCAAATGCGGAACTCCAGCTCGAGGGTGAACAGCGACTCTATCAAGTGGGTCGCTCAACCACCTTCCTTTTGTTTCAACGCCAAAATGCTCTGACGAACGCGCGCAATTCTGAACTTAGGGCGGAAACAGACTACAACAAAGCGCTCGCCGAGCTTCAGCGGGCGACCTCCTCAACGCTTCGCTCTAACAACGTCGTAGTCGAGAGTCCTACTCCCTAGCTCCTAAAAAGAGTGGGAAGTAACAATAGAAGCAGTAAACCATCCGCGAAAAGAAAGTCACTCGATTTTAGGCATCCTATTTCGAGCTGCTTTGTGGAGCGTATTTGTTTTCAACAGCCTCCAAGATCGGTCCCGGATGCCGGCGACGGGTAGCTCAATATATTTGCGATTTCCGATTAGCGATTGTTAAGGTAACCCTGCCGTAACCGACGATCGCAGATCTCCAATTTTTATATCGCAAATCGGATGAAGATCTCCGCCACAATAATAACCTTCAATGAAGAAGCGAACATACGAGAGGCCTGCGAATCCCTCGCCTGGGCTGATGAGGTCGTTGTAGTTGACTCACAATCCACTGACCAAACTGCTCAGCTCGCTTATCAATCCGGAGCCCGAGTGATAAGGCGGGAGTGGCCCGGGTTTGCGGCACAGAAACAGTTTGCAAGCGACGCAGCTTCTCACGACTGGATCTTTAGCCTCGATGCTGATGAACGCGTGTCAGCCCAGTTGCGAGCGTCTATAGACGCACTGCGCGCAAATCAGTCCGATCAACTCGCGGATGGTTATCTAATTTCGCGGCGGTCTTTTTACCAGGGACGTTGGATTAGAGGGGGTGGCTGGTATCCCGATCGGCAGTTGCGCCTCTTTAGAAAGTCTCGTGGACGCTGGGAGGGAAAACACATTCACGAATCGGTGAAGATCAAAGACGGCCGTATTGAAAAACTACCGGGCGATCTCTTGCACTACAGCGTCCGCGATGCTGCACATCACCACCGCATGATTGGCGAGCGTTATGCCCCACTCGCTGCCCGCCAAATGTTTGAAGCTGGTCGGCGCACATCTACACTGAAAATTGCCACAGCAGCCCCGTTGGCTTTTTTGCGCAGCTACGTTCTTAGGGCCGGCTTTTGCGACGGGCTCGCCGGCCTTAGTATTGCCAGCTTCGCAGCCCATTATGCGTTCCTCAAGCACCTCATGCTCTCGGAAATGCAGAAAAAAGAAGTTAGTAGGCGTTAAAGCGTCCAGCAAGATACAATGCCTTTCGATGAGCCTTTCCCTGATCACGCTGCTACCGGACATTAACCAACTGATACTTCCGCCTTTTAGTTACATCATAGCCGGCGCTTTCGGCGCAATTATCGGAAGCTTCTTAAATGTAGTAATTCACCGGCTGCCACTCGAAGAGTCCGTCGCATTTCCAAACTCTAAGTGTCCTTCCTGTTCGGCGGAGATTCCCTTTTACGACAACGTCCCGGTGCTTAGCTACGTATTTTTAGGCGGGCGTTGTAGGGCCTGTAAGGCTCGTATATCGGCTCGCTATCCCGCGGTGGAAATACTGACTGCGCTGCTCTTTGTCGCCGTGATCTGGCGTACGGGTATGACGGCAGCGCTGCCCTTCGACCTCACATTTGTCAGCGCAATCGTAGCGCTGGTATTTATCGACGCCCAGCACATGATTCTGCCTAACGCTATTACCTATCCGGGAATCGTCTTTGCGCTCTTGGCGCGGCTGGCGATTCCGTATCTCGTCGGAGCACCTTACTTCGATGATCTTCCCGGACTATTGAACGGCACGTTCGCTGGCTGGCCGGTTTGGGCCGCGTCGCTCGGCGGCGCCTTTATCGGAGCTTTGATTGGCGGAGGGTCACTGTGGCTGATGGGCTGGACCTGGGAAAAACTTCGCGGCGTTGAAGCCATGGGCCTGGGAGATGTGAAGATGATGTTTATGGTCGGGGCCTATTTCGGTTGGCGGCTCACCATTCTCACCATCTTCCTCGGCGTTTTTTCCGGTTCGCTTATTGGCATTGTTCTGATGATACTCCAAGGCAGGAAAGATATGCAGATGCTTCT
>JACCUI010000108.1 GCA_013811945.1 Pyrinomonadaceae bacterium | reverse complement strand
GATCAAGTTTGACGCTTGATCGGAATCTGATCCGGCTGCGTGCCCTGCAAGCAGATGCCGGTCAGCCGGCGAGGGGGAATCACGACGGTGGTGTCTTGCGCTTTGGACCTGACGGCAAACTCTACATCCTTTTTGGCGATAACGGCCGGCGCGGCTTCTTGCAGAACATTACCAGCGGCGGTCCGGTACCCGACGACCAGTTTGGCGGACCCGAACCTGACGATGCACACCTGACCGGTGTAATTCTTCGCTTGAATGACGACGGAACCACACCGAATGATAACCCCTTCTTCAATGTGACCACGCCACTGACAGGCCAGGCCGCTGCCAACGTAAAGAAGATCTTTGCCTATGGTGTTCGCAATGGATTCGGAATGGCGTTTGATCCGCTCAGTGGTTTCCTGTGGACGCAGGAAAATGGTGACGATGCGTTTGACGAAATGAATCGTGTCACTCCTGGTCTCAACGGTGGATGGATCCAGGTAATGGGTCCACTCGGGCGTATCAATGAATTCAAGTCAATTGAAACGACCTACGGCAACGGCACCCTGCAACAACTACGGTGGCCGCCCAGCAGCATCGCCGACACCCCACAGGCGGCGCTGGCGCGAATGTATATGCTTCCCGGTGCGCAATATACAGACCCCGAATTTAGTTGGAAGTATGCTGTAGCTCCGTCAGCACTTGGCTTCGTAAAGGGCCGGGGACTGGGGCCGCAGTTCGAGTCAGATATGTTCGTTGGCGCCTCCCGCACCACTCTCCTGAACGGCTATCTTTTTCGTTTTAAGTTGTCGAACAACCGCACGCACTTCCTATTCAGCGACCCCCAGCTAAATGATCTAGTGGCCGACAATACTGACAAGTTTGATCTGACGGAGAGTGAAAGTCTGGCAATCGGCAGAGACTTTGGCGTGACCACTGACATTCAAACAGGCCCCAACGGGAATGTGTTTGTGGTTTCTCTGTTGAACGGCATCATCTACGAAATCAAGTCGAAACCAGGTTTGATTTTTGTAGCAACGTTAAATGGCATGCAGGAGGTTCCTTCCAATAATTCCTCTGCTGCCGGCATGGCTACGCTGGTGCTCAGCCCGGACGAGACCACTGCGAGGCTCTCGTTGAACTTCAGTGGTTTGTCGAGCGGGCAGACCGACGCGCATATTCATGGGCCGGCAGCGCCCGGCAACACTGCGCCTCCGCTTTTCCAACTTCCATTAGGGCAGATCAGCGATTATCAGATCAGCCTGACAGTCGCCCAAGTCCAGGACTTGAAGAATGGATTGCACTACTTGAATGTCCATAGCAGCATGTTTCCCGGTGGGGAGATTCGCGGACAATTCCAGAGCTCGCCTACCGCCAGCGTGGTTACGCTTGGCGCCAATGGCTTCGGTGTCGGTGAGGGGAAGGGAAGTGCGAATTTTACTGTGACGCGTTCGGGCAATACGTCGGCTTCCGCAACGGTAGGCTATGCCACGAGCGACAGCTCAGGCTCGAACGGCTGCAATGTTTCGAATGGAAGCGCGTCGTCACGCTGCGATTATTCTACGGCCATCGGGATAGTAACGTTCGCAGCCAGGGAGACCTCAAAAATTATTTCGATACCTATCGTTGATGATTCCTATGCGGAGGGAACTGAGAGCTTTTCAATCAGCCTTACGAATCCTGCCGGTAGCAGCCTTGGCCCACCGACCACCGCCACTATCACGATCAATGACAACGACAGCACGAATGGGATTAATCCAGTTGGCCAGTCTACCTTCTTTGTTCGGCAACATTACCTCGACTTCCTTAACCGCGAACCCGACGCACTTGGTCTGGCGTTTTGGACGGATCAGGTGACCTCGTGCGGGGCGGATGCAGCGTGTATCGAGCTGAGGCGGATCAACGTCTCGGCCGCCTTCTTCCTATCGATCGAGTTCCAGCAAACTGGATTTCTGGTCTACCGGATGTACAAAGCGGGCTATGGAAATCTGCCAAATTCACCTGTGCCGGTGAGGTTCAATGACTTCTTGCCGGACACGCAGCAGATTGGCAAAGGAGTGGTGGTCGGGCAGGCGGGCTGGGAGCAACAGCTACAGAATAATAAGACTGCGTTTGCCGCGGACTTTGTGACGCGACTTCGCTTTATCGCTGCCCACCCAACGATGTTACCCCCGGCTCAGTTTGTGGACGCCCTTTTCGCCAATGCTGTAATCACACCATCGACGGCTGAGCGAGAGGCAGCTATTAGCGAGTTTGCCGGGGCTGCTACAAGCGCAGAACCGGCGGCACGGGCTCGTGTGCTGCGGAGCGTGGCAGAGCACTCGACCCTGACGCTGCAGGAATTCAACAAGGCGTTCGTGCTCATGCAGTATTTTGGCTACCTAAGAAGAAATCCTAACGATGCACCTGATATAGACTTTGGCGGGTA
>JACCUI010000106.1 GCA_013811945.1 Pyrinomonadaceae bacterium | reverse complement strand
CATTCCTTAATGTTCAGGCCTCCAGGTTTGCTTGCCACCCAGGTCGTTCCTACCGCGGCGGTGCATCACCGCAGGGCAGCCGTGGCGTTTACTTCCCAGCACCGTATGAGTTGTTGCCTCCCCACACGTCGGATATGCTAGCCGTCTGAATCGAGCAACTGACGGCAGGGTACTTTCACCCCATTAGACTCCCAGCCTGTCGGCTGCATCCCTACCGCTCCCGGTTCCGTAAAGGCGTGACATCGTCGTCGTGGGCCAAAACTGGATCGGTGCCGTTTAGAGACGCGCGTTGCCGATCCACCGGGCTATAATGAGTGAGTAGGGCCAAGGGTTAACCACAAATCGATGAATGATGAAACGCCCAGTGGTCGACATCGGACTCTAAACCACATCAAAGACGCGGGGTCATCCCAGGATGATGCCTTGGGCGAGCGCAACCCCCGAACCACGCGCAAACTCCAACTCCTGTCTGTAGGCCCCCTTGTGCTCGGTATCTTTGAGGACGAAATTGCAACGATTGCGGAATGGCGACGGCCGACACCGCTGCCTCATGCGCCCCCGGAAGTGCTGGGCGTGGTTTCCATCCAAGGCCGCATGTTAACCGTTCTTGATCCTCTCAGTTTGTTCGGTGAAACGACCACGCTTCTTGGGTTCTCGCCCGGGATTCTGGTTGCCTTGCTTGGAGATGAGCAAATCGCTCTGGCAATTGAGACCAAAGGCGAGACGCTCGATCTGGCGACTTGAAGATATCCAGCCGCCATCAGAACCCACCATCAAGGCCGTGGGCGGAACCTTCAATTTCAGCGACCAGTTGGTGAATGTAATTCAGGTCGAGGGACTTTTCCCGGCAGCTCAGCGAAGACGGGAGCGTCGCCGCCGTCGCTTCTGATCGGATTTCGTGCTCCAGATCGGGCGCCACTCAACACTGAGACAACAGTTCAACAGCAGCAAATTTGTAGGTTGGGAAGGTGGGCAAAGCGCAGGCTCGCCCCCGCTCCAGCGCAGCGCCATCACTTTTATTTTCTTCAAGACTACTACCCCGGACGAGTCATAAGAATTGAGCCGGTTTCGTTCCCTAGCGAACGACGCTACGCTGGAGCGGGGGCGAGCTGCGCTTTGCCCACCTTCCCAACCTGCAAATCTCCTCACGTTGAATGGTCAGTTCAAGGTTGAGAGTCCTAAAGCATCTGAAATTCTCGAAATCCGCCTCAGTGTGAAATCCTCTCCCCGGTGTTAGAATCAAGAGTAAATTGTTTAGGAGAAGTGTTCGGGCGTTTTTGAAAGTGGCATTACCTCCGGTTTACCTGCCACTTGTCACCTTCGTCACCTTTGTTTTCATGAACGATCAGGCGTTTCATATCTTGGAGTTCGATCAACTGCGGGCGCTCGTGCGCCGCGGAGCGCAGACGTCAATGGGACGTGCGCGCGTCGACGCTCTGGCGCCGCTTGATTCAATGGAGGAACTGCAAAAGGCCCTGGCTGCTTCAGCCGAGTGCGTGCAATTGCGAAAGCGCGGCGCGACGTGGTCGTTCAGTGAGCTGAGAGAGCCGGCAGGGGCTCTTGCGCGGCTGCGAGTCGAAGGGGCTTCATTAGAATCAATCACGATTCTTGAATTAGCGCGGCTTTGTGAGCAGGCGATGTCGGCCCGGGCAGCCATCATGGCCGAGCGCGAGGAGTCGCCGGTGTTGGCAGATATCGTTGCGAGTCTTCCTCGCGAGTTGAACAGTATCACTGCGCGCGTCGCCAACAAGATTTTGCCCAGCGGAGACCTGGACGACCGCGCCAGCCCCGAATTGGCTCGTATTCGTCACGAGATAACTAAGCTCCGTTCGAGCATCACACGCTCGCTGGAAAACTTGATGCGCAGAGCGGAAGAGGCTGTGCAGGATGAGCTGGTCACAATCCGGAACGACCGCTTTGTAATCCCAGTCAAAGCTGATCATCGAGGACACATTAAGGGTGTCGCGCATGGCTTCTCGTCGTCGGGGGCAACAGCTTTCGTCGAGCCGCTCGAAACGATTGATGCCAACAACGAATTGCAGAGTCTGCGCGAAACTGAAGAGCGAGAGATTTACCGTATCCTCTTCGCTCTGACGGAGGAGCTGCGACTTCAGTTGGCCGGAATCGAAATGGCCGCCGAAGCCATTGATGAGCTGGACTTCATAAACGCCAAAGCAGTCTTCCACCAGAATTTCAATTGCGTAACTCCCGAGGTCAGCGCGGTGGCACAGACTTGAGTCCGTGATGGTTCGGATTTTTCGCCCGTCCTTTTCCAAGGTAATAACGAGCAGATTGAAGTCTGTTCCACTGGGGCCCTACAGTTCGCAGAAGCTCGACATCCGCTCCTTGAAGAGAACCTCCGTGCGTCGGGAGGCGCGGTGGTGCCCGTCTCATTTTCGCTGGACGACAAACATGACTCCATGATCATTTCGGGCGCCAACGCCGGCGGTAAGACGGTTGTGCTTAAGACTGCCGGATTGCTTTCGCTAATGGCTCTCTCAGGATTGCCTGTACCCGCACGCCGCGCGCAAGTTCCCTTCTTTACCTCAGTGCTGGCTGATATTGGTGACCACCAGTCGCTCGCCGCTAATCTTTCAACTTTCACGTCACATGTGGCGAACATCTCGCGCATGATCGAGGTCTGCAGAGCCCCAGCCTTGGTTCTGCTTGATGAAGTTGGAACTGGCACCGATCCAGAGGAAGGCTCAGCGCTTGGAGTTGCGGTGGTAGATCATTTCCGCAAAGTTTGCGGCGCGAATGTGATGGCCACCACTCACTACAGCGGTCTGAAGGTATACGCAGCGAACGAAGAGGCTGTGCTAAACGCGAGCGTTGAGTTTGATGAGAAAACTCTGCGCCCAACCTATCGCTTGCTCGTCGGCGTTGCCGGGTCATCGTCCGGTCTGGAAATTGCTCGACGTTTCGGAATCTCGGACGAAATAATAGGTGCCGCCGCTGCAAACGTGAATGACTCTTTACTTCAGGCCACAGAGTACTTGCGCCGCATTAAACGCGAATCCGAGCAGGCCGCCACCTTGAGGCAGGCGCTGGAGGAGGAGCGGGCCGCCGTCGCGGAGAAGTTTGCTTCGCTCGAGAAGGAAGCCGACAAAAAAGAAGCCCAGCGCCAGACTTCATTTCAAGCCGCGCTAGAGAAAATCGTGCGCGACTTTGAACGACGATCTCAGGAACTGCTCGCCACTATTCAGGATCGCTCCGAACGGCTAAAACTTGAACGAGAAACCCAACGTCGCGTGGCGGAACTGAAACGCGAAGCCCAACGCGCCGCAAGCACTTCGCGAGGCCGGGAACCAAGTGCGGCTCCGACCAGTACGAGTTCCCGCCCCGTGCGGGTTGTGCGCGAGGGTCAGGTCGTCACCGGCAGTCGGGCTACTCGTACTTCCCTCAAAGTTTCGGCTCAGGACTTATCTGAGCCCGAGCATGCGCAATACGTTGCAGCCCCCGCTCGTAATATCGCTGTTGGCGATCATGTGCGACTCAGTTCGTTTGGATCAGTCGGCATTGTCGACAGCGTCAAAGGGGACGAAGCCGAGGTGCGAGTAAAATCGCTGCGCTTCCGAGAGAAGTTGGAAAATCTCGAACTGGTCGAGGAAATTACACCAGTCAAACGCCAATCGGGCCGTTTTGCAAAACTCCGCCCAACCAGCTACACAGCTCAGCTCAGTACCTCAGACGAGAACATTCGCTCGGAACTAAACGTTATTGGGCAGCGGGCGGATGAAGCGGTGGACGCAGTCGACAAGTTTCTAGATGCCGCATCTCTTGGTGGTCTTAGTCAGTTGCGCATCGTTCATGGCCACGGTACGGGAGCTCTCCGTCGGGCCATCGCAGAGTTGTTAAAAGATCACCCGCACGTTGCCCGGTTCGCAGCCGCACCGCAAGATCAGGGCGGCTCGGGCGCGACCGTAGTAGAACTCAGGCAATAGACAATGCGTTACCCCCAAACATTTATTGATGATCTCAAACGCCAGGCCGACATTGTGCGGGTGGTCCAGGACTATGTGCCCCTGAAGAAGAAAGGCGCGAACTGGATGGCCTGTTGCCCGTTTCACAAGGAGAAGACGCCTTCCTTCTCCGTGAGTCCGGCGAAAGAGATCTTCTACTGCTTCGGTTGCCACAAAGGCGGCAACGTTTTCAATTTTGTGATGGAGATCGAACGGGTCGCGTTTCCTGATGCGATCAGGATGGTGGCCGAAAAGAGCGGCGTGCCGTCGCCCAAGCTGGTTGACGACAGCCGCTTCGAAGCCCGGCGACAGGAAGTGGATGAAATCATTGAACTTAACAAGTGGGCGCTCGAGTGGTGGGAGCAGCAGCTGGAACATGGGGGCCAGGAGTCTCGCATAGGAAGCGACTATCTTGCGCAGAGGGAAATTACCGGCGAGACGCGAAAAACGTTTCGTCTCGGTTTCGCACCTGATAGCTGGGATGCGCTCTCATCGCACCTCAGACAAAAGGGTGCGAGTCAGCTTCAGATTGAGCGCAGCGGCCTGGTAGTTAAGAAGGATGAAGGCGGCTCGTATGACCGCTTTCGGGGGCGACTGATTGTTCCGGTCATGGACATCCAGGGCCGACCCATAGCTTTTGGTGGCCGCACGCTGAAGGACGAGGACGCGAAGTATATAAATTCACCCGAGACCCCTGCCTATGTGAAGGGGCGGAACCTTTTTGGTTTGAACCTGACGCGGGATGAAATCCGTCAGCAGGGCTATGCGATTTTGGTTGAAGGGTTTCTAGATCTGATTATTCCCTACCAGTTTGGCATCCGTAACCTCGTTGCCAGTCTGGGCACGGCGCTGACGCCGGACCAAGTGAAACTGTTAGCTCGGTTTGCGCGTAAGGTGGTAGTCAACTATGATGGTGACCGAGCCGGTGTGAAGGCGGCGAAGAAAGCAATCGAAATCCTTTTGGCAGAAGACCTTGAGGTCAAGGTTCTGGTTCTTCCGGATAACGCCGATCCGGATGAATTCATCAGAAGATCGGGCGCGAACGAGTATCAGCGGCGACGTGGCGAGGCACAACCCCACATACAATTCGTAATCGATCAGGCTGTACGGGATCGCAAGCTTACTAATCCTGCCGATAAGGAGGCAGCGATTGAGGAGGTGCTCCCGTTTATTCGTGCTGTCCGCAGCCGGATACAAAAGCGCGAGTATTTTGACATCGCGGCGGATTCGCTACGAATAGCGGACGCATCGCTGGTGCGCGAGTTGTGGCAGTTTGTTCGAGGCTCTGACAACAAGCCAGGCGCCAAAAGGGTCTTGACCCAGGACGTTGGTGCCACACCGGCAGAACAACGGCTGTTGGGGCTACTCTTTGCCGACGAGGCCTTACGCCGCGGTGTCTTGCTTATCTTGAGGTCTGAAGACTACGAGGATCTCCCGACGGCTGCGATATTTCGAGCCTTGCTTGAGCTCGAAGGTGAAGGGACGAAGGTAAGTTTCGAGACGCTGAGCCAAAAAACGGAAGGCGACACCCTCTCTTCCAAATTGCTGCCGATGCTCTTGATGAGTGAGTCGCTACATGCCTCCAATGAGCACTATGCTCCGGAAGAATGCGTCCTTACGTTCCGACTAATGAAGCTCAATCATCGGATCGAGGAGATCAGGGCGGAGTTGTCGTCAGCCGAGCGCGCCGGAGATAGCGAAAGAGTTTCCACGCTTTCGAGCGAACAAATTGACCTTGCCCGACGCAGAAGTGCGCTGCTGCCCAGGGCAGAAACAATGCAAACGGGTCTTTAAGGTTTCTGTGTGTTTTACAATTTCGGTTTTGATAAACGTTCTCCAGGTGTCATTTAACGTTCGGAACCGGGATGGCGGGCCTGGAGTTTAATGGAGCAGATAAGAAGTGAGTATTGAAGACAAAGATCGGGATGATGTGATGGAGAGACTGCTGGAACTCGGTGGCGACAAGAAGTATTTGACTTTCGACGACTTGAATCGCGAGTTGCCGGACAATGTCGTCTCACCAGATGACATTGAAGACGTGCTCCAGAAGCTCGAAGGTTCAAACATTCCTGTTGCGGATTCGGACGAGAGACTTCTCGAGCAGGCCGCCGTCGCTGTTGCCGACGATGATGAGGAATCAATCGACGATGATATCGAGCTCGACCTTTCCGCTGGCGCACTCGAGAAAACAAACGACCCCGTTCGTTTGTATCTGCGCGAGATGGGCGTGGTACCACTGCTTACGCGTGAGGGCGAGGTGGCCATCGCCAAACGCATTGAGCGAGGGCAGCTGAAGACGCAGAAAGCCATCGCGCGTTCGCCGCTGGCCGTTAGCGAGCTACTCAGAATCGGCGAAGCCCTGGAAGCCGGTACCGCAAACATTCGCGAGATCGTGCTTTTTTCAGAGCAGGCTGAGCTCACCGGAGATGAAGACAAAGCGGAGGAGTATCGCAACTGGACCATCGAAGGCATCCAGAATATCCGCAAAATTTTCAGGCAAGCCTTGAAAGAATGGGAGAAACTCCGGGCGGAACAAAAGATCACCCGCGGTAAAAAGAGTAAGAAGTTGACGCGTCTCCGTCGCAAAGTGGCGCGCCTTCGTTTGGAAATAGCCCAGGAAATAGGACGATTGAGTATGACCGAGCGCGCGCGGCAGCGTTTGATCAATGCCATCCGCGCCGTGCAGAAGGAAGTTCGCGACTCAGAGCGCGAAATAACCAACTACACCGAAAAGCTCACCAAGAAACGGATCAAGCCGGACGATCAGAAAGAGTTCAAGCGCCGGGTTTCGGCGTCTAAAAAACGCCTGGTGCAAATCGAGGTGGATCACCACGTCGGGCCGGTTGAAATCAAGCGCTCGCTGCAGTCAATCGTGATCGGAGAGCAACAGACTGGCCAGGCTAAACGCGAACTAGTCGAAGCCAACCTCCGGCTCGTCGTTTCCATCGCCAAGAAATACACTAACCGAGGTTTGCAGTTTCTGGATCTGATTCAGGAAGGGAACATCGGTCTGATGAAGGCGGTGGACAAGTTTGAGTGGCGGCGAGGTTACAAGTTCTCTACCTACGCTACCTGGTGGATTCGCCAGGCCATCACCCGGGCCATCGCCGATCAGGCACGGACGATTCGTATTCCCGTGCACATGATCGAAACCATCAACAAATTGATCCGCACCTCGCGCGCGCTCGTGCAGGAGCTGGGTCGCGAGCCCACCAGCGAAGAGATCGCCAAGAAGATGGACATACCGGTCTCGAAGGTGCGGAAGGTGTTGAAGATCGCGCAGGAACCAATCTCACTCGAAACACCCATTGGTGAGGAGGAAGATTCGCACCTGGGCGATTTCATCGAAGACAAGTCGATATTGAATCCCGCTGATGCGGTAGTTGCTTCTAACCTTCGTGAGATTACGGATGAAGTGCTGGCGACCCTAACGCCGCGTGAAGAAAAAGTTATCAAGATGCGCTTTGGTCTGGGCACCAGCGGATCTGAACATACGTTGGAGGAAGTGGGCCAACACTTCGCAGTCACTCG
>JACCUI010000085.1 GCA_013811945.1 Pyrinomonadaceae bacterium | reverse complement strand
ACTATGGACTTCACTCCGGGCCCCTGGTAACCGCCCGACATTCCATGCACTTCAAATGTTGGCAGGCCCCAAATACGTTTCATCACTTCCAAATCATCTTCCGCGCGCATTGACTTAAGTTTGTGCGCTTTCTTAAAAGCTCTCGCAGAAAAGCCTGAGTTAGCCCAATCGCGAAGTTCCTTGCGAGAAGGCGGAATGACGTCGTCGTAGAAGCCTTTTATCTTCACTCGACCCGTGATCGGATCATAAAGGTCGCAGACCAGTTTCATCAGCTCGCCGAGCGGGTTTCGCGCGGCGCCGCCTACTTCCCCTGAATGCGCATCGACCGTTGCAGTTTCCAGCGCAAGCAGGAATCCCATTAAGCCACGCAGGCCAGCCGAGTTCGCCGGTCGTTGCCTGGAGACCCAGACCGTGTCGGAAACGACCACGGATCCCGTACGAAGATCTGAAGCGGCGCTGGAAATAATCTTTTCGAAATTTGGCGAACCGATCTCTTCTTCAAACTCCCAGAGGAAACGAATGTTGATGGGCACACCCGCCTCCATCGCGGCTCGCGCGCCATACAAAGCCGCCAGCGCTGGGCCCTTGTCGTCAGTCGTGCCACGGCCAAAATAGCTATCGCCTCTTTTGGTCATCACAAACGGTTCCGTTTCCCAGGGTTCAGTTGCCTTTGACGCAGGCTGAACATCGATGTGGTTGTAGACGGTCACGGTGGGTCGATTTTTATCCTCCCCGAAGACACCATGGACTACTGGATTACCCTTATTGACCGCGTAGACCTTGGCCTTACCGCCAAAACGGCGCAGCGTTTCCACAGTCAGGTCAACGCCTTTGCGGATATCTTCAGCGTGAGCTGGGTCGACAGACACGGTAGGTGTCTCAACAAACTGGCGCAGCAGTTCTTCATATTCTTCCCTATGATCCTTAGCAAACGAGAAGAGCTGTTCTCGTTGCAGTTGTTTAGCCATTCTCAATCCTCCCCGTAAGTTGAGACCATTACCTGTTAAAATGTTGCTATTGGTGCTTTATAGTGCACAACACGGCACTCTTTTGTCACGAGGAAATGCGTCAGGATCCTGTGCGTGGGTTCCGTTTGAACTCGTCAGAGCGGCCCGGAGGATATCAGTTAACAGCCGTGGGCGAGGGTTGCGCGACGCCCACGGCTAAGACTAAGGAGATTGACTGACCCTGAAAGGGTCACTTTTCGGGCACTCTTTGACCCTTCCAGAGTCAGGAAATCTTTTCACCGATCCTCCGTGGGCGTCGCAAAGCTCGCCCACGGCTATTGACTTAAATCCCTTCAGCATTCGAAAACACCTTGAATCGGATACCTAAAGCTCAAACTGACCCACTGCGGTCTCTCTTTCATATCCGCCTTCCAGGCAGGGGGCAACGTTTCTCGAGCGTTGAATCACTAATTGGCTGAAGCTGGACGTTTCTAACCAGAGAAGCGCACATTTCCCTTTCCGACAAAGTCAGTCCCGGTTGCGCGCCGGCGGCCTCGACAACAACAGGCGATGAACTTCGCTGGCGGTGGCGGCGTATATTTCAAAGCCTTTGGTCGTTCGTGCTATTCTGGCAGCCCGTTTTTGCCGACCAAACGCGGTCAGCCGGGTGAGGATACGAAATTCTTGGAGCGAGCAGAACTATAGGAGGGTTGCGTGAGTAGAAGATCTCTTGTGCCTGGCATTTTGTTTCTGGCTATTGCCCTGTCACTCCCCGTAATCGTCCTTGCCCAGCAAAACCCTTCGGCTCGACGCAATAATCCAGAGCGTCCGGCACCCGACGTCAACACCTCCACAAACAAATCGGTAGTCTCAGCTACGATGATTAGAACTGACCTCGGCGAGGCTCTTTCCGTAATTCAGGCAAATTACATTGACGGAAAGAAAGTGGATTACAACTCCATCTTCAAGTCATCCATCAACGGCATGCTGAACGTGCTCGATCCGCATTCAACCTATTTCGATCCAGTTGAATACGCTTCGTTCAGGACCGAACAACGCTCAGAGTACTTCGGCATAGGAGCGACCATCGGCGATCTCCGCCAGGGCGATCAAGTCAACACCTACATTCGCGCCACCTTTGAAGATGCACCCGCCGCCCGCGCCGGGCTGCGTTTCGGGGACCGGATTCTCGAGGTCGATGGGAAGTCGATGAAAGGCAAGACCTACCCCGAGGTGCGAAAGTTTTTGCTGGGTCAACGCGGCACGATAGTAAAGGTCACAGTTGAACACGCAGGTTCACGAGAGTCGGAGACAGTAACCATCACCCGCGATGCCGTACCTCTACCATCAATTCCGCAAGCCTATGTAGTCAGGCCCGGGGTTGGGTATGTGGCAATGACCGGCGGATTCAATCAGACGACGTCTGATGAGTTTCAGGAAGCCCTTCAGGATCTTCATTCAAAAGGCATGAACATGCTGATCCTGGATTTGCGTGGAAATCGTGGCGGCCTGTTGATTCAGGCTGTGCGCGTTGCCAACACCTTCCTGCAGCGCGGCCAGCTAATAGTCAAGCAAGAAGGGAGAATCAGAGGCAGCTCCGAAAACTTCAGGGCGGTGAATGACTCGCCGGATCAGACGCCTCTGGTAGTTTTGGTTAATGGTGATTCAGCTTCGGCCGCTGAAATAGTGGCGGGCGCGTTGCAAGATCACGATCGGGCGCTGATTGTCGGTGAAAACACGTTCGGTAAAGGGATTGTGCAGTTGCCGATACAGCTCGAATACGACTCAGCGCTGCTACTGACTATCGCAAAATACTTTATGCCTTCAGGCCGGCTGATTCAGCGCGACTACTCTACCGGTGGTGTCTACGACTACTACACGCATGGGGGAATTGCCAATGAGAAGTCTCAGGGAGCGGATAGCCAAAAGGCGGCTCCCTTGGGACCTGAAAGTCGCACCGATGGCGGTCGCGCTGTCTATGGTGGGGGAGGCATCGCGCCGGACGAGGTCGTCAAGCCCGCGAAGATTACTCCCGCCCAAGCAAAGCTGGCGGATCCGATCTTTGCCTTTGCGCTTGAACTTGCCACCGGTCGCGTGCCCGGTTTTGAGGCCTACAAAGTCCAGAAGCCGATCGAGTTTAGGCACGCCCTGAAGGCCACCGACTTCCCGATCACTGATGCTCTGTTCAAAGAACTCAAGCGCTTTGTCGCCGGCAAGCCGGAGTTCAAAGCTACGCCGGAACAATTGGAGCGCTCGCGTCCTTTTGTAGAGAGGCAGCTTCGATTTGAGTTGGCAACCGCGGCTTACGGAATGATGGCGGCGCTGCAGGTCCTCAACGAGACCGATCCGCAGATTGCCAGGGGGGTAGATGCGTTGCCTCGTGCTCGCGAACTTGCACAGGCAGCCAGACGCGCCAAGGCACGAACCTAATAGCTTTCTGCCACTTTACAGAACCGAGAGCGTAGCGACC
>JACCUI010000080.1 GCA_013811945.1 Pyrinomonadaceae bacterium | reverse complement strand
CGAATGAGGTTCTGTCAATACTACGAATGGAAACACTCGCACGCCATTACTTGGAGCAGTTCCCGCTCCATACAGAACCGCGAGCGGTAGCGACCGGATCCAACACTCAACATCCGGTAAAACGCAATTAACTCGAATTGAATATAGGATCCGGTCGCTACCGCTCGCGGTTCTGTAGTGAGCGACGATATTGTTCGCGATAAGGTGTTCCTAACCTCGCTGAGTTTTGAAACCACCACTTGTTTCCATGTCTTCCACGCTCATAGACCTCAGCCACACAATCGAGCACGGCATGATCACCTACAAAGGACTGCCGGCGCCGATTATCTCCGATCACTTGACCCGTGAAGCATCTCGGGAGTTATACGCCCCGGGAACCGAGTTTCACATCGGCAAGATTGAAATGGTCGCCAACACCGGCACGTATCTCGACAGTCCCTTTCATCGCTATGAGGATGGAAAAGATCTGGCAGGTCTGCCGTTGGAGTCGCTCGCGTATCTGGAAGGGATCCTCGTACGGCATGTTGGCGGCGCAGAACGCGAGCTTGAGCGCGCGAGGTTCCCAAACATAGAAACGAGTGGGGATAATCTATCCGATCCAGAGGATCGGGCGATCACCGCAGCCGCTTTGGAACACCTGGACGTAAAAGCTAAAGCCGTACTGTTTCACACCGCCTGGGACATGCGCTGGAGAACTGAAGACTATTCAAACGGCAGGCATCCCTTCCTCAGTGCGGACGTTGCGGCCTTTCTGGCAGACAAGGGAGCTGCGCTTGTGGGAATTGACTCTTACAACATTGACGATACAGCTGATGGTCGCCGGCCGGCCCATTCAATTCTCCTGGCCGCGGGCATTCCCATCGTTGAGCATCTGTGCGGTTTGCGCGAACTCCCGATTACCGGCTTCCGGTTTTTTGCAGTTCCGGCAAAAGTGAAAAGCTTCGGCACCTTCCCGGTACGCGCGTTCGCGATGGTGCAGAACCACTGATATCTCTTAACGGGCTAAGAGTTCGGAAGCGGTTTCACCAACCACTTGTTCGCGGTCCTTTGGCTTACGCCTTCTCAATATCGCCGCAGAAATCAGACTAATAATCAATCCGACGGGGAACGGCTCCAGGAACGCGATGGCCGCGTTGAACAGAGGGTTGTCAAGCAGCACTTTCATGCTTTTCATCTCCTGCATCTTTGCGTCAATTACCTGTTGGCTGGCGCCCGAGGCTCTCACCTGCTCCACCATGTAATTTGTATACTTTTCAGCAAAATCTGGCATCAGCTTGAAGTAGATGATCTCCCAGGTGACTACGTAAAACGCACACGAAATGAGCGTGATCAGAAGGCCAACGCTCAGCGCCCTCCCAAAAGTGATCTGGCCTCCACCCACGTTTTCGCGGTAGGAGCGAATCCCGAAAAACACCAGCAGAAAGGAAAGAACGATCGCGGTGTAACCCACGATCACTCCCCTGTCAAAACCGATCCTGTCTATGAAAGGCACCGTGGATAACATCAGCACGGACGACACGGCGCCGGAAATCAGCCCGAAGGTCAAAACAGTTTTCTTCATTGGAATTTCTCCTCAGCGAACCAGGGACTTTGAACGAACGGGTATGAAACTATCTTTCTCGGGCCGCGTCTGTCGTCATACTTTCGCATGATTTCTTGCCTTCACGCGAAAAATAGTACTTTAGTGAGGTCCTATTGGTGCTCTTTCATCATTTCGATTCCTTCGTGATCGCGCCCCCCAAGTGCCGCGGTTTCTACGAGTCGGTAGCCATTTCTCCGGTAAAAATTTACTGCTCCCGTGCGGAGTGCACTCTTAATGAATCAAAATTGATAGTCGGTTAACGAGGACTCTCCAGCGGGAAGGCGAAGCCGTCTTGCTTCACGATTGCACTCCAAGACCGTGTCTTGGGTACCCCGTCCCCCCCGATGCTTTCCAATCGCTGCAGGATCTCCGACCAAAACCAGCCCTTTGGTGTTGGGGGGGAAGAACAACCCTTCACTTGTTCCGGCAACATCAATGCCGCCGAAGCCGATAATCCGGCCTTCAGCCTAGCAACAACAAGCCGCCCGTTTCTATCAACCGATCACAAAGCTCTTCATCCCGATCAGCTTGAGGTCCAGCCACCGCCTGGTAAATTCGCTGACTGGTTTCTTCGTCTTCAGGTTGGGCAATGCGAATCAACCGGCATTTCTGAATCTTCTATAAGGTGTGGCACCCTTCAAATGGCACTCCGGTCTTTTCTTGAGGTCTTCCTGCTCCTGCCTTCTGCCGACTGCCTCCCTTTTTTCTACGGGATCAGTCCGAGTTCCTTGCCAATCTGCACCGCCTGAGTTCTTCGTTTGGCACTCAGTTTGTCAAACAAGCGGCTGGAGTGCGTCTTACACTGTGTTTTCACTTACGAAGAGTTTTTCGGCAATCTCCCGATTGCTCATGCCCTGTGCGATTAACTCGAGTATCTCGAGCTCACGTTTAGTAATAGAAAGCTCACGCAACCTCTCTTCGTCTAGCGCGAATGGCTGTGTAGCCAGGACCGCAACTTCCTTTACGACGACTATTTGTTCCTTCCTGGTGAGTTTGAGACCGAGCCAGATGCCTAAGGTGGCAAACACCAGCGCGGTCAATCCACCGTAGATCTCCACTGAGTGCTGCACCACCAGAAACCGATACTCGATGAGTTTGAGCACGACAATCAACAGCCCGCCGCAGAGACCATAGACGAGACCATAAACAATTACGTGCTTTTTCATTTGCCGAATCGGGGCCGCAGTCATTTACCCAGAAGTTTCAGCGCTATGGTGTGTTGAGTGTTTAACTGCTATTCGAGGACGGCTTCGCGAACCTGCTTCTCCTGATCTTCACGAAACTCACGCAGCTTTTCGCGCAGTTCGGGCCGACTATTGGCCAGTATCGCTACCGCGAAAAGCGCGGCATTGGTGGCTCCGGGTTTTCCAATCGCCAGAGTTCCAACCGGCACGCCGGCCGGCATCTGAACGGTGGAGAGCAGGGAATCCATGCCGTTCAGCGCGTCACTCTTCATCGGCACTCCAAGCACCGGCAGGGTTGTGTGCGCGGCAATGACGCCGGCCAGATGAGCTGCGCCGCCGGCTGCGGCGATGATCACTTCGGTGCCGCGAGCCTGGGCGTTTGAGGCAAAAGCTGAGGCCAATTCGGGGGTGCGATGCGCGGATATTACGCGACACTCATGTGGGACGCCGAAACGCGTCAGCATCTCGTCTGTATGACGCATCGTTTCCCAGTCGGACTTGCTGCCCATTATGACCGCGACCAGTGACTTGGAATTTCGGATTTCGGATTTCGGATTTTGCTTCTTTACCATCACCGCAGCCTTTCCACCGTTAAATATTTCAAGTTAAGCGAACTCGCAATTCGCAATTCGCATTTCAGGCCCCCTGATCCAGCGAATAGCCACGTTCGCCGTCGAAGGTGTAAAGGTTTTCAGTCTTGATAAAGTCGTAGCCCGCACGTGTGAAGCGCTCAAGGAGGGAAACGATCTGTGAGTGCGAGACTGTGCCGCCATTGTTTTCAGATAAGAAGCGAGAGCGCCAGTGATCGGAGCAGAAGGTTTCCGAGTGACCACCCGGCCACACCTTCACACCGCGATTGCTCATCATCTCCAGCTTAAGACCGTCTCCGTTCAGACCGACAAGCGCGCTGCCCAGATCGTCTGCCGAAGCGGCAGACCAGTCGACAAATACATCCACACCCACCAGGTCCTTCTGCGCGCGTATGTGGCCGGCAGTTTGCTTCCTTTCAGCTGCTTCGCCTTCGACCGGCTTGTACTTCGCTGCCTTGAGAGTCTGGGGCGTCTGCTCCAGGCGCTGCACCACTGCCTCGGCAAACTCCTTCGTGCCCACTCTCTCTCGACTCACTCCTTCTTTGTAGACGTCGTAGGTATGAATTCCATCCTCAATGGTTCGCAGCCAGGCATTGTGCACCCGCTCCGCCACGCCCATTTCTCCGATGTGGACCAGCATCATCACAGCGCCCAGCAACAGGCCCGATGGATTGGCCAGATTCTGTCCGGCGCGGCGCGGAGCAGACCCATGAATCGCTTCAAACATCGCCACCCGCTCGCCAATATTTGCCGAACCCGCGAGGCCCACCGAGCCGGCAATTTGCGCCGCCACGTCCGAGAGCACATCGCCATAAAGGTTAGGCATTACCAAAACATCGAAGGCTCCCGGTGTGTCGGCGAGTTTGGCGGCACCGATATCTACGATCCAGTGTTCGTTTTCAAGATCCGAATACTCCGCGGCGATCTCAGTAAACACTTTATGAAAAAGGCCGTCCGTAAGCTTCATGATGTTGTCTTTGGTGAAGCAGGTAACCTTCTTGCGATTATTTCTGCGCGCGTATTCGAAAGCGTAGCGGACGATCTTCTCCGAACCGGGACGTGAGATCAGTTTCAGACACTGGACCACCTGATCGGTCTGGCGGTGCTCGATGCCGGCATAGAGATCCTCTTCGTTCTCACGAACTATGACCACATCCATCTGCGGATGCTTGGTCTCGACAAACGGATGATAGGAGACACAGGGACGAACATTGGCATAGAGGCCGAGGGTTTTGCGCACCGTCACGTTCAAACTTTTGTAGCCCCCGCCCTGGGGAGTGGTGATCGGAGCTTTGAGAAAAACCCTTGTCCGGCGCAGCGAGTCCCAGGCGCTGGGCTCAATGCCCGAGCTGTTGCCTGCGAGATAAACTTTCTCGCCGATATCTATGGTTTCAACATCGAGTTCGGCACCGGCCCCTTTGAGAATGTGAAGCGTGGCGGCCATGATCTCGGGGCCGATTCCGTCGCCATGTGCGACAGTGATAGGAACACGTTTAGGCATATAGCGGCTTAAGCCTTTCGTTCGACGAGGTCGGTTTTGAATAGCAGAGAGGCAAGCAATATAAGCTAAAATCGCAGACGCAAGCAATCACAGGAAATGAGGTGGTACAGGTTTGAAAAGAGGAGATGAGGATTAAGACTCTGCTGAGTGGCTTTCAAACTTGAGGCGGGGACAGGGTCCGCCTTCCCGACCTGTGAGGTTACTGGAGTTGAGAAGTTCTTGCTAAATGGCGATGGCTTTCCAAGGTGAGCGGGGGCAAGCCACCCTTCCGAACCTGCAAACTAACGTGGCTTGAGCCGTCCTTTTGGGTTCGCTGCTTTTATTTCCTGGCTGCCGGCGTTAGCTTCAATTTCAAGCGCTCGCTTCCGCGCATGATTTCCACTTCATACTCCTGACCTGCTTTCATTTCGCCTAGCGCTGCCGTGTAATCGTAGACATTGTGTACTTCGCGTCTGGCCATCTTCACGATCCGGTCGCCGGCTTTCAGTCCCGCCTGAGCCGCCGGCGAATCATCACGCACTCCGTCCAACAATAAACCGTCGCTAGAGTCAGCGTAGTTAGGTATGGTGCCGAGATAGACTCGAAAACCGGTCGAGCGTCCCGCTGCTGCGCTTTTGGCAACCCGGTACGTGGGTCGTTTGTCACTCGCGTCGACGTCGCGAACGATGCTGGCCACCATTGCGAGTATCCGAGCCTCGTCGTCATAGTTGATCTTATCCGCAGTATCAGAGGGTTTGTGGTAGTCGACATGTGTCCCGGTCCAGAAGAAGAGGACGGGGATCTGCTTGGCGTAGAACGAGGAATGATCGCTCGGGCCAAAGCCATCTTCATTCAAGGTAAGCAGAAACTGTTTGCTTACATCGTTGCCGACAACCGTTCGGCCATTAGCGCCAACCACCATGGGCAGGCTGCCGGAAGAGCCGGCATGCGCACTGGGTTCAGCATTTACCGCCAGGCCCTGCAAGAGGTTGGCCCGCTCAATCATCGCCGGCCACTCCGGCGCCGTGCCCACGCCTCCGATCACGAGTTTCCTGTCCCTCATCCGGCCTATCATGTCCATATTGATCATGGCGACGGTGTTTGCCAGCGGCATTACGGGGTGGTTGACGTAGTAATTCGAGCCGAGTAGTCCTTCTTCCTCTCCACTGAAAGCGGCGAAGACAAGGGTTCGACGGGGTTTGGGTCGCTGAGTTGAGAAAAAACGTGCCAGCTCGATCATGCCTGCGGTTCCGGAGGCATTGTCATCTGCGCCGTGGTGCACGTCGCCTGCTCGCTGCGCCAGGCTACCCGCGCCGCCCCGACCCAGATGATCATAGTGGGCGCCAATCACAATGGCTTCATTCTTGAGAGTAGGGTCAGAGCCCTCGAGAATGCCTATAACGTTTGCCGCAGAGACTTCGCGGCGGATGATGTGAGTTACGATAGTCATCGATGCCGCATTTGGCGCGCGCCAACTCTCTTTCTCAGGGGACCACCCTGGCGGCGGCGCCGACTTTCTAAGGGAGAAACTGCTACTCTCCTTCTGAAGATTATTCAGCGCGGAGGAACTCTCGAGGCCCAGAATTCTAACCGCAGCAGAACGCGAAATGGCAATTACGGGAAGACCAGCATCAGCGGCACTGTTGTCGTAACGCACTTGCGCAAGAAGATCGTCTCTGAAGTTCTCTTCACGGGTCACCACGATCAATGCTTTCGCTCCGGCATTCCGAGCGGAGATCGCTTTCCAACGGGCATCTTCGTAACGCGCGAATTGACCGTGCGGGTTGTCACCATCGGGCGTGCCTGAAAAGGCAATGGCAATCCTTCCGCTCGCGTTAGCTCGCGAGTAGTCGTCGTATTTCAACTCCGCGGCGGTGATGCCGAAGTCCACAAAAACTGCCTGAGTCCTCTCGACCCTTCCATTTGCAGAGAGACCGAGCGGCGTCCAATCATCACTGACCCGCAGCGCGGTTGCTGTGCCGCCAGAGCTCTGAATGAAGGACATTTCATTGCTGCTACCTAGATTTGCGCCGGCAACGTAAGGAAACTTTTGTCTGTAGTTGGACCGCGCTTCGCCCCTGTTCTTAGGAGCGCGGATGGCTTGAAAGGCAGGCCGCAAACCAAGTTGTGAAAATTCGGCAGCGATGTAATGAGCGGCATCATTTGCGCCTGATGATCCCGTACGGCGGCCCTCGCGGGCATCGGAAGCGAGGTAGGTGACGTCCCGTCGCAACCGATCTGCGCTGGGTGTGAGTTGGGAAGCTGGTTGTTGCGCAAGGGTCGCGATAGATATCGCGATGCTGAGGATGCAGAACAGAAAATGACGGCGGAACAGTGTATTTTTCATTTAAAACTCCCGGCTTACGTTGGAGTCCGTGGTTGTGAAGTTAGCAGACCTGGGGAGTCGTGTCCTGATTTCATTTCCCCTTTTGCCCTGGATCCTGTGAAGCAAACCCGCAGTTTTTTGCGGTTGAGCATTTCGAGTGAGCGAAGCGATCCACGAAATCACACGAACCGCCACGAAATTGTTGTTAGTGTTATCTCGAGCGATTTAGTGGATCGTCTATCCTGGTTTAGCGAAGGACGGGCCGCTCACACTAGGCAACCTCGCGCCTGCACCTATTCAAGCCAATCCGCGATAAATACATTTGTCTCGCCGCGAGCCTTTGCGTTGCGATTTGAGGCAAAGACAATCTGTTTTCCGTTAGGAGAGAACATTGGGAAACCATCAAAAGTGTCGTTGAAGGTGATGCGCTCGAGCCCTAGTCCGTCGATGTTGATTTTGTAGAGATCGAAATCCCGTCCTTTGGGGTCATTCAGGTTTGACGAAAAGATGATTCGTTTGCCGTCCGGAAAGAAATAGGGCGCGAAATTAGCTTTGCCGTTACGAGTAATTTGCCGTTTGTTAGAACCGTCGGCATTCATGACCCGGAGCTCGAGAGTGCTGGGACGGATCAGGCTGTCCTTCAGCAGACTCTGATAGTCACTCTTGTCCTTTTCGGTTTGCGGGTGATGCGCGCGGTAGACGATCTGCTTGCCGTCAGGAGAGAAGAATGGTCCACCATCGTAACCGAGTTCATTGGTCAGCCGACGAACGTTGCGGCCGTTTGCATCCATCGTGTAGATTTCGAGATCGCCATCTCGCATTGAGGTGAAAACTATTTTTTTACCGTTCGCGGAGATCGTCGCCTCGGCATCGTAGCCAGGAGTTTTAGTCAGTTGTTGGATCTGCGAGCCATTTGGCCGAGCAATGAAAATGTCGTAGCTGGGGTAGATGGCCCACACATAGCCCTGGGAAAAATCCGGACGCGACGGGCAGGCGGTTTTTCCCAGATGCGTCGAGGAGTAGAGCACGCGGCCCAGGTTAGGAAAGAAATAGGAGCACGTCGTTCGCCCGGTGCCGTTCGAAATCATTTTTACGCCCGAGCCATCGACATTCATCGTATAAATCTGATCACATTCGCGGCCGTCGCGCGTGGACTGAAAGATAAGCTTTCGTCCATCCGCTGAAAAATAGGCTTCAGCGTTTTCTCCACCAAAGGTTAACTGCTTGATGTTGCGCAGGTGCTCCTCGGTTTGGGGGGATGACGCAACGGACGAGTGCAACGCCGGTGAGTGGCCCAGGGTCACCAGAGTTACAGTTAGAATTCCGAGGGGAAACAAGCAGGCTAATCGTTTCACTGGTACAGTCCTATTCTAAAGAGCCAATACAAGTCCACGGTTACTTTTCACTGCCAGGCCTAGGTCGCAGCGGGCCAAATCGCCTACCGGGGCGCGGCGCACTCCCGGGAGGGGCATCATTCGGCTGACACCGAATTTATGCGTGCGCGGCGTTGGATGCGACCCGTCCCCCAGTTCCCGCGATTGTGCTCGATTTCGATTTACGCCAGCGGGTAATTAGCAGCACCAAGGCGCAGATGCCCACCACCATACTGATAATCTGTGAGGTAGAAAGCCCGGACAATGATGATAGGCCCAGAATGTCGCCGCGCGGATCGCCCCGAACAAACTCAACCGCAAAGCGAATGACGGAGTAGAGCAGGGCGTAGAGAAGTATTACTTGTCCGTCGAATTTTCTGCGCTGGTGGAGCCACAAGAGAAGGAAGAAAACTGTGAGCATTGCAAACGACTCATAAAACTGAGTCGGATGCAGATGAACCCCGGTCGGTACGCCAGTTATCTGATGGCCCAATTCGGAGAACTGCACTCCCCACGGCAACGAAGTAGGCTTGCCCCAACAGCACCCGGCCGCAAAACAACCCTGGCGGCCGAAGAAATTACCGATAGCGATGCCGGGAGCGCACGCATCAGCGGTTTTCCACCAGGGGAGATTGTAACGACGCATCAGAAAGTATCCGGCCAGGATTGCGCCGAGCAGCCCACCATAGAAAACTCCGCCCGAACGGAGGAAGTCGAGCGAGAGTAACTGCAGTGGGTTTTCCCGATACTCGGGCTCGACAAAGAACATCAGGATCTTCGAGCCGATAAGTGCTGCCAGAAGCATCCAGAGGCTCAAGTCGTATATTTTTTCGCGAGGTAAACCATCGCGTGCGGCGAGTCTGACTGTGATCAGGATGGCGCAGAGAAAAGCGAGCGCGAGAAACACGCCGTACGTGTTGATGGGAAAGGTGCCGATGCGAAACAGTTCTGGATACATAAAATTGTTCTTTGTTCTTTGTCCTTTGTGCTTTGTAGCTCTCGGGGTGCGAGAAGACATACAAAGTACAGAGTACAAAGCACAAAGTTCAAAGCTCACGACTCTGGGATCCGAGTCCCTTGCTACTGACTTGCCACTGACCTTTTCTCTCTTTTTCCTTCAAGAATCAGGTCCCAGGCCAGCAGGCCTGCGCCCAAGCAGATGCTCGCATCTGCGACGTTGAACGTGGGCCAATGATACGAGCCGGCGTGCACCGAGATAAAATCGATAACATAGCCGAGCCGCACGCGGTCAGTCAGATTTCCGGTAATACCTGCCAGCAGCAAGGCGCACGCACCTAGGATGCGATCGTCGTTGCGCGGCGTGCGCACAAAGTAGTAGAGCACAGCGACGGCCGCGGCCAGCGCGAGAATGACAAAGAACCAGCGCCCAAAGGACCCGCCTTCTTGTAACTGACCAAAAGCGATGCCTCTATTCTCAGTGTAAACAAAATCCAGGAAGCCATTGATTATGGTTCGATCATCACCGGACCGAAGGGCACGCACCGCCCAGGCCTTGCTTGCCTGGTCAGCCATGTAGATGCCAAACGCGGCCAGCAGGTAGCCCGCGCGCCAGCCGACGCCGGTCGCGGAATTTTCTATGAGTCGAGGTTCGCTCATCTTTGATGGTGCAAATATCTCAGTATAAGCATTAGCTGCCGGCTTCGCTTCGCGGCTTTGCCGCCTTCCGTGCGGAAAGCCTAGCCGATTAAGAACACAGTTAAGCGCCAGCAACGTCGTCGCTCACTACAGAACCGCGAGCGTAGCGACCGGGTCCTAAACTCAATTCATCATAATTGCGGTTTTACAGCGTGTTGAGTGCTCGGATCCGGTCGCTACCGCTCGCGGTTCTGTATTGGAGCAGGATCTGTCCATGTAATTACGTTCGTTGAGTACCTTTTTTCTCAATTTTGAGACATTCTCCAAAGCCTTTCCGCCCGGAAGGATGCAAGCCGCAAGTTGCTGCCTCACTACACGCCTTCCCGTTCAATCTCTTGGAGGGCCGCCACGCATCGCTCGCAAACACCAGGGTAAC
>JACCUI010000079.1 GCA_013811945.1 Pyrinomonadaceae bacterium | reverse complement strand
GAAATCATCTGGGCAAATGAAACCGGTAATCCGTCCGGATCAATGCAAACTGCGAGTTTTATTCCCTCACCTTCTCTCTGCGTTGGCGGCATTACAAAGTTAATGCCCTTGGATTTTAACTCTTCGTAGGTCTTGTCAACGTCGTCAACATTGAACCCGATTGAGCAGGTTCCAGCGTCCTTGTCTGCGGCACCGCCCTTGGTCTGTCGGGGAATACCACCGCCGTGCAAAGCCAGTGTGGTTGTTCCAGTAAGAAACTCGGTCCAGTCTGGCGACTGAAACTTTAGTGGGATTCCGAGTTTGTCGCGATAAAACTCAACCGACCGCGCCATATCGGAGACAATCACCATCGTGTAATCAATCTGCTTGAACATGCTGCTAGGCCTTCTATACCGTTAGGAATCAGAGAAACTGAGCCCCAGATTTCCACGGATAAGCACTGATAGAATTGCTACAGCACAGACACTGAAGGAACACTTTTCAGATTCGTGTGATCTGTGTATATCCGTGGCGTTATTTCGTTCGACTCTTGCCGGTGCCCATGGCAACCAGAACGTCAAACTCGTCCTTAGTTAGCGGCATCACCGAGAGTTGCGATTGTCTGATCAAAGGAAGCCCACTAAGACGCTTGTCATATCGGATGGCGGGAAGTGGCACCGGATTCGGAAAGGCCTTGACCGGCTTTAGATCAATGGCGACCCATTGAGGATCGTCTGCGGTCGGATCCGGGTAAGCCCCTTTTACAACCTCGGCGATTCCTACCACGGCCTTATCTTTACCTGAGTGGTAGAACAGCACCCGATCTCCTGCCTGCATTTCGCGCAGGTTATTACGAGCCTGATAGTTTCTTACCCCAGTCCAGTCAGTTTTTCCGTCGTCGACGAAATTATCCCAGGAGTAAGTTTCCGGTTCCTGCTTCACCATCCAGTGCTTGTTTTTTGCAGTCTTCTTCATTCGTGTGTGGGTAATTCTTGCCTGCTTACAAACTCCGGCTTAGAATGTTTGACTCAATCCTATTCTCTAAATCGAAACAGGGGAGGATTAATGCCTCAAGAAGGAACCGTAGCTCCTCCATTTACGACGAGCGACGTTGATGGACAGGCGGTGAGTCTCAAGGATCTTCGCGGCCAAAGAGTAGTGTTATATTTTTATCCGAAGGATGACACTCCAGGCTGCACAAAAGAGGCTTGTTCCTTCCGGGATGCATTTTCCCAGTTTAAAAAGCGCGGCATCAAGATTCTGGGCGTATCTCCCGATAACGAAGCGTCTCACAAGAAGTTTACTGCCAAGTACAAGTTGCCGTTCACGTTGCTGGCTGACACCGATCACGCCATCGCAGACGCTTACGGCACTTATGGCGAGAAGAAGTTTATGGGCCGGACGTACATGGGCGTCAAACGAACCACTTTTCTAATCGATGAGAAGGGCAAGATCAAAAAGATATTCGAGAAGGTCAACCCGGAGGAGCACGCTCGCGAGGTTCTCGACGCTTTTGAGGATTAAACACCGGCTCGCATCTCTCCAGGGGATTTAGGCTGCCACCCAACCGCCAATTTTCTCCGGCTCGCCTTCGGGTTTCTTGCCCGGCATTAATCCCTGCAAGGCACTAAACGAACTTGGTACGTCTGGCTTCCGCCTCGGAATTCTCGGTCCGCCCTCAGGTTGCCAAAAACCCACTTGCGGGGACTCATTTATGAAATACATCCGCGTGCTGTCGATAACTTCGGTGCGGATTTCATGAGTCCACAAAAGGAGATTTGCCAGCGCGTCACCTATCTCATCTTTCCCGAGCTTCGTCTCCAGGGCGATTTCTCTTTGAGTACGAGCATTTTTCTTAATCGCCTCGCGCACACGCTCGATGGGTGACAACTTGCTGACTACTCTGGTGACATGTTGAGTGGCTGGGTGCGATCCACTGTCTGCCAGTGACATATCGTTGGATTCAAAATCCTGCTGGGTCACATATCGCTTGCGCGCGGACTTATATTCCCGCAAGGCTTGCCGGCTATCTGTTACTTTCTTGCGTATGCAGCTCTTGCAGTAGAGGTTTCGCCCGTCCTTGCGTGCCCGGCAAACCCCAAACTCAGCCAACGATAACGATTGATTACAAAGGGGGCAGTCTTTCGTCTCAAGACTGCAGTCTGATTCTGGTTTCATTTCAGCGCTCCACCAATAAACTGGGTCTCCTGGCTTGCGAGTTCGCTGAAAGAGAACACGTCACCACCGGCCGGTGGACTGGGAGAGTCCAGTTCGATCTATGCGGATGGCAGTGAAGTCATTGATTGGCGAAGGAAACCCGGGGGGCCAGGTCGATTCGCCTAGGATTGCCAGCGCAACTTCAGTTCACTGAAATGCCATCATTAACCTTGGAGTCAGTTGTTGCGTAGCAGGTTTATTTCGGGGACTGTGCGAGAGATATTTATAAGAGCTAGTAACCCACTATCACATCCAAAACCAAGTGCCGACTTCAACTTTTCTTTCTGGCAATCATTCCCTATCCAGCGAGGGAGTCGCATTATAGTCATCGATGAAATTTTTGCAACTAATTTTTCGCGCTCAGGTGGTCCATGGTGCGCGAATGCAAATCTCTCCTAATTTGCAACCTCGTAGCTCTCCGATCGCGAATGCAAACAACTCTCTTGCGAGAGGATAGATGATCACACACCTGGCGATCTCAACACCGCAATCGAGCGGTTTCGAAAAACGTTTGTCTGTTTCACCTTATGAATTCCGAACAAAATTAGATTTCTGATTTATTCTACAAACCGTTCGCCGTCCGTTTGACGCAACACGTTCCACTCACCTCCGCGTGGTCCCACTATTAGTAGCCGATCTAACATTCGACTGCAGATGCGCTCCTGATCAGACGTGCGGGGAAAAATTAAATCACGAATGAATTTGACGGCCAAGCTGTGCCGGAAATATCAGCGCTGTCTTCGGTAGAGGAACGATGAAGTATTCAAACTGAGCCACTACCCTCCTTCTAGCAATTTTCCAGTAAGCAGAAACAGTTAGTGTTTCTGAGAGCAAAGCACTTGCGACTACGTCGCGCGTGTGTGCAAAGTGCTATAAGTCTTAATCTGGAACAACCTTGCAACCAGGGACAATTCGATTTGCATCATGGTTTTCCACAGAACCTGTGGAAATGTTTCGAGGTGTTTTTTCGCTTTGGTGATTATCGTCGGGCTCGGTCTTTTAACCGGTACACAAACTTTAGTCCGGACCAGATATCATTCACTGCGCAAATTTTGACATCAACCAGACCCGCATCTAAACCGATTCGTTGAACGTTAGTGAAGGAAAGATCCGTGGCTACTCCTGAACTCTTTTTGGGCCAGGCTACCCATATCATTCCGTTTGCTACTAGATTCACCGCCAGTAATGCAAACTTTCTCCGCAACTCAGCTTCAGAGTTCACAAAAAGCAAAATCACGTCGCTAGAGTCGCTCGCACACGGCGCAAACCTCGCCTTATGTGGTAGGGAGCCTAACTCTTTTTGAAATCCTTTTGGTGAGTTTACTAATACAACCCGGAAGCCTTCCTTAATCCCGAGCTTCTTGATGAGCGGTGTTCCTGAATAACCAGCCATACTGTCCTCCACTTGCCCAAGAGAGGCACCGGGTTTTCCATATCCAAGCAGAATGAGCCGCGAATTGGCACAGGTGAATACGGATCAGACTTGAGCAAATACGATTACACGAGTTCCAGCTTTGCTTCGCTGATCCGCGATCACGCTTTCTCAGATTCGCTTCATCCGCGTTGATCCGCGGCTAATATATGTTTTCGGCTACCACAGTTTTAACAGTTTCCACCATGAGAAACCGAAGATTACCCAAATCGGAATGTTGACGAGGGAAGCCAGTAGACCTAGCAACCACCATCTCCTTTGCGTAACATAACCCGCCCCGAAGTAGATAGGAGCCGGAGTCGTGCCATAGTGCGTCAATGACGCGTCAAGATTGGAAAAGTAGGCGAGGGACAGCACTGCCAGATACGGGGGCGCTCCAGCTGCCAGAATTACGGTGAGAAATGGAATATACATCGCTGTCGCGTGGGCGGTAATGCTCGCAAATCCATAATGGGCGTAAAAGTAGACAAGCAATAACAGGGCAAGCGCCGCCCACCATTTCCAACCCGATGTAAGCCCAGCTGATGTTTCTGCAAATCGCTTGGTAATCCCGGTTTCCCCCAGCGCCTCAGCCATGCGCACCAAGCCGCCGTACCAGATGAAAACGTCCCACGCGCCACGCTCGCTAATTACGTCTTCCCAACTCAACACCCCACTCAGCAACAAAACGCAAATGCCAACCAGAGCCACAACTGCATAATTTATTCCGTGAAAGACATTTGTCATCCATAACCCGGCTACCAGGGCAAAAACGATGAGCATCATCTTCTCGCCCCAACCCATCCTTCCCATCCGCTTCAGTTCTAAAGCCGCGAGTTCTGCGGCAGCCGGAGTATGCTTAACCTCTGGCGGGTTGATTCGGTACAGAAGCAACGGAACAGCAATCAAGGACAACACGCCGGGCACAACCGCTCCGAGTGCCCACTGTGAATAGGTCAATTCAATTCCTGTGACCTCTTGCGCAAACTTCGCAATCAGGACATTTGAAGCCTGACCAGTCAAGAACATTGCGCAGATGATGACATCACACTGGTAGACGAGCGGCATCAGAAAGGCGCCAAGCCGACCCGCGGTGGCTCCAGGCTTGGATTCATAAGCCTCGGCAAGGCTCTTTGCTACCGGGAAGATTATCCCGCCTGAGCGCGCACCCGTTGACGGGATGATCATCGCCAGAAGCATGTCTGTAGAAACGAGGGCGTAACCAAGTCCCAGGGAATGTCTTCCGATAGCTCGAATGAACAAAAAAGCAATGCGCCTTCCCAGCCCAGTCTTAATCATTCCTCGCGACATGAAAAAGGCCGCTAGTACCAGCCAAACAATTGGATCGGCGTATCCTGATAAAGCGTCGCGGACAGGCAGAACACCGGTCAGCGCGATTGCCGAAACTCCCAGGAGCACAATCGCGCCGCCCGGCACTGGTCGGACGATTGAACCGGTAATCGTGGCCGCGAAAATTGCGAGTAGAAGCCAGGAACTGGGTGTGATTCCTTCCGGTGTAGGAATGAGTAGAACCGAGAGTCCGGTCAGGAGAACGATTCCCCATCTGACCAACTGGCTTCGGATACTCGAGTGAGATTCCGCAGGCTTGGCAGTTTCTGGCTTACGGCCGTAGGGTGCTGGGGGCACATCTTCATCCATCGAGCAGTCCTTCCGGCCTTCAGAATGGAGTGGGAAAGCTTCAAGGATAATATTATGTCGCAATTGCTTACTCAAGCTTTTGATTGTTTGCTCGGGCGTTCGACATATAAGGTTGAGGTATGTCCTAATTTGAATTGGAGACGAACAAGGTTGCCAGTCGTCGACTGGACACGGACAAAATCCGGGAACAGCTTCGCTTCGTAAGTAATAAACAACGAGCGCAACCTGAAACGCGCACGAAGGTTCGAACTGAAAATGTTAATAAAGAAGCCGGACCATATTAAAGCCAGCGAGATAACAGATAAGCACCTCTATTTGAACAGGCGGTTGTTTATGCGAGGGGCGGCGCTGGCCGCAACCACGGTTGCGACGGGATTACTCTACCGCAAACTAAATCCGCCGCCCGCCGAAACCCCTAAGGGTGAAAAGCTGGCAGACTTTGCGAAACCGACTACAGACGAAGGTCTTGGTAGTGGGTTTACGGTTAACGAAAAGCTCACACCACTCGAAGACATAACCAACTACAACAACTTCTACGAGTTTTCCACCGACAAGGGCTCTGTCGCTTCGGAATCGAAGGGGTTTGTGACCAAACCCTGGACCGTTTCCGTCGAGGGCTTAGTTAACAAACCACGAACCTTTGACCTGGACGAGCTGCTGAGTTTCCCCCTCGAAGAACGCATCTATCGGCTTCGATGTGTGGAAGGCTGGTCGATGATTATCCCCTGGGTTGGTTTCCCGCTTGCTAAGCTTCTGGAAATGGTCGAACCAACCGAACAAGCAAGATTCGTGGCGTTTCAAACACTTTATGATCCAAAACGCATGCCTAATCAGCGAACGGGTGTACTTGATTGGCCTTACGTGGAAGGATTGCGGCTTGATGAAGCAAAGCACCCGCTGACCATCCTCGCTACGGGCCTCTATGGTGAGACCCTGCCGGCACAGGACGGAGCACCCATCCGTCTGGTTGTCCCTTGGAAATACGGATTCAAGAGCATTAAATCAATCGTCAAAATCCAACTTGTCGCGGATGAGCCACCCGCGACCTGGAACATTCAAGCCCCAAACGAGTATGGGTTCTATTCGAATGTCAATCCGAATGTGCCTCATCCGCGTTGGAGCCAGGCAAGGGAGCGTCGCATTGGAGAATTCAGAATGCGAGAGACGCTTATGTTCAATGGCTATGCTGATCAGGTTGCTCACCTATATTCAGGAATGGACTTAAAGCGGTTCTTCTAAGAGCGACCTAGCACGAATGAAAGATACTCGATTTTCCAAACTCCTTCTCTTTATCAATGGACTGGTGCCCCTCATCCTGCTCTTGTGGGATGTCTACCGGAAACAAGCGGGCACTAACCCGCTCGAGTTCGTTACCCGCACCACGGGCATGCTCACTTTATTATTTCTGATGATTACCCTCGCGTTAACGCCGGTGCGAAAGATTACGGGGCTAAACTGGATCGTAAAATTTCGCCGGATGATCGGTCTTTACGCCTTTTTCTACGGCACCCTTCACCTGATTACCTATCTCTGGTTCGATCGTTTCTTCAACCTGCGCAGTATAGCCGGAGACGTCGCCCAACGGCCCTTCATTGCAATAGGCATGACTGCTTTCTTCCTGATGGTGCCCCTGGCCATCACCTCCACCAACAAGATGATCAAGCGACTGGGTGGCAAACGATGGGCCATGCTCCACAAACTGGTTTATCTTGCCGGTGCCGGGGGAGTCATTCACTACTGGATGCTGGTGAAGTCAGATAAGCGTTTGCCGTTAACATTCGGTTTCATTCTTTTGCTTCTGCTTGGACATCGTTTGTTTGTCAAGTTCTACCCACCAGAAAATCAAGCACCGCAGACGTCGTTCATCCCGCGCGACTAGCGTTTTAAAATTGCGGATTTCGGATTTCGGATTTGAAGGCAACCCGAAATCGACGTCGTCGCAGGCAAAATGCTAAATTCGCAATCCGAAATCCGAAATTCTATCCGGGAGATACAATGGTAGATTCGATCAATCGCTTCACTACCCGAGTCGAGAACTATGCGAAGTTTCGGCCCACTTATCCGCGCCTCATCATAGACCTGCTTAAAGCCGACTGCGGATTGACCGAGGCTTCACTTGTCGCCGACGTGGGATCGGGCACCGGAATACTCTCCGAGATGTTTCTCAGCAACGGCAACACAGTATTTGGTGTGGAACCGAACGCCTTGATGAGGAGCTCAGCTGAAAATCTTCTGAGAAACTACCAGCAATTTAAGAGCATTCATGGAGCGGCCGAAGCAACAACGCTCGACTCACGCAGTATCGATATGGTTACGGCTGCTCAGGCGTTTCACTGGTTTGACCGAATGCGCGCTCGGGTGGAATTTACTCGAATTCTTAAGCCGAAAGGGTGGATCGCTCTCATTTGGAACGAACGCCGCCTGGATTCGACTCCCTTCTTGCGCGCCTATGAGCAACTACTGCTGCAATACGGGACCGACTATCAGAAAGTCCGGCATGAGAACGTGACCGAGCAGATTGCTGATTTTTTTGCTCCGCAAGAGTTCCGGAGGAAATCATTCGAAAATATTCAAACCTTTGACTTCGACAGTCTGATGGGCCGCGTGCTCTCCTCTTCATATACACCTGAGCCCGACCATCCAAGTTTCGAACCAATGATCGCGTCCCTCCGTGAGGTTTTCGAGGAACATCAGCAGCGCGGGACCATAGCGTTTGAATACGACACGAGAATTTACTACGGTCAGCTATCGACCACCTGAGGGAAGCACCTCGCAATGTCGTAATTTGAGCGGCCCGGCCTTGACCTCAACCAACAATAGCTTCAAGAAACGATCCACGAATCGCAGGAAATGACGCTAACAAAAATTTCGTGGGTCGCTTCGGTCGATTCGAAATTGCTCAAACGCAAGAAATTACGGTTCTGCTTCAAGCAACCAGAGCACAAGAAGAATGAAATCAGGGACACGAGCCTGGCTATGGCTGACCTACACCTCCGATCGCGACCGCGTACTCCTCTCCTATGAGCTGCGATAAGCTTGTCGGGGGTTTCGACAAATTGTATCTTAACCGATCATGAGTCTCGCGAAAGCTGCCCAGAGGTACGTTGAAAATCTTGAGCACGAATTGCAGCGGGTTAAGGGTTCTCTTCGGCGTCAGGGATTTTCCTACTCCAGTGAAGAGCGAATCCTTAGCAAGTATGTTGCACAATTACTGCCCCAGGATCATTCCCGGACTGTCGTCGACATAGGGGCCGGTAACGGAGTTCGGTGGTCCAATACCTATTCACTCTTTCAAAAGGGTTGGAAGGGCGTTGGGATAGAGGCTGACGGTGAAAAATTCTCTCGACTGGATGCGGGCGTACAGGAATCTTCCCCAGGCTCATGCCTGTCATTACACTGCCAACCCGGTAACATCGTTCCCCTCCTGAAATCCTTAAGCGTCGAAAGCGGTTTCAGTGTGCTCAGTCTCGACATCGACGGCAACGACTACTGGGTGCTGAAAGCAGTTCTTTCGGAATTTCGACCGGCATTGATAGTTACAGAGATCAACGAAAAGATACCGCCGCCGCTGAGATTTTTGTGCAAATACACCCCCGACTCTCGTTTGCGGCATCACTTTTATGGTTACTCTATAGCCGTGCTCGAGGATCTTTGTGAGGAACATCATTACGGTCTGCTGGAATTGGAATATAACAATGCATTCATAGCTCCCAGGGAATCGGCGCAGGCCCATTTTGTGGATGCGGTATCAGCATACTCCCGAGGATATCGCGACCGGCCGGATCGAAAAGAGAGATTTGCCTCAAACCGCGATATGGAAACTCTGCATTCACTGAGCCCCAATCAAGGAACCGAGTTTTTGCGGGAATTTTATGCAAAGGAGTTAGGTAAGTACTATCTGGCCGCTGACAGAGACTCACTTGCGAAACAGTTAGATGGAAAAGATGGATATGGACAGACGCAGTGACGAGCGCGTGAAAACCAATTTGCCCGCAAAGTGGGATGGCTTATCCGGCGGACATGATGCACGCATTGAGAATATTAGTCTCGGTGGTTGCTTCGTTAATACCAAGGGTCGAGTCGATATTAGCGAGATAGTAGTGCTGCAGGTAGGACTTCCGTCCGGAGAATGGTTGACGCTTCGCGGCGAAGCCACGTCTTCTCAAGAGGGTGTTGGCTTCGGTCTTAACTTCAGTTTTGTTAGGGATGAGGAGGAGTACGCCCTGCGGGAGCTAATATCAACTCGGACGCATCACTGACTGCCCGAGTTCAATGTGCGTCATGGCGTGAGCCAGTTCAGAGCGTTCAGTAGGCTGTTGCCAGATCGTGGGGGAGATTCGACTAGCATGGTACTGGTGACGACGAGCGCTGCACTCAACCACGTGAACCTTCAATTCTACTCCTTCCAACCAAGCTTTCCAGGACCGTTCAGGCAGCTCCGACCTTTACCCGCCGCGCGGATACCTTAGGAGATCGCCTTGAGAAACTCTTGAGTTTGTGGACGCGAGCTTACGATCGCTCACACCCACCGACTTAGATAGAATTCCCTTGGCTGAAGTCTGGAGTCTAGAATCGTGCTCTGAGATTCAGACAGCCTGGTCGTCCACATTGAGGAAATTGGCAAGCTTGAGGCAGGAAACTTCAAGAATTAACACCTTATTGTTCACGCCCTGGAATTTTGCGCACTGGCACAAAACTTGTACTGCTTTCCTGCCGTCAATCCGTCTTCTACATCTTCAAGTTTGCTTTTTAGCTCTCATTCTTCTATTGAGACATTCCTCGAAAGTAAGTTTCCACTCCCGGGTGCTGGATGCGCCTACTGAGTGGTTGTTTTAACAGTAATACGACTAAAGCTGACACAAACACACTCGCTAAGCATGCGCGATGGCGCTTCCTGCGGCTTCTCGCTTCGCCAAGTGCGGCAGCGAAGCTGAGCTTCTCCGATCGCTCAAGGGCCCTATATCACCTGATATACCTGGAGGAAAAAAATGAAGAGACATGTGAGAAAGATAACGATTATAGCGGTGACCCTGTTGCTGCCTATGCTTGTGATTCTACCGATAACGCAAGCTAAGCGAGCTAAGAAGAGCGCGTCAAACCCAGCCTTAACACAACCGAATGGCGGCACTAAGAATTCCAGCCTGCTCTCCCGCTCCCTTGTGAGAGCGCAGGATGACAAAGGGGGGCCTACCCCCATCGTCTCAAGCGCCGTGGGTTTCGGTGCTACCATTCCGCTGCGCGACATGGAAGTACCCACTTCCAAAACCATCAGCCGAAGGTTCGGCAAAGCTGAAGCCAACACTGAGACCCCTCAGAAGATTACGAGAAGGTTTGCAAAAATAAAGGGGGATTTCGATGCGACCCTAGGCGAGGGCGCTAAATCAGGCAAGAAGGATCGATCAGTATCGGAGATTCAGCCGAATCTGCTCACCACCCCGCAGGCGAACTTTGAAGGGCTGAGCAATCTGGACAACGCGGCCAATCCGGCCATCGGCGGCTTGGTCTTTCCCCCGGACACGGTCGGCGATGTCGGTCCAAATCATTACGTCCAGGCGACCAACCTTCTCTTTCGCGTCTTCAGCAAAGCGGGCGCTCCGCTGACGCCGACGCAGCCCATCAGCGCGCTGTTCACCGCGATGGGCGGAAGATGCTCGACCATTGACGACGGCGACCCGATTGTACTTTACGACTCGTTCGCGGATCGCTGGATCGTCACACAGTTCTTGGTGGAAGGCCCTGCCCCCTTCGGCCAATGCTTCGCCATCTCCCAAACACCTGATCCGACCGGTGCCTACTTCACGTACGACTTCGCTTATCCGGTTAACAAATTTAACGACTATCCGAAGTTCGGCGTGTGGCCGGACGGTTACTACTTCACCGCCAACCAATTCAATTTCGCCGGCACGGCGTTCTTGGGCGTGGGCGTCGGCGCTTTTGATCGCGAAAAGGTCCTGAAAGGCGACCCGACCGCGGGCCAGATTTTCTTCGACTTACAGACGACGTTTCCCTTTGCTGCCAGTATGCTACCCTCAGATGCCGACGGCCTAGTACCGCCTCCAGCTAACGCTCCGAACATCATGTCGTACTTCGCGGCCAATGAATTCACCGACCCTGAAGGGGATGCTCTGGTATTTTTCGCCTTCGATGCGAACTTTGCGAATCCGGGCGCTTCCACTTTTACCTCGCAAGGTTTCATCCCCGTGGCGGCTTTCAATCCCCTCACTCCTCCCGGAGCAGATGATATCGAGCAACCAGCCCCGGCCCTTGCTACTGCGGCGCTGGATGCAATCGCCGACCGCCTGATGCACCGCTTGCAATACCGCAGAATCGGCAATGAAGAGGTGCTGACAACCAACCATACGGTCAACGCCGGAACGGGGACGACCCTCGCCACATACAGAGCGGGCGTCCGGTACTACGAGCTTCGTCGGATGACCGGCAACATCGGCCTCTTTAACATTCGTAACCAGCAGACGTACGCTCCCGGAACGGACACACATGAACGCTGGATGGCAAGCGCGGCGACCGACAACCAAGGCAACTTGGCGTTGGGCTACAGTATTGTCAACGGTTCAGTCGCGACTCCGCTCTTCCCGGGTATTAGCTACACCGGTCGTACGGTTAATGCCGCAGCCAACACGCTCGATCAGATTGAGCAAACGCTCCAGGCCGGTTCCGGCGTACAGACCAACAACGGCTCACGTTGGGGCGATTACAGCGCGCTAACCGTCGACCCGAACGACGACTGCACGTTCTTCTACACGCAAGAGTACTACCAAACCACCGACCCGACGCCCAACGACGCCCCGTTCGGCGTCAATTGGCAGACGCGCGTCGGCAGCTTCAGATTTACGGAATGCACCGCGCCGCAGAAAGGGACGCTGCAAGTCAACGTCACTAACTGCAACACGATGCTGCCCGTTCAGGGCGCGGCCGTTACCATCGACGGTAACCTTTACGACACGACGGAGGCGAACGGCCAGAGCGTAACGCAGTTGGCTCCGGGCACCTACTCGGTCCAAGTTTCCGGCCTCAACTTTCTCCCCATCGCCGCGGCCAACGCGACTATTACAAACGGCAACACCACCATCGTCAGCGTCTGCCTGACAGGCGTGCCGAATATTCTTCCCGCCGGCTCGACGATTACCGCCGAGAATTGCCAGCCGGCGAACGGCGCACTCGATCCCGGCGAGACGGTCACCGTCAGCTTCGGCCTGAAGAACAGCGGCGAGGCCCCGACCGTGAACCTGATGGCCACCTTGCAGGCAACGGGCGGCGTCACAAACATCCAGCCACCCAATCCGCAGAACTACGGCGCGATCCCGCCGGACAACACGACGGTCGTTTCCCGCCCGTTCACCTTCACAGTCGATCCGAACGCTGCCTGCGGCAGTAATTTGACGGCAACGCTCCAACTACAGGATGGCATGACCAACCTCGGCACGGTGACTTTCACCTTGCAGGTGGGCGCACTCGGCGCACCGGTCACGGCCACGTACAGCTCGGGCAACATCGCCGTGCCGATTCCAGACGTCAGCTCGGTGGACGTTCCGATCAACGTGCCTGATACCGGTC
>JACCUI010000075.1 GCA_013811945.1 Pyrinomonadaceae bacterium | reverse complement strand
ATTTTAGAGAGGGAGGAGGAAACGTGTTGCATGGTCTGGTCGCTATTGCCACGCCGCTCGAAAGAGCTGATACATCGGAAGCTACTGGCCTACACACCTACGCGCCTCCTCTCTACTCGGCGGATCGTGTTTTGACTTTACTTGTGGTTTGGAAGGCTACGCAGTCCACATAGAACACACCTAAATGAGAGCCTATCTGCCCTCATATAATCTCCTGACGCCTCAGAATCTCTTTGACGCTTTGGAACTATTCGCGCGTGAGCCCGGCGTCTGGAAGCCCTTTGCCGGGGGCACTGATCTAATGGTGCTGCTCGAAGCCGGCAAACTCGCCCACAGAAACTACGTAAACATCTGGAACCTGAACGAGCTTCGCGGGATCGAGGTGACTGACGCGAATGTAACCATCGGCGCCCTGACAACCTACACTGAGATTCAGTCCCATCCCGTTCTGCGCGCGGAGTTTCCCATGCTTTGCCAGGCCGCAAGCGAAACGGGCGGTTTGGCAATTCAGAACCGCGGCACGCTCGGTGGAAACATTGCCAACGCGTCACCAGCTGCTGACTCGCCTCCAGCCTTGCTTGTCTACGATGCAGAGTTGGAACTAGTGTTCACCTCAGGTTCGCGCCGAGTTCCATACCACGGCTTTCACACGGGCTACAAACAGATGAACATCCAGTCCCAGGAACTGTTGGCGCGCATTCGCCTGCCCCGCTCAACTAAAAACCTCACGCAGTACTATCGAAAGGTCGGCACCCGAAAAGCGCAGGCCATCTCGAAAGTGTGTTTCTCTGCAACTGCCAACACAGATGGTGAGCGTCTTGTGGACGTCCGAATTGCCTTGGGAAGTGTGGCGCCGATTCCGATCCGCTGCGTCAAGACAGAAGACGCCCTCCGCGGCCAACCAATCGAGCAACTGTCCGAGCTCGGCAGGGCCGCCCTGACCCGCGAGATCGTGCCCATCGACGACATTCGATCAACGGCCAACTACCGAATTAGAGTGAGCCTCAACCTGCTTGACGACTTCCTCTCCAGTCTCCGGTAACTTCCTGATCCGCCGGTCGAGTTGCCGAAAGTCTTTGTGGACAGACCTTTGATTCTGGTGTTAACTCTAAAACGGTCCTTGAGACTTTTGTGCTGATTCGAAGACTCATTTCCGGCTCAAGCATCGCTGCGATCGTAATAGGCTTTCTTGCGCTGGCGGCCAATTCTAGCTTTGCTCAGCAGCCCGCACCCGATAGCAAGCCGATCGCTCGAAATCCGTTACATATGTTGGTGCTGGGCGATTCTATAATGTGGGGCCAGGGTTTGAAAACGCCTGACAAGTCCTGGTGGCGACTCAAAAACTGGCTCCAGGAGAAGACCGGAAGAGACGTCATCGAGAGAATTGAAGCGCATTCCGGAGCTGCCATCGAAGCCACCCCCGGATCTGAACAGTTCACCTCGAAAGATGGTGAGGTAAACCTTTTGACGCCCACCATCAACATGCAGGTTGATGCCGCCCGGAAGTATTATGGCGATCCGGCTAAGGTTGATCTCATACTGGTTAATGGCTGTATTAATGACGTGGATGTGCGCACTCTTTTGGACGCTTCAACGGCGTTGGATCTACTAGAGGCCAGCATTAGAGAGAAGTGCGGGGGACGGATGCAATCCCTCCTACAGCGCATTACCCGGGGGTTTCCCAATGCACATGTCGTTGTTTCTAGCTACTACAAAATTATCTCGCCCCTGAGCGAAGACAATAGTTTCGCGCGACTTCTGGTCAAAAGTCTTACTACGCAAAAACCTGAATCCAAGCGGATGAGCGATAAGCAGATGCGCGCTAATCTGGTGGCGAATTCCAATCTGTGGTACGCGGTTTCGACCCGCAGTCTCGCCCAGGCAGTCGAGGCGGTAAACTCGGATCTGGGTCAGAGCGCTGTTAAACGAAGAGTCCTTTTCGCTGAGATTCAGTTTTCGCCCGAGCACGCTTTTTCCGCGCCTGATACCCTACTCTGGAATTTCATGTTCGGATCCACAAATCTCTCCGGCTTGCGTCACGCGATTATTGTGATGACGTTAGGCACTGCCGCCTACAAGCCCAATGATGAAGTGAGAGACAGACGCAGCAAGAGTTGCAAAGAGACCTACAGACGACCGAAAGAAAAGAAGGAAGATAAGCTGGAAAAAGACCGTCGAGAAGCTAAGTATCTGGCTTGTCGCTACGCTTCCTTGGGACATCCTAATAAGATGGGCGCTTTGATCTATACCGAAGCAATCAAAGGTCAATTGCAGTGGCTAATCAACACTGCGGGTTGGTTACTAAACCCAGCTGCATTGCAGGCGAATCCCGCAAACTAGAAGGACTTCAAAAATGCAGAATCTTTCCCCCGCAACTGCCTTTAGGCGAGGCGTCGTTCAGCCGGTGTTTTGTCTTAAATCAGGGTGGAGCCTGGTGAGGGATCAGTACTGGCTCTTTGTTGGAATGTCTGCGGTGGCGATTATCCTGGGCAGCCTGGTGCCTTTCGGTATCCTGTTTGGACCGATGATGTGTGGCATCTATATCGCGCTGTTTCAGAGACGGCGGGATCTAACAGTGGAGTTTGGGGCTCTCTTCAAGGGCTTCGACTTCTTCGGTGAGAGCATCGTGGCCACGCTCATACATTACGTTCCCATCGTGATAATTATTATTCCCTTCTACATCGTGCTCTATGGCGGCCTCTTCTTGATTATGCCTCGGCAAGGTGGAGAAGCTGACCCCTCGACTCTCTTCGGCTTCTTCGCAGTGCTCATAGTCTTTGGACTGATTATGATGGTCTTGATAGTCCTCCTTTCGGTCGTATTTACGTTTTCTTATCCGCTGATTATTGACCGCAAGATGTCCGGCCTTGACGCCGTCAAGCTGAGTGCAAAGGGTGCTCTCGCAAATTTCTGGCCCTTGCTCGGGTTGCTGCTGCTCAACGGGCTGATAGGATTTGCCGGTGTGCTGCTTTGTTATGTAGGAATATTTCTGGCACTTCCAGTGACCTTTGCAGCCATTGCCGCAGCCTATGAACAAGTATTCGGTCTGGGTGACGTTCAGGGCCCGATTCTGCCGCCGCCGCCACCCTCCTTCACCTGAGCTTGACGCGCCATGACTTCCCCGCAACTTATCATTCGCGGCCAAAGAATTGTCCTTCCAGACTCGATAGCTCCGGCCTCAGTTCATATTCATAACGGCAGTATCACGAACATCAGTTCGTACGATGATGTAATCTTCAACTGCGCGATCGTCGAAGCTGGGGAGGCATCAATCGTGATGCCCGGACTGGTAGACACTCACGTGCACATCAACGAGCCAGGACGGACCGATTGGGAAGGTTTTGCGACAGCCACGAGAGCGGCTGCCGCAGGTGGCGCAACCACTTTGGTTGACATGCCACTCAACAGTATTCCACCCACTACCACTGTTGAAGGTTTTAGAGCGAAGCTCGAAGCTGCTCGCGGCCGGTGCTACGTCGACGTTGGTTTTTGGGGCGGCGTCGTTCCCGGAAACACACCCGAGCTTGCCGCGTTGATGCAGGCGGGCGTGTTGGGTTTCAAGTGTTTCTTGATTCACTCGGGTGTCGATGAGTTTCCGAATGTTACCGAAGAGGATCTGCGCAAGGCCATGCCTGAGCTGGCAAGGCTGGGAGCGGTCCTGATTGTTCACGCTGAAGTGCCGGGACCGATTAACCGGGCGGGTCTGCCAGCCAGACACTCGCCGGCAGGAGAAGCATTAGAAGACGGAAAATTCTGTCCCTCTGCTTATAAGACTTTTCTCGAATCACGCCCACGCGCTGCTGAGAACGAGGCTGTCCGGTTAATGATCAGGTTAGGCGAGGAATTCGGCGCGCGCATCCACATCGTTCATCATTCCTCGGCCGACGCCTTGCCATTGCTGCGTGAGGCCCGGGCTGCTGGCGTGAGCATTACCGCGGAGACTTGTCCCCATTATCTTGTCTTCGCCGCGGAAGAAATCATCGACGGAGCAACGGAATTCAAGTGCTGTCCTCCTATTCGCGAGCGAGAAAACCGTGAGCAGCTATGGCAGGCGCTGGGGGAGGGAACGATAGACATGGTTGTTTCCGATCATTCCCCGTGTCCTCCAGATATGAAACTGCGGGAGAGCGGGGATTTTCTTCTTGCTTGGGGCGGCATCTCTTCCTTGCAGCTTCGCCTACCGGCAACCTGGACTGATGCGCAACAGCGGGGACACTCAATCGAAGATCTGGCCCGTTGGCTATGCCAGGCGCCGGCAGCGTTAGTCGGCCTGGCGGGACGCAAGGGAACCATCGATGTCGGCGGCGACGCAGATATCGTGATCTGGAATCCCGAGCAAGAGTTCCTTGTTGAGCCGAACTTGCTCCATCATCGTCACAAACTAACACCCTACGCGGGGCGAACGCTGTCGGGCGTAGTCGAAAAGACTTTTCTTCGCGGTGAGAAGATATATGATGCTGGTGAATTCGCGACGGAGCCAACAGGGTTGCTACTGAACGTGTGAGAAGCAGAATTGGCTATCCGGATTTTGGCCGCGGATCTACGCGGATGAAGGCGGATCAGAAAAAGGCCTTCCTCCAAATTGTTTGCTTGTTGCTGTTTATAGCCGCGTTCATCCGCGTAGATCCGCGGCTAAGCAGTCTCTTGGGGATGAGAAGAGAAAATGGACTTCACTGAACTAGTAGATCTGGCAACAGCGAAGTTAGGTGGTGCGGTGCTCATCGCCAATGACGAGTTCTTTGCACCCAAAGAGAATCTGCTCAAGCCTGGTGCGCCAATATTTATCGAGGGCAAATACACTGATCTCGGCAAATGGATGGACGGATGGGAAACCCGCCGCCGTCGCACTCCGGGTTATGATTGGTGCATCATTCGGCTGGGATTGCCGGGCATAATTCGGGGAATTATCGTTGACACGACTCACTTTCGTGGGAATTATCCCGAGCAGTGTTCGCTCGAGGGATGCACGATTGATGGTCAACCAACCGTAGATCAACTTACCGAGAAAGAAACCGAATGGACCGGGATTCTGCCCCCTTCCGAGCTCGTCGGCAATTCGCCGAATCTCTTTGAGATTGAGACGGACAGTAGGTTCACGCATCTGCGTTTGAAGATCTATCCGGACGGCGGCGTCGCGAGATTGCGAGTCTATGGCGAGGTCGTGCCCGATTGGGACAGACTCGAACGCAGTGGCGGCGAGATCGATCTGGTGGCAGTCGAGAACGGCGGCCTGGTGCTCTCTTGCAGCGACATGTTTTTTGGCCACAAACACAACTTGATTATGCCGGGACGAGCCGTAAACATGAGTGATGGCTGGGAGACGAAGCGACGCCGTGGCCCCGGTCACGACTGGGCAACAATCAAGCTCGGCAAGCCGGGCAGGATTCGTTGCGCCGAGGTTGACACGTCTTACTTCAAAGGCAACTTCCCAGATAGCTGCTCACTCGAAGCGTGCAAAACGAGCGGGAATATCCTGCCCGAACATTTCGAGTGGAAGCCCGTGCTGTCGCGAAAGAAACTACAGGCGCACACGCGGCATTTTTTTGAAGATGAAATCATGGATGCGGGGGCCATCTCGCACGTAAGATTCAATATCTTTCCGGATGGCGGTGTCAGCCGGCTCCGGTTGCTTGGAAGAACCGAAGAAGCTTAGTTCGGAGGGTCGAATTGGAGCCTGGTCTCGAGCGCCTGAATTCGTTGGCGGCAAACGAGGCAGCGGCGGAGTTTGGAAAATGCTGCGGCTCAACCACTTGGGCCCGCCGCATGGCTGCCGAGTGTCCCTTCGCGAATTCGACTCAGTTGATCACGATTGCGAATCGCATCTGGTGGTCGCTTGAACCGGACGACTGGTTGGAGGCCTTTGCCAGTCACCCCAAAATCGGAGAAACCCAGGCGGCCCGTGGGACTGCGGTTGAAGCTCCCAACCACCCGGTCCGGGCTGCCCGCGCGGAAACCCCGGAAAATTGGGCCGCGCATGAACAGTCGGGTGCGGAGAATGCCGCGGAGGAAACGGCGCGCTCACTGGCTGAGTTCAACGGGGAGTATGAAAAGAAGTTTGGCTACATTTATATCGTTTGCGCGACCGGAAAGAGTTCCGAAGAAATGCTCGCAATCCTTCGCGAGAGGCTGCCGAACGATGCGGAAACGGAATTACGTATTGCCGCGCGCGAGCAGTCTCGCATCAGCAAACTACGACTCAGGAAACTAATAGACCAATGAGTACCATATCAACCCACATTCTTGACACGGCCCGCGGCAAGCCTGCGAATGGCGTAGCTGTCTATCTGGAAAGTCAGAAAAGTGATGAGAGCTGGGAACAACTCGCTCACGCCTGGACGGACGAAGAAGGACGAGTGAAACCTTTTTTCCTCCTTGAAGAACCATTGCCGGCCGGGACTTACCGGCTCGTCTTCGATACGGAGGCCTATTTCTCGACGCTCGACATTAAATGCTTCTATCCGCAAGTCTGCGTAGTGTTCGCTATCGGGGAAGATCTTCAGCACTATCACATTCCACTTTTGATTAGTCCATTTGGGTATTCGACGTATCGGGGCACTTGAGCTTTCAATCTGTGCCGGCCTCAGTTTGGGTGGTGACCAAACAGCTGGGAAATTTTTGAGCGCGCGAACCGTGGCGAAAGCATAAAGCCTGGGGCGTGAGCCTCAGGACAATCGCGTTTGAGCTCTTAGCCCGCGAGCGGGCGGCAGCGGCATCTAAAGAATATCGTTGATGATAATTAGCGCACGGGTAAGTCCTTGATCCGCTGTCGCCCGCTATCGCAGGCTGGTTGAGCGGTTAAGTCAGACCTCGGAATTCTATGCTAATAGAAAGCAATGACTATTGACCCAACTCTGAATGAATGGCTCAACCTGCTTCTGCGTTGGGTGCACGTCTTTGCCGGCATCATGTGGGTTGGTACCACCTACTACTTCACCTGGCTGGATGCGCGCCTCTCCGAAGAGGAAAAGGCCGTAGCCAACACGGGAACTCCAGCCCAAGTCTGGATGGTTCACAGCGGCGGCTTTTATGCAGTCGAGAAGCGGAAAGTTCCCGATCTCATTTCGCGGCACCTCCACTGGTTTCGCTGGGAAGCGGGAACGACCTGGCTAAGCGGCATGGCGCTCTTAGTCCTGGTTTACTACCTTGGCGGCGGCGCACTCGTGGATCCGGATGTGAGCGAGATTAGTGTGGTGGCCGCAGTTGGACTGGGCCTCGGGCTGCTAATCGGGGGAGGGATCGTCTACGACCTGATGATGATGTCACCCCTGGGACGGAATGAAAGAGCCTTCGCCGTTATTGCCTATCTCATGGTCGTCGGAATTAGCTACGGACTTTCACGCGTTTTCAGCGGCCGCGCCGCTTACATCCAGGTGGGTTCAATGTTTGGCACCATCATGGCCGCCAACGTCTGGATGCATATCCTGCCGGCTCAAAAGAAAATGATCGCAGCCATCAAGGAAGGCCGAAAGCCTGATGATGCCCTCTCCGCGCAAGCAAAGTTACGCTCAAAGCAGAACACATTCATGGCCGTGCCCGTTGTCTTCCTCATGATCAGCAACCACTTTCCCGGGGTTGCCTATGGCGACCGATATAACTGGGCGATTCTTTCGATCCTCGTGCTCCTAGGCTGGGTTGCCGCGAAGTTTATCCGCCGAGCCTGATCGGTCTACGATCCACGAATTCACACGAAAAAACACTAAGGCCTTTTCGTGATCGTTAAGTTATTTGACAGGATTTACGGAATTTACAAGATTTAGCCCTGCCACAGCCATCCTGTAAATCGTGTTCATCCTGTCTAAGTCTTTGAGCTTTGATAGTGTGATTTCGTGGATCGATTGCTTCACTCTTCAACGCCATGAAACTGAACTCGCTAAGGATCGGCTCGATGCCCATTGGCAGGTCTTCAAACCGCTCCTACGCCCCTTCATCGGAGTTGGGCGCGTCTAAGCGCAGAGTGTAGTCGCGCCGCATTCTTTTGTGAGCTCAACAAATACACCGTTTCGATCAAGGCTGATAGCTCATCGGCGGCAACAAGCGGACATTCGCACCGGCGGGCCGCTCGATGATTGTGACCTCACGATCAGAGGTGGCCACATCGCAAAATCGATCAAGATTCGCTTGAGCCGACTTAAGACTGATACTTATCTGGTTGATCTTCATAGCGAGTCACTATTTGAGTTCGGCTACTTCGCTAACGGAAAGACCGGCTCAATATCCACCGGCACATCCTTCAACCGATCCAGGGCGATAGCAAGGTCCGGTTCTGATTCTTTGTCTCTCTTCACTTCCGGAAAATGGTGGCAGTGGTACAACCGAATCCGGGTAAGAATGGTGAGTTGAGTTCGTCCTCATCCTTCAACGTCGCAACTAATTCTAAAGAGCCGATTTGCAGGCGATAGACTTCCAGGGCTCGCTTCTCCGGATCGACCATCCAGTACTCTGCTACGCCGTGTCGGGCATATAGCTGGCGCTTGGCGATCCGGTCTCGCCGTATGTTCTCCGCGCCAGGCGAGAGAATCTCGACCACGAGATCAGGAGCACCCGTCAAGCGCTCGCCGGAAATAATTTCCTGACTTCGTTCGTGACGGAAGAACACGATATCGGGAATGACCCCGCTGAGCTCGGTTAGGATGAGGCCGGGGGTTGCAAAAACGAGGCCGATTGGGTAGCTCTCCAGGTAACTCCTGATAAGGAACGAAATGTTCATGGAAACTTGCTGATGGGTGAGGCCCGGTGCGCAAGACACGAATAGTTCTCCTTCGATCACCTCATAGCGGTTGCCGTCTTCAGGCATCGCCTCAAGGTCCGTGACGGTCATGAGGGGCTCTATTTTTGTTGCCATACAAAGCTCCGGTAGATCGTGAGATGCCGGAATACTAACACACGGTCGCGCATACAGTGCCGGATCATTACTGGCTCTGCCGGCTGTTCAGAATCTTTACGAACGAACCGGAATGAAGCTCCGCGATTCTCAGGCCTGAAAGCTTGACTGCCTCTTCTTCAGTTAGGGCGCCGCAGTTGATCGCCCGCAGAAAATAATTGAGCAGGCCTTGTCCCGTCGCCGCATCGTCAAACACGTCACCTACAAGTGTTGCCTTCGCAGCCTTTTCAACAAAATTCTTGAGTCGCGCCGAGGCCGCGTCCAGGCTCTCGAGGAAGAAAGCGTAGACGGCGGCGTAACGCGTAGGCAGTTGTGCGGGATGCAGGTCCCACCCTTGATAAAAGGCGTTCTCCAGCGAGTGCTGAATGTGGTTGTAATGCAGCTTCCAGGCGCGATGTACGACCGCACGGTTTTCTTCGATCTGTTCCAGATTTAAAGGTGGCCCACCCTCCACGAACCGGTGTGGCGCCACCGGCATGGTGTTCGTCGCTCCATCAGATAACCAGACGCCAGTACCGGCAAGAGAGACTTGCATCATGTGTTTAGCAAAGTCACAGGCCGGATGCATCATGTGCTGATAGGCGGCCGTGATGTTGCAACTCGCGGTGTAATCATAAGTACCAAAGTGCGCGGCCACGCAACGCCCTCTGGCAGCGGCCAGCAACAACGGAAGATTGATCTCCCCACGGTCGTTTATGATCGACTGTGTGGTTTCGATCATCATCTCCATCTTGAGTGAACCGGGGGCTAATTGAGTTTCCCTTTCGAGCGACTCAAAGAACTCAACCAGAGCCGAAACTTGTTCAGGAATCGTAATCTTCGGCAGGGTAACGACAAAATTCTCCGGGAGCTGCCCACCCGTCTTGTCCAACAGAGTGGAGACGAACATGTCCAACGTCCGAAAACTTCGTTCACGAAGCTCTTCTGTGAAAGGCTTGATACGAATTCCTATGAAGGGCGACAGCGTCTTGTTTCTGGTTCCCTCTGACACCTCAGTCGCCGCGGCAACAGCGTGCCTGTCTTCCTCTGCGTCAGGACGATTTCCATAACCATCCTCGAAATCAATCCGAAAATCTTCGACCGGCTCGCGCCGCAACTTATCGCTAACGCGGCGGTAAATGGTATGGGCCAGCCACGCTGGTTTGTTTTCCCGACGCACATCCTCCGGATTGTCTTCCAGTCGCTGATTCAAGTCCTCGGCATCCTCCACCGAGTCAGGTAAGTCGACAGTCCCAGGCAGGCCAATCGCTTTTGCGAATACCAGGAAGTCCGGGGCAAACTGATCCAGTGAGCGGCGGGCCAATGCTCCCAGTCGTTGGGCCGAATCTGACTTGAAAAGATGAGCGCCGCCATAGACTGTGTGCACGGGTTGCCGCCGGCCGATCTCGGCAGGATATTTCCGGGCGAAATCATTGTTTGCCTGCCGCAAACGAGCAGCGGTATCTCGCACCGAGTCGATAGAGAGAGACGTTTTCATAGATCCCTCCGCGATGATGTATGGTAAGTGTGAGCGCGACTTTATTACAGGCAGCAGGAAAGTCCAAGAGAAGCCAAGTCCTGGTCCAGTTAACTTAACACACTGCTACGTCAAGCAAGTACAGAAGCGAAGGGCGGCGATCGAGTGACGCACCTTAACCCGGTCGTTACCGAGGCTGTGTGAAGCGCCATGTGCTACGAATTACGCTTTCAGCGTACTTAAAGCAAGGCTGTTCAAGGAAACCGCGGAAGTCTATTATTCTCCTCGCTGAGGCTCATCGCAATTGATCAGCAATACGGGAAACTGATTGACTGCGTCATCTGCAGGGATATAATCAGCCACTTCGCAAGGTCTTCCAGTCCAAACCGTTCAATCGATCAGGAGGTAACCTTCCGATGAATAGAAGGTGTCAGACACAAGACACAATTATCGACCTTCCCACGATCACTCAGCGTGCGCGAAAACGTTGGGCCCAGATTTTTGCCGCAAGCTTCTTTGTGTTCCTGGCTCTAACCGGATCACTTTCCGCTCAAACATTTCGCGGAAACATACTGGGCACGGTTACCGATCCCAACGGCGCGGTTATTCCTGTGGCCACTGTGGCGGCGAAGAACGTGGGGACTGGTATCGAACGATCCACCGTGACCGACTCTTCGGGGAACTACACTCTCGCGGAATTGCAAACAGGCACTTATGTGGTGACTGCGCAAAAGCCCGGTTTCGCCAAATACCAAATTGACAGTGTGGTCGTGGAAGTCACGAGCGAAAGGCGAGTGGACATCGAACTGTCAGTGGCCGGGAGCGACACAGTTGTATTGGTGGCTCCCGCCGCCCAGGTTGAAACCACGACCAATACACTCGGCGGCACCATTAGCACTAAAGCCGTAGCAGATCTACCGGTGAATGGCCGCGATTTTACCAAGTTCCTGGTGCTGGTACCCGGTGCGACTGGAGATCCTTCCGGAGCTACCGATTCACCCGGCTCATTTGGATTGTTTAGTGCCAACGGCAATCGTGGCCGCGCTAATAATTATCTTCTGGACGGCACTGACATGAATGATGGTTATCGCAACTTGCCGGCGATTAATGAAGCTGGAGTGTTTGGCACTCCGGCAACTATTCTACCCATCGAGGCGATCTCCGAAGTCGCAGTCCTTTCCAATTTTGAAGCCGAGTACGGGCGAAACTCGGGCGCTGTCGTAAACATCGTCACCAAATCAGGGACCAATGAATTTCACGGTTCGGTTTTCGAGTTCTTCCGTAACAACGCACTCGACGCGCGGAACTTTTTCAATCCCAAACCTGATCCCAAAACCGCGTTTCGCAATAATCAGTTCGGCGGATCACTTGGTGGTCCGATCATTCGTAGCCGCACATTTTTCTACTTCGCCTACGAGGGCCAGCGTGAACGCGTTGGCCTCAGTTCAACGGCCCGGGTTCCCGATCCCAGAGAGATTGCCGCTCTGGGAGGACCGACGAATCCCGTGATTGCGCGCCTGCTGGCGCGGAATCCTTGGCCCGCGCCTAATCGTCCGCTGCCTGTGTTTGATGACACGGGCACGCCAAATTTGTTTGTGACCACCCGCGCGCTGAATGATATCGACAGCATGATCGGAAAGATCGACCATTCATTCAACGAACAGAATCAACTAACGGCGCGCTATTTCTTCGGTAACAGCAATCAGTCTTTTCCTCTGGCAATCCTGGCCGGCAACGTCTTGCCCGGTTACAACACGGTGACGCCTACGCGGGTTAACCTCTTCTCCATTTCCTACCTGAGGCTGCTCTCGAACACCAAGGTCAACGAGATGAGATTTGGCTACAACCGTTTCGATGAGGGCTTCTTCCCCGAGGATCAGAATTTCGATCCGCGTACCATTGGACTCAACAACGGCATCGTCGGTTCGCAGGATTTCGGCTTGCCATTCATTCGCATCAGAAACGACCCCGTAGGTTCGATTGCCTCGATTGGCGCTACCCTCTCCGTGCCGCGAGCGCGGGTTGATACCAACTGGCAGGCTATCGACAATTTCTCGTGGAAACTCGACCGTCACGATCTGAAGTTTGGTTACGAGTTTCGCCGGACCTTTGTAAATGCGTTTTTCGACGCCGGCTATCGCGGCCGTTTGGATTTTGATTCTTTGGCCGATTTCCTTTTCGGCACCTTGAGCGGCGGTCGTTCAGCGCGCGGTGACTCGCGTCGCGGTACGTTTCAAAATTCGCACGCCGGGTTTATCCAGGATACTTTTCGTTGGCGGCCCAGCGTGACCTTCAATGTTGGACTCCGCTACGACTACATGGGCGTGATTGCCGAAGAACGCAACCGCTTTAGCAACTTCGATCCCGCGCGCGGCCTGGTGCAGGTCGGCGCCGGAGACCTCGACAAACTCTACAATAGTGACCGGAACAACTTTTCACCCCGAATCGGGGTCGCCTGGGACCTGACGGGCAAAAGCAAGACTGTGCTGCGTGCTGGTTGGGGTCTTTTCTACGATGCTTTTTCGCAGGACTTTTTTGTAGGCCAACTGCCGTTTAATACCTTCAATCCCGGACCCGCCTACAACCCGATTGGACCTTCCGCGGTCCTCTTCTCTTTTTCGACCACCCCGGTAATTC